>CANMJR010000013.1 GCA_947498025.1 Helicobacteraceae bacterium
AGCAAACAACAGCTGAAAATACAGCTGCAGAAGTAGCAGAAAATACGGTTGCTGAGAATACAGCTGATGAAGTTGCAGAAAACACTGTTGATGAAGATACAGTCGCAGAAACTCCTGAATCAACAGTTGATGAAGATACTGTTGATGCAGTTACTGAAGATACAAAAGATATCGTTAATATAGAAGCGGTGGCTGAAAATACAACTGAGGAAGTTGTAAATGTAGCAGCTGTGGCAGAAGATACTGCACCTGAAGATACGGTTGATGCAGTAGCAGAGAATACTGTTGATGGCGTAGAAGTGACTCCGGCAAGCGATGAACAAACTACTGATGAAGTGGTAAATACTCCGGCAAGTGACGAAGATACTGCAGCAGAAAATACCATTGATGCAGTTGATGAAGATACAGACGCAGAAGATACTATTGATGCGGTTGCAGAAGATACAGACGCAGAAGATACTACCGATGCAGTTGACGAAGAGACAACGGACGAAGTAGTCAATACAGAAGCAGCAGATGCAGTTGTTGAAAGTAATGGAAACACAGACTTAAATATTGACGGTGAAATTCAAATCGACTTTGGTGCAATAGAAGGAGCTGATGCTCAAGGTCTTGATGCAATTAATCTCGGAGACGGCGCTCAAAATATTGCAATATCTTTAGACGATGTGATGGCAACATCGGATGACACAAGTGGCAATATAGAAATCACAATTGAAGGAGATGCATCAGATACAGTGAGCCTAAGCAGTGAAGAATTTGTCTTAGGTGCAACAGATATTGCTGTTGATGATACGGCTACAACATATGATGTTTATTCAAGTGTTGATGAAACGGTTACCCTCAATATTGATACTCAGATACAAGTGGAACAACACTAAGATCTCTTATAAACAAGTCAAGCCCTCTTCATTGTGGGGGGCTTGCAATAATTTCTTATGTGCTTATGATACAATTCTCACAATCCATATCTATTGAAACAACGCTTTAATAAGGTTTACAATGAACAACAATATAAAAAAATCAATTATTTCACTTGATGTAATGCCAAGAGATGTTTATGATAAATTTACTAAATTTGGAAATTTAGCAAATATGACACCGGATGAGATTTGGAGTCATTACCCAAAAACAGGAACAGGCACTTTTAACCCAAATACTATGGTGAAAGAAACTTCTATTATTGAGCCATACTTGATGGTTCATTATCTTAAACAAAAAGGGATAGAAACCAGATTCTGGTACAACAATGCACTCTTCACCTTTAATGAAAAACTTTTTAGAATTGCTGCGGGCAAAGTAATAGAAGTAGATATTACTAATCTCTATTTTATATCTTTTAGAGAATCTTTCGCTCACCCTTTTTATAAGATTTTAGAAATAGTTTTAGAAAAAAATGGTGGCAAACTCGTAAAGCCAAATATGCTCACCATGGCAAATACGGGATGCATGAATAAGCTTTATGCCCTAGCAGAACTCTATCACAGAAGAGAAGAGCTTTTTGGTGATGTAATCATCCCATTTAATATTACAGCTAGAGATTATCCCGCATTAATTGAGTTTATGAAAGAGAACATGGGTGACAAGGTTGTGTTTAAAATAGATTGTGTTCAGGAGGGGCAGGGCGTTATATTTAAAGATTTATCCAAAGAGAACCAACTCGAATCAATTGCAAAAATTTTAAATGCTCATAAAGTAAAAGGCAAAGAAGTTTTTATAACTGCTGCCGTAGAGATTCTCAATGAGTATAGATGTTATTTTACCAATCATGGTCGTACAAAAACTGTATTTTCAATAAAACAGCGTGTAAATAGCGATGAGATAAATGTGTATGAAAGAGATAACATACATATATATAAAAACATATCTGTTAAATGGCTGGAAGTTAAAACAGATTCTAAAGTATTTTCAGATGCTTCAAAAATAGCAAAATCGATTATGAAAGATATGAGTTACGACACAGGTTGTTTGGAATTTGCACACACAAAAGATGGAAAAATAGTATTTTTTGAAGTAAACCAAATGGCCGGACCCCTCCCTTTTGATGGCGAAGACACTACAAACATGACACGCTATTACCATTCGATGTTTGACAAAATGATGAATTAGAACTGTTTCGTAAAAGGATAACAGTTGCAGATATTAAAATGGTTTATTCAAAAATTTCCAGAGTATGTAAAGCAAATGAGAGAGTGTAGTTACCATTATGATTACACTCATTTAAATCTTCATCATATAGAGGGCGATATTTGGAGTCATACTGTTTTGGCTTACAATAATGCCATAAAATCAAATGCTTCAGAGCCTCTGAAATGGGCAATACTTCTTCATGATATAGGTAGAATTTTTACAAGACGCGAAAACAGCAAAGAGTCCGAAGTGAGTTTTGGTGAGTTTGAGGGCATCTCTTGTTTTGTAGCATTAGAAATTTTAAACAAAAGCGATTTATCCGCAAACAAAATAAGCAGAATTCTAAAAATAATATCGTATCAATATACCGTTATTGACCATATTAAATATGACAAACCCTCTTTTAATGAACTTCTTGAAAAATTTAAGTATGAAAAAGAGTTGTTGAGCGATTTATCGTACTATGTGGAGTATGATCTCTTTGGAAGAATAGTGGATGAAAGTAGAGTTGAACTCTATGACTACAAAAGAGTAGAAGCTCTACAAAAACATGGTAAAAATGCAGATAATTTTAAAAAAGCAAAATCATTAAAACAAAACACACTCTATCTTTTAGTAGGTCCTCCATGCTCCAGAAAAAGCAGCTGGATAGCAGAACAAACTGGAGATTTCATCGTAGTAAATCGTGATAGCTGTGTCGAGGAAATAGGCAAAAAATATGGAAAAAACAGTTATAACGAAGCCTATGATTTAATGAACGAAAATGAAGAGATTAAAAAAGAGATAGATGCACTGGAAAAAGAGAGAGAAAATTTTGCGAAAAATTCTCAAAAGAGAGACATTATAATCGACAATCCAAATTTAAGCCTTAAAAACAGAAAAGAGCAGATTGAAGCATTCTCAAAAACACATAAAATAGAAGTTTTACTCTTCTTAACACCCTTTGATGAATTGGTTGCATGTAACAAAAAAAGAGAAGAGAATATAAACAAATCCGTTTCTCAAAATGGTCTTATAAACAAATTAGAAACATTTACCTATCCTCTGTTAAATGAAGGAATTAATGAAATCTTAATAAAGTTCAATGATTGAGTCAATAAAACTTTGATCAATGCTTTTTTCTTCAGATATATATTTTGCCACATGTGGATAGATTTTTTTTGCAAAAGCATCATACTCTTGATTGTTATACCATTTGCCGTTTGAGTGCAATCCACCGCTTACTTTATAAAATGCCCAACCTGCTCCTATGGCAGTAGCAGTTGATTCATTGAAAATATTTTTTACTTTCCCAGTTGATGCATGTTTACTGTTTTTAAAATAACTCGTTATCTGTTCTTTGTTTTTATCATAAATCGTATGAGCAATTTCATGAAAAATAGTAGCGCTTAACAGCCAAGCTATATTTGATTTTGGTTTATTGACTAAGACTCCTATGGATTCTACATCTCCAAGCATAAAAGCGAGCGTTTTGTCTCCGTCCGGAATCGGATAGAGTACCAAGTATATTTTATCGATATTATTTTTTTTGACGCCATAAAAATGAGCAGCTTTTACGATTAGCTGATCATAATCGGCACTCTCCATGGCTTTTTTTATCTCTTGGCTCTTAAGTTTTAATTTCTGCTCATTTGAGTTCCAAATTAACTCCTCATAAATAGGCAAAAAATATTTAAGCATTTCAAAATAGGTATATGTACTGTTATCATCCACGCTATTTTTATAAGAAATTGAAATCTTTTTCAATTCATCCAAATTTTCAGCTACTACACTTTCTATTTTTATCATATTGTAAAAATTGATATTTTTTTTGTATTCATATACTCTTTTAGTTTTTATAGAATCGTAACTTTTAGTAAGTTCAAATAATTTTTCTTGTGAAAGTTTATTGTTGCCATATTTTTGATTGTAGATATTTTGAAAAGATTTTAAAGAGTAGGGGGTTTTCATAATTGATTCGCCAAAACTGATTAAACCATGCAATTTACTGATTTTAATCTCTACATACTCACTTGCGGATAGGTTAAAAAATTGTAAAAGAAATAGAAATAAAAAAATTATTTTTTTCAAACTACTACTCATAGTTCACAAATAAGATTTTAGAAATTAATGACTTATGCATACTATCATTTCTTGTAGCTTCAAAGTAATATGATTATTTTAACAAAAGTACGAGTGACACTCTGTCGTTAACATGCAGCTTTGAAAAAATTGAGCCAACATGTGCTTTTACTGTTCTTGTAGTTATCTCAAGCGCCGAGGCAATTGCATCGTTTGTGTAGCCTCCGAGAATCAGTTTTACAACTTCAATCTCTTTTGCAGTAAGTCTGTTGTTTAGGAGAGATTCTGACTCCTCTTTTAAGGGTTCATCTTTTGAAATTTTAGAGAGAGCGGCTGTCAGTTCAGGGTAGGTCCATATTTTGTCATCCAAAATCGTTTGAAGCATCTGTATAAAGTGAACTGTGAGCATTCTTGCATTTCCATAAGCCTTTACATTATGGGCAATAAGCATCTTCCCCGTTGCAATTTCAGGTTCTCTTTCCAAAATAATCATATTTTTTGGTACAGAGTTTGACGTAATCATTTTATTAATATCACCGGCAACACTATCGTAGTCGGCTATTAAAATGTAATCTGACAGCTCTGCTAGTACATTTTTTAGGGAGACTAAATCATAGCAGGTGATAGAGTGCTCTATATCATGTTTTACTCTCCACTCCTTAACTATCTCCATGTTCGCACTAAAAAATATAATTTCCATGTTATTTCTCCGTAAAGACATACTGCTTTGTTTTTAAGATAGGTTTTAGAATATACTGCATTACCGTTTTCTTGCCCGTAACTATATCAACACTCACCTGCATTCCTGGGATGATTTTAAGTGGCTTGTCCTCTGTGCCTAAATAACTTTTATCTGTCACAACATGTATAAGATAAAAGGTTTCCTCTTTTTTATCTGTAATAGTGTCCGGTGAAATAGATTCAACTCTTCCGGTAAGACCGCCATGAATATTAAAAGGGTAGGCCGAAACTTTTACCATAGCCTCTGCATCCGGATGGATAAATGCTATGTCAGCGGGCTTTATTTTTATCTCTAAATAGAGTTTTTTACTAGAGGGAACAACCTCTACTAAGTCAGCACCGGGTTTGATGACACCGCCGACGGTATTTACATAAAGTTTTTGAATAATGCCTGAAACAGGCGACTTAACAACCGTTCTGTCAACTTGGTCGCTTAACTCCACCTGCTGAGTGCCAGTTCTTCCTAGTTCTGCTGTTACTTTGTTTAACTCCTCTTTAGCAGTGCTTATAAAGAGTTGTTTTGCTGCACTTCTATTGCCTTTGAACTCTTCTACTAGGGATGCTAAACGAGGTAAAGAGAGTTTTGCAGCCTCAATATCATTTTCAATTGCACTCGCCTCTCTTTTGAGCTTTAAGAAGTCAACTTTTGATTTTACGCCCTGTGTTACCATGGGTTCCGTCATGGCTATCTCTTCTGTTACAAACTCCAGAGATTTTTGTAGTGATGATATTCTGGCTCTTGCTTCTGTTAGTGCCTGTTTTTTTTGACTTATCTGCTCCACAATTGAACCGTCTTTCGCTTCAAACTCAAGTTTATTTGAATCATAAAGCTTTTTTGCAAGGGAGAGTTGTTCGTTTAGCTCTTGGCTATCCGTTGGAACTATTACAAATTGAATATCATTTGCCTCTGCCTCAAGTCTCTGTCTTTGTGCTTCTAGCTCTTCATACTTCATCTGATTTGTAAGAGAGGTTGACACAGATTTAGCATTGCTGATTTTTAATATATCCTGCCCCGCTTCAACTCTTTCTCCTTCGTTTACAAGGATTGCTTCAACTATTCCACCCTCAAGGTTCTGAATAACTTGGTTTTTTCCATAGGGAACGACCTCTCCGTCCCCCTTTGTAATCTCATCAATCTCTGCAAAAGATGCCCATATAATAGATACAAAAATAGTAATAAGCCAAATTTTTATAACTCTGCTTGTTTTAGAAGGGGTAACTTGCAAAATAGCCGCACTTAGGCTATTCATAAATTCATAGTCTTTTTCAGTATATTCTAATGGTTTTGGTTTGTCAACTTTCTTCAATTTTTTTGCCGCCGCTTTGTAATTTTTTGAGTGCTATATCTTTTTGAGCATCAATGAAAACTTTTCCTTCATTCATAACTATGATTCTTGTGACAATTTTTAGCAGATTCATTTTTTGCGTTACTAATAGAGCAGTTTTTCCTTTCAAATTTTCACCCAAGCTGTCAATAAGTCTAGACTCCGATAACTGATCCATGGCATTGCTAGGCTCATCCATGAGCATAATAGGAGAGTCAAGTAAAAATGCACGAGCAATCCCGATACTCTGTTTCTGACCGCCGGATAATCCCTGTCCTCTCTCGCCTATCGGCATTTCATACCCTTTGGGATGTTTTTTTACAAACTCAGAGGTTCCGCTGATAATGGATGCTCTTAGCATGTCACTATCAGAACAGTGTGAAGCACGGTAGGTAATATTATCTTTCACAGTTCCGCGAAAGAGCATAATGTCTTGAGAAACATAACCGATATTTTTTCGAAGATCCGCAGGGTCGATTTGGTTGATATCTATGCCATCTATTAAAATTTGTCCTGAGTCCGGCTCATAAAGTCCTAGAATAAGCTTTTGAATCGTACTCTTTCCTGAGCCGATGCGACCGATTATCGCTACATGCTCTCCCGGCTCTATCGTGAACGAGACATTTTTTAGTATCTGAAACCCTGTTTTTGGGTATGCAAATGTTACATCTATAAACTCGATTCTGCCGCTGAAATCCGGTCTTTTTACAAATTTTTTGCCGGCAGGTCTCTCGCTCGGTTGAGATAATATGTCGTTTATAGCGGAATAGGATGCTTTTGTGTTCTCATAATTGGTAAGTATTCCGGCAACTTGTCCCATAGGTCCAAGCACCCTCCCTGTTAAAATATTAATAGCTATTAAAGCACCCATAGAAAGCTCAAAGGCTTGAATGAGATAAACCCCATAAACTATTATCATAACTGTGTTTAATTGAATCAAAAATTGAGTAATTGTCGGAATAGAAACGGATAACAGGCGAGTGGACATGCTTTTTGTAGCTATTTCACCGGTTGACTCTTCCCATTTCCACTGCGCCTGGTTGAGAGTACCAAGAGTTTTGAGTGTTTCAATATTGTTGAGTGTTTCAATTAAAATAGAACTTTTTATAGCACTTGCTTCTTTCGTATTGTCTATGCTGGCTCTTAATGGCTTTTTTATAAATATTGCGTAACCTATAATTAAAAACATAGTTACTAAAGGAATAGCAACTATCGAGCCACCGATATACCAAATAATAACTAAGAATATAACTGCGAATGGAAGGTCAATTATAGCGGCCATTGTAGCATTTGTTAAAAAGCTTCTTATATTATCAAAATCTCTTAAGTGATTAGAAAATGCACCTACGGATGTTGGAATGTGTGACATTTTTAAGTCAAGTACTTTTTCAAAAATAATGGATGCCATGATAACATCACTCTTTTTTGCGGCACTCTCTAGTAAGTTGGTTCTTGTAAATTTTAAAAATGTATCAATAATATAGATAATAATAATACCGATTGAAAATACCCAAAGTGTTTCTATCGCATTATTTGGAACAACCCTGTCGTAAATATTCATAGTAAAGAGAGGAGAAGCAACAATAAAAAGGTTTATTAGGAGAGATGCATATAAAACATCTTTATAAATGCCCAATGACAATTTTAGAGTACTCCAAAACCAATGTTTCTGGTCTAAATGAAGAGATCTTGTGTTGTCATCTACATGTTCAAAAGCTTTTTTTATCATAAAGCCAAAGCCGATATACTCATCTTTTAGTATATCTATATCAACCCACTGTTCAACAGCATCTTCAGTCGGCATGATTATTTTAGCTTCTTGCCCATCATCACTAAATCTATCGAGAATGCATGAGCCTTGATTGGAGAGTAGAATTATCATAGGGAGTTGGAGCGGAGAGATTTGTTCAAGAGGTCTTCTTAAGATGCTCGATTTTAGTCCGGCTCTTTCAGCTGCACGAGAGAAGAGACCTTTTGCATTATTTATTGAAAATAGCTCAGGCGTTTCTCTTCCCACCTCTATAGGTAACCCCGCAGTTAAAGCCTCTGCGGAGAATGGTTTATGATAAAGTTTTGTAAATAGAACCAAGCAGTCAAGCAAGGAGTCTATTTTCAAATTATCAACTCTTGTTACAAACATATCTTACCTCTAATATTTTACTTTTTATACAAATCATTTAGTTATTTGCCGCATTCGTACTAGGCATCTTAAGTTTTCTTACAGCTATATCTACTCTGTTATTTAACTCAAGACCTTCGTTTTCAAATAGACTGTTTGTAAACATAGGCGCTTTGTTTGACTGCGCATGAACCGTTATATTTTCCTCTTTTGCTCCGGCTTCTATTAGCTTTTCTTTAACTACGCTGGCTCTTTGCGCAGAGAGGAGAAGCATTTTTGCTTCATTCAGATTCTCATCGTCAACATTTCCGAAAACTTCAAATTTCATATTATCAAAGCCATACGGTTTAATCTGATCAATTAAATCATTAAGTTTCTTCTGACCTTTGTGAGTTAAGTCAGCATCTCTTGTTCCAAATAAAAATCCGCTGTATCTCTCAATTTTCAGAGTATCATCATAGGTAAGCTCACATCCATAAGTGCTTCTCATTTTGTAGGTGAGTGAGTTGTTACATATATCCTGCTCATCAACAATTAAATCTTTATCCCCGTCAAGCATTATAGGGAGAGCATCGTTGTTTGAAGGGGCGTCCCCTTTTAATCCTACCTTTTCATACTCTATATCTTCGCTGCCGATTACTGAGGGTACAAGTGTACCGAGAGCATCTAATATTCGGTACTTAGCAAAAAGAGCACTATACTCCGTATTGATAATTTGTGATTTTGAATTACTAAAATCACTCTGAGCAGACAGAAGATCCAAAAGTGTGCGGCGCCCCAAGTCATACTCTTTTTTATAAAGGGTAAGTGTTTTTTCCGAAAATTCTCTATACCTCTGAAGGTGAACCATCTGTTGATTTAACTTTTCATAAGCTGCCCATGCTAAATTCAGATCTTCTATTGTATTGCGTCTAAGTTTATTTTTTATTTGAACTTCTTTATGAACTTCGCTTACACTTTTTTGTAGGGCTGCGGTATCGGCAAAACCGTTAAATAGATTGTATGAAAGATACGCCATTGCTCTGAAAGCATCACTCTCTCCTTCGGTTGCACTTAAATTTTTACTCATAGATTGGGACACTTCAACATCTACTTTAGGATAAAAAGGCGCCTTACTTTTATGATTTGTCGCTTCTGCTAATCCAATATTGTATTTACTAACCAACAGGGACGGATTGTTTTGCATTGCAAATTGTGCTGCATCTTCAACTGTCTGGGGAAATCTAATCTCTTCGGTCGGTTTTTCCATACTTTCAATATCAAGATATCTTCCTAAAACAGCGTGCATGTTATATGTGACATCAAGGAGTGTATTCTCTTGAACCACATAGTTTGATTTTGCCAACGCCAAAGATGACTCAATTTTATTTACCTCAGAGAGAGTTGTTAATCCGGAATCGTAGAGCTTTTGAACTTTAGCAATAATCTCTTCGTTTATATCAATAGTTTCTTTAGCATTATCAAGTAACTCTCTTTGTCTTAGCACCTGCAAATAGGTATTTACCATGGCAAAAGAGATAGCATTTACCTGTTCTATATATTTGTAGGCGGCGGAGAGAGTTCTATTTTCATTCTCTTTAATCTGATATGTAGTCTCAAACCCTTTAAAAATATTTTGCGTATATTTTAAAGAGTTGTTATACACATTGTAATCAAAAGATTGATTTGCTACCCCAAGAGGACGATTATTCCTCTCTGTATGCTCATATCCAACACCAACCGATACATCGAGCTTTGGATAGTAGCCGGCCTGAGCAATCGTTACATCCTCTTTTGTAGAGTTGTAGTTTTTTAGCTGCTCCAAGATGGTTGGGTTTGTTGATAAAACTTCTTCTACAGTGGTTTTAAGATTTTGTGCATTAAGCAGCGTGCATAAAGATAAAGATAATAATATTTTTTTGTTCATTTGGTGTTCCTAATCAATATGCTACTGTTTTGTAGCAGACGGTTTTAACTCAACTTCTATACGGCGGTTTTCTGCACGACCATCTCTGAGCAGGTTATCTGCAACAGGTCTATTTTCACCCTCGCCGATAGCACTCAATCTGCCTGCCTCAATACTCTCTTGAATTAAAGATTTCATGACAGCATCTGCGCGATTTTGAGAGAGAAGCATATTCTCTTCACTGCTACCGATGGCATCTGTGTGACCGGAAATCAGAGCGTTATAGCCGCTATTATCTTTTAAAAACTGAGCAAACTTTTTTATATCTTCAGAGTAGTTGTCTTTTATATCATATTTATTTGTCTCAAAATTTACTTTTAATATTGCAGTTTGCGGACAGCCGACACCATCAACTTTAAATAATTTTGGAGTATCTGGACATTTATCGTCTCTATCAAGAACGCCGTCTTCGTCGCTATCAGGCTCGCAACCATCTGCATTCACAGCTTTGCCCTCGGGAGTAGTCGGGCATTTGTCTATGGAGTTTGCAATGGCGTCATGGTCATCATCGCCATCAATGCAGCAACCGGTAGCATCCACTTTTTTATTAAGTGGTGTTGTAGGACATTTGTCTATGGATGTCGGAACCCCGTCATGGTCATGGTCGGCTTCCTCTGCTGCAATGGGAAGTATGCGCTTAAACTCGCCCTCGTTTATCTCTTTATTGTAGTTAGCATCCTCTGTTCTCATGCCGTTTGTAGCTGCTCCAACTGCAACATTATTGGTTTCCCAATCTTTCGGTGCGGCAACGGAACTTTTTTTGACCGCTTCAACTTCCGCCGCATTTCTAGCAGCTGCAGCTATTTCTGCTTTTTGAATCATCTCTTCTTTGGCTTTTTTAGCTGCTATTGCTTCAACTCTCTTCATTGCCGCTTTTTGCTCTGCATCAACTTTTGCTACTCCAATTGTTGCACCCTCTTCTTGTATCGGAGTTTCTGTTGTTGCAGTGGATGATGGAGTTGCTGATTTTTCTAGTTCTTCTGCGACAGAAGGCGGAATATTCCACCCGGCACTCAGTGTCGTTGCTAAAATCGTTAATGCCACTGCTATTTTTAATCTCATTTTCTACTTTCCTTCATCTGGGCAATACTTAACTTAACTAATATTATGTTATAAAGGGTGATTATAACAGATAAAAACTGAATAATGAGCGAGCTCGATATACAAAAGCAAATCACCATTCTCATGTTTCTGTTTATGCTACAATATCGACCTTAAAATCACAAACTAAAGCGGGCTTATGCGTTCATCTGACTTAGACTCTATCATCAACAATAAAGAAAAATTTCTCACTCAAACCTACTTTGATTTGCAGAGATATTTTGAAGAAAAGTATGGAAAAGATACTGTTGTTTTTATGGAAATCGGAACTTTTTTTGAAGTTTATGAGGTAAATAACGATGATGAACAGATAGGTAAGGCAAAAGAGATAGCCGAACTTTTAAATATTCAGCTTACCAAAAAAAATAAAAATATTGTAGAGAACTCAGACAAAAATCCGCTTCTGGCAGGTGTTCCTGCCGTTTCTTTTGAGAGGTACTTAAGCCGTATAATCTCAGAACAAAAATATACCGTAATCGTCGTAAAACAAAAAGGCAACCCTCCCAATGTTAGCCGTTATATCTCGCAAATTGTCTCTCCCGGCACAAACTTTGACCATATCATTGATAACGACGATAATTTTATCGTCTCAATATTGGTGGATAAACACAGAGATATTTATAACATCGGTTACTCCGCCATAGATGTAACAACGGGAAAAACATGGCTTTATGAGACACATGGAACAAGTGAAGACCCATCGTATGCGCTTGATGAAGTCTTTAACCTCTTAAATATTTACAGAACTTCAGAGATTGTTGTTACTTTTTTAGAGGGTGTTGAGAACCAAAAACATGTGATGCAGTATCTTGAAATTGCTGAACACTATCACTACAGCGTAAATAATGACAGACCTAAAATAGAGTTTCAAAATGAGCTTTTTCGTGAAGTGTATCAGATAAAATCTCTTCTCTCTGCCATAGAGCATCTGGATTTAGAACGATCTCCCATGATTACCGAATCTTTGGCTATTTTGATTCATTTTATCGTAGAGCATGACATTCATATAGTGCAAAAACTCGATTTACCTCGCACCATAGACAACCGCCGTTTTATGTATTTGGGTAACAATGCGCTGGAGCAAGTCGGAATAATCTCAAAAGATAACAAAGAATTCACGCTCTTAAGAATGATGGATAGAAGCGCTACCGCTATAGGAAAAAGACTTTTAAAAGAGAGACTTTTAAACCCGATTATAGAAAAAGAGGAGCTTGAGAGACGCTATAACTTAATAGAAAAAGTTGCTTCGCATGTTCGTTTTCTTGATGAGACGATGCGGGGAATTTATGATTTAGAGAGACTCTCACGCCGTCTTGATTTGGCACGGCTTCACCCTTTTGAGATGAATCACATGTATGACTCCATGTTGAGTGTTAAAGAGATCATCGGATATGCAAAAAAGCATAAGATCCAAAAAAATTTATTTCATGAGACAGAAGTGGATGAGTTTTTAAGAGATATAAGTAAAAGCATAGATTTGGATATTTCTCGCCGTTTTACGCATGCAACGGTGGATGATAACTTTTTGATGAACGGGGTGGATGAAGCGGTGGATACGCTGGTGCGAGAAAACTCAGTGATGCTTGTTGCTTTTGAAGATATTATGATTCAAATTGAGAGTATGTTAGAGAGTTCTAATAGCGGGAGTTCTAGCCGTTTAGTCACTCTGGGGCTTCTTGAAAAAGAGGGCTACTATATTTCTCTTAGCAAAAACAGATTCTCTATGATTGAGGGTGTCTTTAAAAATGATGAGAATTTTGCAAAATTCAGCGTCAAAAAACTGACAAACAGTGTAAAAATTACATCTGATTTTACGGACAATCTCTCAGACAAAATTATGAAAAACCGCCGTAAAATAGTCTCACTCGTCAAAGAGAGATTTATACAGCTCCAAGGAGTGTATGAGAGACGATACTCTCTCCTTTTTGACAGGGTAATAGCCTATATTGCAGACCTTGACGTGGCACTTAGCTCTTCAAAAGTTGCACAAATATACAACCATTCCAGACCCATGATAATCGATGCAAAAGAGGATGAAAACTTTATGCAAATCATGCAGCTCAGGCACCCGCTCATAGAGGTTCAGGAGCGAGGCGGAATCTATGTTCCAAACGATATTGTCATGGGCAATCGTGCCTACATGGATTTGCCTCATCCGAGTAGTGTAATGCTAGATGTTGCCGTACATGACGGATATCCGATAAACGGAGTTTTGCTTTATGGCATCAATTCCAGCGGTAAAAGTTCATTGATGAAAAGCATAGGAATTGCCATACTCATGGCGCAATCTGGTTTTTTTGTGAGTGCCGCCGTTATGAAGTTTACCCTTTTTGATTCGCTCTTTACGCGCATTGTCTCGAAGGATAATCTTGCAAAAGGGCTTTCAACTTTTGCGGTGGAGATGTTGGAGTTAAAAAATATCTTCAACCGTGCCACAGTTCGCTCACTTGTCCTCGGCGATGAGATAAGCCACGGAACAGAAACCCTCTCAGGCGTGGCAATAGTTGCAAGTGCTATCATCAAACTTGCAAAACTTCGTTCACTCTTTTTGTTCGCAACTCACCTGCATCAGCTCTCCACCATGCAGGAAATTACAACGCTCGATTCAGTGGTAGATTTGCACCTAAGCGTGGAGTATGACGAAGAGAAGGACGCTCTTATTTTTAACCGTGTTTTACAAGCAGGAAGCGGAAGCAGTATTTATGGTTTGGAGTTTGCAAAATCACTCCACATGGACAGCGACTTTTTAGATACGGCAAACCGCATCCGAAAAAGACTTGCAAATGATTTTGATGAGCTGGAACTTTTAGTGAAGAAAAAAACAAGCAAATACAACAAAGAGTTGTATGTAACTAAATGTATTATTTGTGGAGCTGTAGCCGAAGATGTACATCACATTTCACAACGCTCACTTGCAGATAAAGCAGGTTTTATCGGGCATTTTCATCAAAACAACAAGCACAATTTAATTCCGCTCTGTAAAGAGCATCACAACCAAATACATGACGGCAAAATCAAAGTCGATGGTTTTGTCATGACCTCAAACGGTTTGGAGCTGAAGTTTGAAGAGCAGATGAGTAAGCCAAAAAATGTTGAGGTTTTGGAGCCGAAAATTAATGAAGTTAAAGAGATGGAAGAGGTGAAAGTGGAGGGTAAGAAGTTTGTTTTGGATGATTGGTAATTTTTTATTTTTTTAAATACTGATTTGTTTCCTCGTTCCCAAGCTCCAGCTTGGGAATGCATACTTCAATATCACAAAATACAGGTAAGCATTCTCTCATACTTTTTTCTCCGCAAAAAAGTAAGCAAAAAGCTCTCACAACGGCTTCGAGTCCGACGGAGCGTCGGATTCCCAAAAAAGAGCAAACAAACCACTAAAAACAGAAAACTCGCTTTGCTCAAACAGTTCTGTTTTCTTAACGCGATTTATTCACTCTTCTTTGGCTCTGCAGGTGTTGCGAAGTTGACTGATGCATTGATTTATTAGAATGAGTGAAAAGTGAAAATTCACTTACTAAGAGGTGTTATTTTCAACTTTATTAGCATGATAGATGTGTGTATTTTCCACATAATGACACTCTTGCTATAGTCTAAGGTTACAAATAGTATCATTCCGCAATTTTTTAGTTACTATCAATACAATATTTATATTTTACAAGGGAGGTAACTGTGAAAAACGAAGAATTAAACCCTCTGTCAATGATTCCAGCAACCGATGACCAATATGCGAAAATAATGCTGCCTAAGAATGGCGATAAATCTTTAGATGAAGTAATGAAAGATAAAGATGCTAGCTATTTTAATGACTCATTTTATGATTTGTCAAATTTTATGGATTTAGATGAACCGACTATCTGCTAGTCATATAAAAGATATAGCTATTCGTTTATGCGAGGGAGCTGTTCAAGCAAAAGCAGATGAACTTAAATTTAATAAAGAAAAACTTGATAATATTGTTTCATTATATGAGATTATGATAGAAGAACTTAGAAATAAAATGAGAAGTAAAGATGTGCTTGATAGACATAAAATATCTGCATTGATAACAGTTTCATTTTTATATCATAGTCCATTAAGTACAATTGGTGTCAATCCATCTTATTTTGCAAGAAATGCTAATTATATTATTGCTCTTAAAATTTCAACAGCTATTCTTGCAGCTTTTGAAGAAAAAAAAGATTTTGAAATATCAAAACAATATACAGGCGAATTTATTCGTCTTTTGGAAAATAATAAAGCAAACTTAACATATATTGCAAGTTCAGATGGTAAAAACAACATAGAAGCAATTTTCTTTTTGTCTCATATTTATTATTTTATAGAAAAATGTGAAAAAAGACAATAGAACTACATTTTTGTAAATGAATTTCCATCTTTTCTAAAGTAATCTAAATTTAGATAGCAGATAATAACTTTGTTGTTATCTGTTTCCACATGCCAAATATTTTCACACTTCCATCTCATTTGTTTGATTTATTTATATTTGTGTATAATCAGCTAAATTACAGATAGGAGGGTTTAGATGATAGATATTGAAGTGTTAAAGCATGAAATTGTCGAAAGACTTAAACCCCTTAGTCCAGATAAAATAATACTCTTTGGTTCTTATGCTTATGGTACTCCGAATGAGAATAGTGATATAGATTTGTTCTTGGTAAAGGATACTGAAGATAGAAACTATGATGTTACTGCGAAGATGAAACTATTGGACTTAATCAGAAAGTATCATATTGGATTTGATATCCTCATAGCATCTAATAATTTTTTACAATCAAGAGAAGACTATTTCTACAAAGTCGATATCCTAGAAAAGGGACGAGTGATATATGAATAAAACAGCAGGTATTGAGTGGGTTGAAAAAGGATGGCATCATCTTAGTACTGCTCATATTTTACAAAACTGCAACCATTACACGGACATCATTGGTGTTGAACTTCATTACAGTATTGAAATCTTTCTAAAATCCCTATTGGCTTACAACAATCTACAAATCAAAAAAACGCACGAACTGTATGATTTGTACACTATGGTAAATGATCATATTAATCTCAATAACGATGAAATTGAATTACTTCTTATCGCAACCAAGTATTATATATTAGAGGCTTATCCAAATAGAAATCGAACGCTTCCACCAAGAGAGGAAATAAAAAAAGTTTTAGACTTCGCAAATGCTCTATTTATAGAAGTCTGTAGCGTACTAGATATTTCCATGGATGAGATAAAGGCTTAATAATAAGTTATTTAAGTTTTTTACCTTTATATGCATTCCAACATCAAAGAACTAACCAAAGTGAAGCAATTCACCTCGGTATTAGCGCTCGTCCTATACCAAACATTTCTATATCTTCAGTGTTCCAAACTACCTAAATTTTTTGTTATTTTCTACAAGAAGCTTATGAATAAATTCAAATTCATCACTGATGTATTCACTAAAAGTATAGGTAAAATCGAGTTCTTTTTTGATTTTATTTATAAAAGCATCAGCATCTTTACTTCCTGTGTGAGATAGATATACTACCAATAGCTCTGAAGTAAGCTGTTGAACTATATCCGTCTGTCTTGTGCGTTTATCCAATACATCGAATGCGTTTTTATTATTTGTATTCACCAAAATAACAACCAAAGGAATCCTATATCTAGATGCCCTGTAAAATTCATCACTTCCAATATCCAAAATATTTTGTTTTATTAAATCCACAGAAGCCCCCTAATTTATTGCATATCGACTAAATTAGACCAAGACTAAATATAAAATGTATTCATAAGTTACTTTTATGCAGGGTGGTTTATGTGATTTTTATAAAAATCTTAACGATCAGCAGTTCCATAATCCAAATCAGACCGCCATTTTGGATGGTGAAAATGTAATCTATGGTCACATGATTCTGAGACCATGGATTTATCTAGTGTAATAGTTCCTATTTTTTGCCACTCTTTTTCTGTTTTTGTCATCTTGTTGGCTACAAATATATTAAAAATCAATGCCTCACCATCTTTAATCTTTAGCTCATCACGAAAATCTTTAGCATCCACTTTTGTGCTATTTTTTGCTTCTATTTTCATCCATTTTGGAGTGACGATATTTTTGCTCTCACCCTCTCCTAGTTGAGAAATCTCATAGAGCTGTCTTATGTTTGGATTTTCATCTGCCTTGGCAAATGTATGAGATACTTTTAAGGCGTACAATAGATTTTTAACAACTTCAAAAGTGATACTCAGAGCCGGCTCGTTTGTAAGTTGCACATCTGTATAGTGCTTCGCATCTGTTCCTCCCAAATTATCAATAAGAAAAAAATTGGCACTCTGTTCACTGTTTTTGCTGGTTGGATTTGTTGTGGGAAAAAGCTTTCCGGCAAATCCAAACGCCCTTGTATCGCCACTTTGAGTATTGCTCATGGCAGAGGATGCTCTTGCAATTATAAGAGCTTGGCTACTCTTTTTAAAATAACCGCTATATATATTTTCGGTATCTATATCCCAAATTCCTTTGAAACATATACCCTTAGGATGTGCTAGTTTTTCAAAAGGTTCTAAAATATCTGAATGATTATCTAAAGTCCTGCGGGCATCTTTTAGGAGAGTATCTTCCTTAAATGAGGAGAGTCTAAAAAATGAGACTTCATCTTGAGGTAATGTCTGAAGCTCATCCGATTCTACTTGATTCCACACTTCGTTAAAACTAACATTGTAATCATTTTTTTCACTTTTAATTTCCATTTCTGCCCCACATCCGGATAACGAGAATAGCATTACTATTATTAACAGGAGCCTCATTTTGAATCTATTTCTAAATCTTCAAATATAGATAGATTAGAGTGATTTCTTACCAAAGCAAGAAAAAGTTCAATAAAAATAGAGCACCGAGTTTGATGAGTGAGACTAGAGTTGTGCCTATAATGTTTCCAATCTGGCATGAGGTGCAGTGCTTGTACTGTTTGCCTTCGTATTGTGCATAAAAAAAGTAGATAATAAGCAACAAACTCATCAATAGCATAGTGTAATTTTCAACCGATACCAATGTACCAAGCATCTCTTGGCTTATGAAAAATTTGGATGTTACACCTAGTAGTCCGCCTACAAAAAGGTATTTAAAAAGTTGCAGAATTCTGTCTCTTTTAAAAACCGTAGGGCAGTCATTTTGCGTAATTGAGTCTGTTCCAAACTCCAGTTTTGAGTCAAAAAGTTTTTTCTCATCAGCACCTAATCTTATTCTGAAGTTTGAGCCAAACAGATAGTCTATTTTTCTTTGAATCGTTATTGATAAATCACCGTCTGCTTCAAGAAACTTCTGAGTTGCATCTCTGTCTTCATACATGACTTTGATTTTTCCATATCGTATTGTTTCTGCACTCAGTCCCGGGAAATAGGCTGTGGTTTCTGTTGGTGTTACTGTGCCTTCTCTTGTGAGAACTTTAGGATTAATTAACTCTAAATATTCGCCGTTTTCATCTTTTAAAACTAGCACACCAAGAGGAGAACCTATCTGAAACCCGGCAAGTGCATTTAAACCGTTCGCCTCCATGGTGTCTTTTAAATCCTGAATCAGATTGAAGAGTTCATCGTTAAAGTGTCGAACATTCGCACCAAACTCTAAACTTGCGGTTGTGGGGTATTTTGTAATCTCTTTTATCATTTTATATTCCTAATTTAATGGCATTAAGGCATAACCTAAATTTTGGTATTTTATAGTTTCTAAAAAACTATTTTTAGAAATTGCAACAAAAGGCAAAACATCCTCTTTCTCAATTGCATTGGCTTCGAGTGACATAGCACAAGCAATTATCTTAACACCTTTTTCCTTTGAGAGCTTTGTAATAGTCTCTTGAGCTTTTGAAATGTAAGGTAAATCTTCATCAGTAGTTGTATCTTCATAAGTCTTAGAAACCATAGGAACACAGCCTCCATGAAGAGTTAAAACAAATTTTGCTTTCTCGTTGTCTTTCTCTATCATGTTTATTGTTTTTTCTATGAGCATCATACGGCTCGCTATGTATTTTGGATTACTGGAACTACAGTCAAAAATAGCTTTAAACTCATGCGCTTGAGAAAAACTAAAAAGAAATATAAGTATATAAAAACTTTTTTTCATTAACACTATTCCCCTAATGAAAAAACATTAGAGAGAGTGTTAATGTAGTTAAAATAACCAGTGATAGCTACTGCTTCCAAAATTTGAACATCACTGAAGCCAAGCTCTTTGAGTGCATCTATATCACTTTTTAAGATTTTGTAGTTATCTTTTTGAGAAGCTTTGATACAAAATCGTAAAAGTTCTTTTTCGGCATCTGATGTTTTAATAGAATCTATACCATGTAAAATCTCTTCTATCTGCTCATCACTTAAACCAAGCATTTTTGCTATACTTTTATGGACATCAACGCACATTTTACACCCATTTTCTTTTGAAATCAAAAGTGCGATAGCTTCTTTAATATGGTACGAGAGGGTAGTTTTATCAAGTAGGTATTTTTGAATCATTCCATCCGTAGCAAAATAGATTTTTTCATCTATAGCCAAGAGTTTAAATATCTCACCAAGTTTTCCTGTTTTTTCTAAAATAGGTTTTGCTTTTGCTTGAATTGCCGGACTCATGTCTTCGAATTCCGGTAGTTTTATATGTGCCATGTGCATTCCTTAATTAATATGTAAAAAAAACGTTAAGTTAAACTTTACGATAAAATTATAGGGTATAATTCTTATGAAAATATTAAAAAGAGAACAACTTGGAATATAAGATATCTGAACTTGTAGAAAGAACCGGTGTACCAAAATCAACTATATTATATTACATCCGAGAGGGTCTGTTGCCTGAGGCAAAAAAGCTTAAATCGAATGTGCATAGATACAATGATGAGCATGTGGAGCTGATTAAATATATCAAGTACATGCAAGGAGAGATAGGCAGTTCTAATGAGCAGATAAAGTATGCTCTGCAAAATAAGAATCAGTCCATGTCCAGCTCTTTTGCCATGCTGGAGCCACTTATGAATACACTTGGCTCGATTCCAAAAGAGGCAGTTCACTATTCAAAAGAGGAGTTTATAAAATTTTTTAGTATTGATACTGAAGTTTTAGAAGAACTTTTGAAAGATGGAATTTTAATGCCTCTAAGCAGTGATGATTTTACAGATAAGGAAGCATCGATTATTAAACTTGTTGCATATTTTCAAGAGGTGGGAGTTGAGTATGGGATACTTAAATCTTATGTGCACCATGCTCAAATTTTATGTAAACTTGAACATGAGATGCAAATACAGCTCTGTACTAAAAGAAGTGACGAAAATTTTTCTACTTTATGGAGAATCATGTTTGAGACTCTTTTTAATGCAAAAGATTATATCTTCAAAAGAAATACGTATAAAATTCTTTTAGGTGCACTTAAAAGTGAAATCTTAAAATAGTTACACTTTATTCATCTCTATAAAAAGAAAATGCGATTTTTCTAAAGCTCTAATCGATAGAGAATTTTCATCTGTAATTTCCATAGCATCCGAATCATTTAACATGGTTCCGTTTATATCTGAAGTACCTTCTATCTGAACAAAGTATATCTGTCTGTGTTCTTTCATTGAATACTCTAGACTTTTATCAGCATCAAGTTCACAAACATAAATATTAACATCTTGACGAATTTTGATTTTAGCACTGCCATCTTTACTGGAAACGATATTTAAGAGTCTGTTTTGCCGTTCATCCTCAGTATATAACTCCTCTCCATACATTGGCGCTAACCCTTTTTCTGGAGGCAAAATCCAGATTTGAAGAAGTCTTAAATCCTCTTCTTTACTATGGTTGTATTCGGAGTGTAAAACACCGCTTCCGGCACTCATATATTGCACTTCACCGCGCCCCAGCGTTCTTTCGTTGCCCATAGAGTCTTTGTGTGTAATCTTACCATCGACTACATAGGAAATTATCTCCATATCTCGATGCGGATGCATTCCAAAGCCACTCTCTGGGTGGACGATATCATCATTTAAAACTCGTAACACTCCAAAGTGCATATTTTCTGGGTTGTGATACTCAGCGAATGAAAAATGAAATCTGCTCTCAAGCCAACCCTGATTTGAGAGATACATTGCATCTTTTGATATTTTTTTTAACATTTTGAACTCCTCCTAAAGTTAAAGCAAGAAGCTTTAAGAAATATTTTCTCGTCATGGTTTATCCATGTGCTATTTTGCTAAAATACCTTCTAGCTCAATACTGATTTTTACTTCATCTGCAACTAGTACACCGCCTGTTTCAAGTGCTTGATTCCAATTCAATCCGAAATCTTTTCTGTTTATTTTACCCGATAGAGATAATCCGGTTCTTGTACTTCCCCATGGGTCTTTGACTACGATACCACTTGTTTCAAGCTCCATTTTTACATCTTTTGTAATTCCGTGCATTGTAAGTTTCAGATACGCCGTATTTCCCTCTACTTTTACAAGAACCAAGCTCATAGACGGGTATTTTGCAACATCAAAAAAATCTGCACTTTTTAGGTGTGTATCTCTTTTTTCAATTTGTGTATTTATAGAGTTTACATCCACATCGCCATGGAGTGCTACTAAAGATTTCGTTTTTTCATCATACTCAAATGTACCGCTGAACTTGTCAAATTGACCTTTTACATTCGATATCATCAAGTGCTGAACTTTAAAAGCAACATTGGAATGTGCCGAATCAACATTGTAATTTCCTGCAAACAGAGTCCCTGCGCTAAGCAAAGAAGCTAATACTATCGTTCTTATTTTCATCTTATATCCTTTAAATTACTAATTAGTAATATTTAATTAAAAAAAAAGCTAATGTGACTTTTGCAGTTTTCTTAATAGGTTAAATAACGTATCCATTTCATCATCGTTTAAAACCTCAAAATAGCTTTCAAGGTTTTTAGCATGCTCCGGAAACAACTTTTCAATAACATCTTTGCCTTTTGGCGTAATAGAGAGCATTGAAGTTCTTTTATCTTTTGAATGTGGAATAACGCTGATAAAACCGTCTCTTTTTAAGTTCCGCACAACAACAGTGACATTCCCCGGTGTTCCCATCGTAAGTTTAGTGATGGCACCGATACTTAAATCACCTCTGTGATATAAAACCTCTAAAACCTGAAATTGGTTCATAGTCAAATCAAACGATTGAATATAAAGCGACTCTTTGGCTCTAATTTTGTTATATGACCTAAAAAGCTGTATCCAAGTTTTCATGGCTTTGTCTGTGCTCAAACCATAACTTTTAAGTTCATTTATTTTCATCTTATTTATTCCTCAACAGCATATTACTACTAGTTAGTAATAATGTCAACTGTTTTTCAGTCAATAGGATTAAAGTACTCTTTTTCAGCGCCACATCCCGGGCAAACCCAACTATCAGGTAAATCTTCAAACGCAGTACCCGCCGGTATTCCATGCTTCTCATCACCAATTTCCGGGTTATAGACCCAACCGCAAAAAGCACATTTGTATTTTTTCATTTCTTATCCTTTACTATTGATTTTACTCTTAAAGTATCTCTTTTTTATCAGTTTTTGTGTTGGATGCACTTAGCATTTGTTCTAAAAAGTTGAGTACATTTTTAGATGTATTTTCTGCATCTTTTGCTAGTTTAACAGTTGATAAAATGTCTGAAGTAGAGAGTGATTGTTTCGTATTGTCTTTGTGTGCTTGTTCGGCTTTTTGTGCTTCCATCAACTCTTTAATCAGTTTTTTCTTAAAATCACTCACCATCTTCTCAATATCCATCGGTTTCGTTGGATCGGCTTTTTGTTCTTCTAAAAGTTTTTGTCTGTATTTCTCAACAAGTGCATTAATCTTCTCTTCATTCAAATCTTTGAGAAATTCTGTTGCGCCTTTTGTTTTTAAATCTTTTTTAAATTGAGCCAACTCTGGGTCACTATCATTTATTTCATCCCGTGTTTTATATGCAACGGTTGGAAATAACCTGTTCATTACTTTGAGATACTCACCGTCAACACTTTTATCTTCTTTTGAGAGTTCGACACTGTTTGTAGAGTTTAAAAGAGAGGAAACTTGCATTTGTAACTCCTTTGGCGATACTTATGCCAAATTTAAAAGCAAAAAAAGTTCCATTGTTATATACTTAATTTGCTCTGGAACAAAAAATGCTCAGTTTAAATATATTAAATATAATTAAAGAGAGGTTGCTAAAATGAGTGCTTTTGATAAAATAGTAAAACAGATTAAAAACCCACCGCAAAGCGGACATGTTCTAGGAAATATTAAAAATATTAAGAGTTTGACACAAGCCAAAGATGAGATAGAGAAGATGTTAAAATCAAATAGTAAATAGATAATATCATCATTAACCCTCTATTTTTACGCAGATTTATTTGCAGCCGGTTTTTTAAAAATTTCTAAAAAACAGTATAATTCGCTCATTACAACATAGGAGCGTGAGTTGAAAAAATTAGTATTCATTTGTACTCTGGCTGTGGCAATTTTATTTACCGCATGTACACAAGAGACACAAAACAAAATGGGCAGAAGCATCCAAAACTGGACTGGAACCAACGGCGTTTTAGACATTTACATGGGTGAAAAGCTCGTTCAGAGATTTATAAAAATAGATAAACTCTCAACCGCAGATGCGACGCAGGGCGAAGGTAGCAGAGATTACCGTTACGGCTACGGGTATCTAGATTTAAACTTCAACTACAAAGTGGATGAGAGCGAGAAAAAGCTCTATTTTGAGATTAGTGAATATTCAACTCCTTATATATTTTATGAAAATCCGGGTGTTGCCCAACAATGAGTGTTATTGAACTTTTTAAATATATGATTGCCTGTAAAAGCGAAACGCCGGATGACGGGGGGCTTTTAGAATTTATAACTGATTATCTTCCAAATTTCACAGCCATTCGTGTAGATGTTGAGGATGTTAAGAACCTTTTTATCTACAAAAAATTCGGCGAAGGTGAGCATCTCTGCTTTGCCGGACATGTGGATGTTGTTCCCGCCGGAAGTGGCTGGGATACAGACCCTTACGAAGCGGTAGAAAAAGATGGGTTCATTTACGGTCGCGGCACGCAGGACATGAAAAGCGGAGTGGCGGCTTTTGTTCAGGCAGCCAAAGAGACCGAAAATTTCAGCGGAACTTTGTCGCTTTTGCTCACTTCAGATGAAGAGGGCGACGCAGTAAACGGAACTGTAAAGGTTTTGGAGTATCTCAAAGAGAATAATCTACTTCCAGATGCCGTAGTCGTGGCTGAACCTACATGCGAAGAGGAATTTGGCGATGCAATCAAGGTGGGGCGAAGAGGCTCAATCAACGGCTATATCACAATTAAGGGGAAGCAGGGGCATGCAGCATATCCAGAGAAAGCTGTTAACCCTGTAAACCTGATTGCTCCAAGACTTGCAGGCATGGCCGGGGTAGATTTAGACAGCGGCGATGCGTTCTTCAGCCCGAGCAAATTTGTTATAACAGACATCAGAGCAGGGATGCAGGTCACAAATGTAACCCCGAATGAGCTGAAGATGATGTTTAATGTCCGTAATACTACTATTACTTCGCAAAAAGAGGTGAGCGAATTTGTTGCAAAGAATCTTGACGGGCTTGATTACGAGCTCAAACTCTCCCAAGGCTCCTACACGTTTTGCACAAACACAGATACAAAACTTGTCCGCAACATCGACATGGCGATAGAAAAAGTAACAGGATTAAAACCCCGCCACTCCACCGCAGGCGGAACAAGCGATGCGAGATTTATAGCTCCGCTTGGCATCTCTGTCATAGAATTCGGCGTAAAAAACGATACAATTCACTCCGTAAATGAGAGAACAACTCGTAAAGAGGTGGAAGATTTACATGAAGTTTTCAAAATTTTAATTGACATGTGGAGATAGGAGATAGATGAAATTTTTACTATTGGCAGCAGTGCTTATTTCGACTCTTTTGAGTGCGGAGATTGATTGGACAAACGATTACAAAAAAGCCCTCACTCAGGCAACTAAAGAGAAAAAACAGATTTACATACTTATAACATCAAGCAGTTGCGGATGGTGTAGAAAGTTTGAAAACACAACACTCAAAGATGAGGCAGTTCTTAAACGATTGAAGCAAAAATTTGTTCTTGTGCATGTGGACAGAGACATAGATGAATTACCGGAAATGTTTAAAATGGAGAGAGTTCCGAGACACTACTTCGTGACCCAGAAAGGCGAAATTATCCACACATTTATGGGCTACTGGAGCAGCGAGGATTTTAACTCACTTTTGGATGATGTGGACAAAAAAATAATTAAAGGAAATACAATATGAAATTCGTACAAACAAACAGAGCGCCATCGGCGATAGGACCATACTCTCAGGCGGTTGTGGCAAACGGCATGGTTTACACTTCAGGACAAATTGCACTCACACCGGAAGGAATAATGCTTGAAAATGATGTTCTAATTCAGACGAAACAGGTTTTAAAAAATCTGAGCGCTGTTTTAGAGGAGGCGGGAAGTTCTTTAGGTGATGTACTAAAAACAACCATTTTTTTAGCAGACATGAATGATTTCGCAGCGGTGAATGAAATATATGCGGAAGCTTTTGGCTCACACAAACCGGCTCGTTCAACAGTGGCTGTAAAAACTCTGCCAAAAAATGCTTTGGTTGAAATAGACGCGGTGGCTTTGGTTCGATAGTTTAAATAAGTTTCATTTTTATGAAACCCCAGAGGCTGCTACATGAATAAAAATATCTACTATTTAGGATTTGTCAGCCTCTTTACCGATTTAGCTTCAGCGATGATAACTCCTATTCTGCCGATTTACATTGTTTATGTTCTGCATGACTCCATTGACAAACTCGGTGTTGTCGTTGCCATGGCTACCTTTGTATCCTACTTCTTTAGAATACTCTTTGGGTACCTGAGCGACAAATATCAAATTACAAAACCCTTTATTCTAGTTGGTTATCTCCTCTCCGCCATCACAAAACCGCTTTTTGCTTTTTCATCTTCCTTCGCGAATATCGCCATTTTACAGTCCACTGAGCGATTAGGCAAAGCAATACGAAGCGCCCCAAAAGATACATTAATCTCCTACTATGCCAAAGAAAACGAGAGCGGAAAAACTTTTGGATTTCATAAAACAATGGATATTGCAGGGGAACTCTTCGGTGCAACCCTGATTTTTCTTATATTCTATTTGTATGGCGACAGCGTAGAGGTGTTCAAAAATATATTTTTACTCACTTTTATCCCCAGTTTGCTCGGTGTTTTAATCGTCTGGTTTTTGGTAGAGGATTCAGTGCCAAAAAAAGGAGCTGTGAAATATGAGTTTCAAAAGGCGGATTACAAACTTTTCCCTCTTTTGTTTAGCTACTTCTTCTTTATTTTCTTTATATTCAGTGATGCTTTTTTCATAATTATTGCAAAAGAGAGCGGCTATATCACGGTTTTTATTCCGCTATTTGTGATAGTTTTGACACTTACCCAAACGCTTTGCAGCTACTGTTTTGGTGTGATGAATGATAAAAAAAGCAGTGCATTTGTGCTCAAACTCTCTTACCTTTTCGGTATTTTCTCCATTGTGGCACTCATGTTCAATCTTTTATGGATAGGATTTATATTTTTGGGAATATTCACAGTCGCTTCGCTCAACGCGACAAGAAGCTACATCTCGGCAAATGCAATAAACAAAGCATCAATATACGGTATATTTTATGCAGGTATCGCACTTTTCAGCTCACTCGGCGCATTAAGTATCGGCTATATTTGGCACTATTTCGGGCAGAGTCATGCCCTCTATTTTTCACTCATCGGGATGATGATTGTATTTATAATTTCACTGCTAAAAATTGATAAGAAAAGGGATGGAACTTTAGCCCAATTAAAACATATCTATTTTCAAATGAAATTTGGAAATGAGAAAAGTGGAGATTCATTCTCAAGGGTGTAGATACTAATGGAGATTTTAAATGTTCAAAATACTTTTATTTTTACTGCTAATTACTAACATGTCACTTTTGGCAAAAGATTATAAATTAGACTTAGGTCTTGGCGTTGGTTCGCTGTATTATCCAAATTACATCAGTTCTAAATCAACACAAATCTTAACACTTCCATTGCCATATATACGATATAAAGGGGATTATTTTCGTATTGACGAGAACGGAATAAGCGGAAAACTTTTTGGAATAGACGGATTGAGACTCGATTTGAGTGTCAGCGGTTCTCTGCCTGCAACCAGTGAAAAAAACGGTGTCAGAGAAGGTATGCCCGACTTAGACTTAACAGGTGAAGTCGGTTTCCAACTCACATATAAACTTTTTCACAAGGGAGTAAGTAAATTAGAATTTGAGTTTCCACTCCGCGCTGTTTTATCTACGGATTTTACAAACATTCAATACCAAGGCATAGTCTCAAATCCTCAGTTAAAGTACTCATTAGGTTATACGCATCTTTCATGGACACTGAGAAGCGGCGTCATGTTAGCCGATGAAAATTACAACAGTTATTATTATGAAGTAGCAGATAAATATGCAACTCCCTCAAGACCTGCATATGATGCAAAGGGTGGTTTTAGCGGTATTAGAAACAGAATAGGCATGACTTACAAAGAGGGCAATTGGTGGTATGGAGCGTTCATCTCTCACTTTAATATTAACAATGCCGTATTTAAAGATTCGCCACTCGTTCAAACATATGATGCCACATACGCAGGTGTTTCGGTTGCTTATATATTTTATACTCAGGATTAGAGTTTGTTGAATTTTATTAAGTTCAGCTGCATAAACTTTTCAAAAAATACAGATAAACATTATATTGAGATGCTTTAGCAGAGGATTGAATGAGGAAAAAAGTGGAGATTTATTTACAGGGGAGGGTGTAACTTCTTATAATCCTCAATTATTCTGATGTGTGTTATAATCAAAAAACAAGATTTTAAGGGGTTTTACAGATGACAAAGATTCAAATTTTAGAGTATCTCAAAAGCAAAAAAGAAGAACTTTATAAAAAATATGGCGTTATATCTTTGGGTTTGTATGGAAGTTATGCGAGAGATGAAGCTACTCAAAATAGCGATGTTGATATATTTTACGAAAGAGACAGCGGTTTTGAGCTAGAAAGCGGATTAGAGTTTTTAAGTATTGATAAACAACTGGCAGATGATTTGCATGTCTCAAAAGTGGATTTTGTCTCACTCTCTTTTATGAACCCCATCATAAAGCACTATGCAAAAAAAGATTTTATTTATGTATGATGCAAAGAATCTCATCTATATCTTTAACCATGTTGGAGTGCATAGAAAAAACTTGGATTTATACAGAGGAGTTTAAAAATCCGAGTGATTTTATTTGGGCAAATGAGCAAAAAGAGTTAAATGCAACTATCTCACTTTTTATAGCCATCGGTGAAGAAGCTAAAAAAATTGACGAATCCTTAAAAGAGGCGGTAAGTTGTGATTTATCTTGGAGAGATATAGCAGGTCTTAGAGACAAAATCTCACATGATTACAGAGGTGTAGATGCCGATATATTGTGGGCTGTAATTTATAAAGACCTACAAAAATTAAAAACAACTTTGATAGAAATGACCAATAAAATAAATCCTCCCAAAGAACTACTAAAAGAGTTTTTAGCAACCCCGCATTATAAGCACATTCAATATTTGATTTTTTAGAAATTTAAAAAAGTGGAGATTCATTCACAGGGGTGTGGATTTGTGAATTTTTACAGAAGGTGTAAATTAAGGAAGTCAAATTAAACCATACTTTAATACTAAAAAGATAAAATTAACTTATAAAATATAAAGGGAATGAATGGTAGATAATAATACATCATTAATAACGCTAGAAATAGCTATGAGTAGGTTAAACTGGTATATTGGTGTCAGTATTGTGGCGAGTGCTATATCTGTTATAGCGATAGTAATTAGTTTCATATCTAGCAGAAACCAACTTAAAGCTAATCATGATTGGAACAGAAGGTCTTTTACAACTCAACAGCTAAAAGATTTTATCACAAGATTGTCTTCTATTAGAGATGAGCTTGATAGATTAACAACACCAACCATTACTACTGAATGTGTAGATGGAAAAATGATTGAAACTACAAAAAATGAAGTTATAAAAAATGATGAAGGTAAATTTATAAACTTTACGGATAGATTGTTACTATACAAAAATTTAACTTCTGATGAAGTTCATAAGTGGGTTTGTAAAGGAAGCCCAACTAGCTCTTCAGGTTATGAAAAAACGGCTGTTGGTGATGGTAAGCCATGCAAAACTACAAATAATGGTGAAATTATAGTAAATAATTTGCTTGAATTTATTAGCATATATGAACAGATAGCTATCGGTCTATTAAATAAAGTTTTTGATGAGAAAATTATATGTGACACTCTAAAAAGCCCTATTAAAGGAAATTATGAATTTTATAAGGAATATATACAACACAGAAGGGATAAACATCAAGATGACAACTTTGCAGAGTCATTTAAGCAAATGTATATAAAATTTTGGGGCGAGGCTTTAACTGGGGATGAAAGAAAAAAAACAGAGGGATAATCCCCCCTCTGCTAATTATACTCTTGTTACATCTTGCATAATTACAATCTCCAATTCTTATGAGAGCTAACTAAAACTTAGCGCATAGAACAAAACACTTCTCATTAAAATGTAGCAAAGACCATTCCAACACAAAAGAAAATATAAATTTTTCCCGGGAAAATCCTTGTTTTCGAGTCTGATTGTAACACATGTTTCTTAAATATACATAATAATTACACAATAGTTATATCATTGTTGTGTAATAGTACAATGGACTACACGTAAAAATTGTATTATATATTTGTTTGACATCCCTTGTAAATAAATCTCCACTTTTCAAAACTTCAGAATATTCTCTCCATATTTCACAAATAAAAAATGAGATATAATTATCAGCATATGAACGAGGAGTTTTTATGAGTAAATATTTTTTAATTGTTTTGATAATTGTAACACTTGGCGGTTGTTCTAAGAAAGAGAACGGAGAGCTTAAATTTTACGGAAATATTGATGTAAGAACGGTCTCTTTGGCTTTTGAAGTGGGCGGTAAGATTAATACTGTCAACCTTGATGAGGGGCAGAAGGTTAAAAAAGGCGATACCATTGCTACGATTGATGGCGCACTTTATAAAGAGTATCTCAATCAGATAAATGCTCAAGTTGAGATGCAAAAAGCGCAGCTTCAAAAGCTTGAAAAAGGCTACAGAGCAGAAGAGATTGAAAAAGCAAAAGCTACCATGGAACAGAAAAAAGTTCTGATGCAAAATGATAAAAATGCGTATTTGAGGTACGAAAAACTTTATAAATCAAACTCCGTTTCGCAGGAAAAGTTTGATGATATAAAAACGGCATACGGGAGTTCAAACGCACTTTACATGTATGCAAAAAGCAGTTATGAACTTCTGCAAAACGGCTATGAAAAAGAGGATATTTTAGGGGCAAAAGCACAGCTCGACTCTTTAATGGCACAAAAAAATCAGAGCCAAAAACATCTTGATGATACAACTCTCTATGCACCTGCAAACGGGACACTTTTGAGCAGAATATATGAGGTTGGTTCTATCGTTAATCCTTCGCAGGTGGTTGTTGAGATTGCAAAAGAGGATGAGTATTGGGCGAGAAGTTATATCTCCGAAAAATATTTGGGATTGATAAAGCAGGGGATGAAGGCTTTGGTTTACACGGACGGCGGACAGAGTTACGAAGGTGTCGTGAGCTTTATCTCACCTTTAGCTGAATTTACTCCAAAGAGCGTGCAGACAGAGGATTTGAGAACGGATTTGGTCTACAGATTCAGAATCATTTTAAACGCACATGACGACAGGATAAAGCAGGGAATGCCGGTGACCATCAAGTTTCCTGAACTCAAATCAGATAAAAAATAAGTATTTCAGATGCCCTTAGTAGTAGCGAAAAATCTGACAAAATTTTTTGAGAGTATCAAGGCTGTTGACGGCATTAATTTGAAGGTTTTGAGAGGAAAAATTACGGGGCTCGTGGGACCTGACGGCGCCGGAAAAACTACACTTATAAGGCTTATGGCAGGCTTGCTTATTCAAGACGGCGGAGAGCTGAGCGTGCTTGGTCTGCACATGCCAAAAGATACCTTTGAAGTGCAGTCGCTCATAGGGTACATGCCTCAAAAATTTGGTCTCTATGAGGATTTGAGCGTAGAGGAAAATTTAAACCTCTATGCAAACCTGCAATCCATTGACAAAAAAATCCAAGGGCATAGAATAGATGAGCTTTTGGAGTTCACTTCACTGACTCCCTTTAAATTTTTTTTGGCTGGTGAACTTTCGGGCGGTATGAAACAGAAGCTGGGATTGGCATGTGCTTTGATTAAAAAACCGCAACTTCTGCTTTTGGATGAGCCTGGGGTAGGGGTTGACCCAATCTCAAGGCGTGAACTTTGGCGCATGGTAAAAGAGCTTATAAGTGAGGATGTAGGCGTTGTTTGGAGTACCGCATATTTGGATGAAGCGTCACACTTTGATGATGTAATACTGCTGAGCGAAGGGAAGATTCTTTTTCAGGGTAAGCCGAAAAAACTGACCGATACGATGCAGGGCAGAGTATTTAAAATAGTCGGAGATATAAAAGACAAAAGAAAAACCCTGAAGCTCTCTCTTTCACATGAGAGCGTGCGAGACGGCATAATTCTGGGCAATAAAATAAAACTCATCTGTGATGCAAAAGAGCATTTGCCGCGCCTTGAAGAGATAGAAGCGCAGAACTGCAGATACGAGGATGAAAACCCTAATTTTGAAGATGGTTTTATCAACATACTCGGCGGAAATTTTGACGGAACTTCCGCTTTGGCAAATCAGATGCAAGAGATACTGCCCACAACTCAGTTCGTCATAGAGGCAAAAAATCTTACTAAAAAGTTCGGTTCATTTGTAGCTGCGGAGAGTGTGAATTTTGAGATAAAGAGAGGGGAGATTTTCGGATTTCTGGGACCAAACGGAGCCGGAAAATCTACAACCTTTAAAATGCTATGTGGACTTATGACTCCAACGAGCGGGATCTCCTATGTTTTGGGGCAAAGCCTTGAAAAATCATCCTATAAATCAAGGGCAAAAATCGGCTACATGTCTCAGAAATTCTCTCTTTACGGAGATATATCCGTACTTGAAAATTTGAGATTTTTTGCAGGTGTTTATGAATTAAAGGGAAAAATAAAAGAGAAAAAAATAGCAGACATGTTAGATATTTTTGATTTGAAAAAGTATCAAAAAACGGCTTCAAAAAATTTGCCGCTTGGATACAAACAGAGACTCTCTTTGGCATGTGCCGTAATGCATGACCCGGCTGTTCTCTTTTTGGATGAGCCGACCTCAGGCGTTGACCCAATCACAAGAAGAGAGTTTTGGAACCACATCTATGCCATGGTGCAAAAAGGGATGACGATTATGGTGACAACCCATTTTATGGATGAGGCTGAGTATTGCGACCGCATCGCTTTGATTTACAAAGGCGCTTCCATTGCTTTGGGAACACCGCATAGTTTGATTGAACAAGTCTCGGAAGATGCGACCATGGAAGAGGCATTTATAGAACTCATAAAAAGAAGTGACAATGCAGAGACTTAGAAGGTTCCGTGCACTTTTCTTAAAAGAGACTTTCCAAATCATAAGAGACCCAAGCTCGATTCTGATAGCGGTCTTTTTGCCTCTGATACTTCTCTTTTTAATGGGGTACGCAATATCTCTCGATTCAAAAAATATACCCGTCGGCATCGTGGTGGAGCAGTCAAGCCGATATACGCAAAGTTTGGTGGACGCATTTAAGATGTCGCCCAGTTTTCATGTATATGAAGGCAAAAACAGAGAAGTATTTAACGAGGCAATCCAAAGAGGCGATATCCGTTCCATTATCGTGATACCCTCTAGCTTTGCAAAAGATTTGCTTACCAATTCTGTGAAGATACAAATCATAGCAGACGCTACAGAGCCGAATATTGCGGGATATGTACAGAAATACAGCAGTGAAGTGTGGCAAAATTGGCTCATGTTAGAGGAGTTTGACAAAAAAAGCGGCTCTACATTTGTTGAAGTAAACAGCCGATACTGGTTTAACGCACCGCTCTACAGTCGTTATTTTTTACTTCCCGGTTCTATCGCCATAATCCTGACTCTCATCGGCACACTTTTGACAGCACTCGTAGTCTCGAGAGAGTGGGAGAGGGGAACCATGGAGGCAATTATGTCCACTCCGATAACCATTGTCGAACTCCTTTTGGGAAAACTTTTTCCCTACTTTGTGCTTGGCATGGTATCGCTGCTAATTTGTGTGGCTATTACGATAGCTTGGTTTGAGGTGCCTTTTCGCGGCTCTTATTGGCTTTTGTTTGTCACATCGAGTCTCTATCTTTTTCCGGCACTCAGCCTCGGTCTGCTCATCTCTACTCTGGCTAAAAATCAGTTCGTAGCAGCACAGGCAGCTCTGATTGCAGGCTTTTTACCTGCATTTTTGCTCTCCGGATTTCTTTTTCAAATCAGCTCTATGCCTGTATGGTTGCAGTATATTACACATGCCATCCCTGCAAGATATTTTATAGAGATTTTACAGACGCTCTTTTTGGCAGGAGATATCTATGAAGTTATCCTTCCAAATCTTTTAGCAATGCTTTTTATAGGTTCTCTCCTCTTTACAATTATTTTGAAAATCACAAGAAAAAGGCTCGACTGATGTATCCACTTTTGGCACTGATTAGAAAAGAGTTTTTGGCTATCTGGAGCGATAAAAAATCAAGAACAATCATCATCATTCCTCCTCTTCTTCAGCTTATACTCTTCTCTTTTGCCGTGACGCTCGAGGTTAAGAATATTAGCATCGGAGTGCTAGACCGTGACAATACGCCGCAGAGTCAGGAGATAATCAGAACGCTTGCCCTGAGCAATACTTTTACAACTGTTTACATGTTAAAAAGCGAGACGGAGCTTACTTCGTACATAGATTCGCAAAAAGTATTGGCAACTCTCTACATTCCGCAAAACTTTGCACAAAAAGTGAGTGCAGGGCAGAAGACATCCCTTCAAATCATAGCTGACGGAAGAAAATCAAATACGGCTCAAATAGCAGAGTCCTACATGCGAACAGCAATATCCAAAACATTTCCTCATTCCAAGAGCATGGATACCTTTGTCGGCAGAAGCTGGTATAACCCAAACTTGGATAACTTCTGGTGGATACTTCCAAATCTGATGGGAACTTTATCAATGACAATCGCCATACTTCTAACCTCTCTTTCGGTTGCAAGAGAGCGGGAGCTCGGAACATTTGAGCAGATATTGGTCTCGCCGCTTTCACCGACTATTTTGATTATCGGCAAAACAATTCCACCTCTGATTATAAGCACAGTAGAGGCAAGTTTTATATTCTTTGCTGCGACCACTTTTTTTGGAGTCCCATTTGTCGGCTCAATATTTATTTTGTATTTTGGTTTAGTCTCTTTTTTATTCTCGATTGTTGGAATGGGACTCTTTATCTCATCCATCTCATCCACGCAGCAACAGGGAATATTAGGAGCTTTTGTTCTTCTTGTGCCCTATATTTTGATGTCAGGCTTCGCAACGCCGGTTGAGAATATGCCCTCATGGCTTATTCCTGTAACAGACTTTGTCTCTCTTAAATATTTCTTAGTGCTGCTAAAGGGAGTGTTTTTGAAAGATATCTCTTTTAGCATCGCACTGAAACTTATCATTCCAATGCTTTTGCTTGGCTTTTTTTCTCTTCTTGTCGCTTCATGGATGTTTAGGCGAAAGATAGCCTAAAACTTTCTGCTAGCCATTATTATGGCTTGAGGCACCTCTTCATGCGGCGGGTCGATTATGCCTACAATACCCAGTAAAATGAGCTCATTTTCAACACTCTCCTCGGATAAATTTATATCCTCAGGGAGTTTTCTAAAGGCGATAGCCAGAGTTCTCAGCCTAGCTTGATTGAGCCATGCTTTGTATGCGGCAACAACCAAAGCTGCTTCAGTCGGTTTTCCAATAACTTCTCATTCTGAATTACTTTTTTCCGGCAACTTCAAAGTGTTTGGCAGGGTCGTAACCGTTTCCCGTAACCTCAATCTCTGTATCAAGGAGCCAAATCTTTTTCACCGTCATCTGGTTTTGTGTCAGTGTTCCGGTTTTATCTGTACAAATTGTGGTTGCGGCTCCGAGAGTTTCAGCAGCCTGAAGACGCCTAAGAAGTGCCTTCTCCTTTGCCATCGCTTTTTATGCCCAGAGCGAGTGTGATAGTTACAACGGCTTTAGCACGCCCGTTTACTATAGATGTGCCCATCTAAGCTATGTTTGACTCTTCCATGTTTGACTCTTTTGGCAGGGCGCTTTTTGAGACAGAATTTGATTCACCGGTTAAAGCAGATTCATCCACTTTTAGATTAAAACACTCTATAAGTCTTAAATCGGCTGGAACTCTGTTTCCAATATTGAGTAAAACAATATCTCCTCTGACAAGTAGTTTTGCATCAATTATTTTCTCATATGAGTCACGGATTACCAAACATGTTGGATGTAACATCTGTTTGAGCGCTTCAATTGCATTCCCGGCTTTAAACTCCTGAAAAAAACCAAGAAGCCCATTGAACAGAAGAATAAGTAAGATTGTTATAGCATCTCCAACCTTACCAACTGCGAGTGAAATTGCTGCAGTGATAAGGAGTATGATGATGAGAACATCGGTAAATTACCTCATAAATACATGTACCAAGGTGCTTTATTAATACCTATAATCTCATTCTCTCCGTCTATCTCGACTCTTTTGTTTGCTTCTTTTTCACTCATGCCAATTTTTTTATCACTTCTTAGGGCTTCCAAAAGTTTTATATCATCATAACTCTGCCACTGAATACTATTCTTCATGAAATACCCCATCTTTCCAAATAAGAATTATTATATCATTGCTTTAGTTTTTAAGTATTTAAGTTAAGGATGAGTTAATAAATTAAAATATATAATCCTAGATTGACTGATAGTCGGTCATTTTAAATTAGGTAGGTTGAATGGCAATAATAGTTGATAAAGTGCAAAAGAGAAAAGATATAGCACTCTCATGTAAAGGGTTGTTTATTAGAAATGGAATCAAAGATTTGACTATTTCTGAAGTTGCAAAAACTGCAGGAGTGGGGAAGGGTACGATTTATGAATATTTCAAAAACAAAGAAGAGATAGTTTTTGAGATAGTCAATATTTTGCTTCAAGAATATAATATAGAAAAGAAATTAAGAATAGACTCTAAAAGCAGCTCAAAAGAGAAGATTATTGAGTTTTTCGGCGTATTTTACAGAGAGGAAGATGTTGAGCTGAGAGAACTATATAAGGAGTTTATCTCTATCTCACTCGCTAATCCGCTTCAAGAGATGATAGAGTTTCAAAGTACATGTTCTGCTACATATTTTAAGTGGTTTGAAGAGATAATTCAAACTGGAATTGAGAAAGGGGAACTACTTGAATGTTCCAAAAACTTAGCGAGAGGGCTTTTTGTAATGGGTGAGGGCTTGTTTGTAGCAAGCTGTACGACAACTACGATAGATAATTTAAAAAAAGAGTTAGATACTTTTTACGATACTTTATTTGAACTTATGGAGGTTAAAAGATGAAAAGATTACTGTTTCTATTGGCACCCGCTTTACTCTTTGGAGATGATTTAAAATCACTCTTAGAGTATGCAAAAAATAATAATGACCTTTTGGTTTCAAGCAAATTTGCACAAGATGCAAAAGCACAAGAAATTGAGTCAAAAAAGAGTGCCTATTTTCCAACGATTGATGTTGGAGCATTTTATAAGAGTACTGAGGAGCGAAATCTCATGCAGGCAGGCGATGTTTACAGCGGATATGCAAAAGCCGGTTTGGATATTTACGACGGCGGCAGAAAATCATCTCTTTTAGATCAGGCTAAAAATGAGCATAAAGCGAGTGAACATGACACAAATGAGATGAAAAAGGCTCTAAGTCTGGATATAACAAAAGATTTTTATGCCATCAAAAGTTTAGAAGCCTCTTTGGTTGCAAAACAGGATGCGAGCAAATCTCTGCAAGAGCAACTCTTGCGAATCAAAAAATATTTTGAAGCCAAACTTGCAACAAGAGATGACATTGATAGACTTCAGGCAGCCTATGACACGAACATGTATGACATTGAAGCTCTAAGATTTCAGATACTCTCAACGCATAAACTCCTAGAGTTAAAAGTTGGAAAAAATATCGATTCTCTGGATAGTTCAAACTTTAAAGAGACACTCCTGCAAAATCTGGAAAATAGTGATGCAATTGCCTCTATGATGGCAAAAGAGAGTTCACTAAGAAACGGTGCGGAATCTATAAACAGCGGTTATTATCCCCAAATTAGGGTAGAAGATAGTTATAATATTTATGGTTACGAGAGAGCAGATGCAGCCCACTTGGCAGGTGTGGATAATCAAAATGTTCTTATGCTCAGTGCAAATATGAGAATTTTTGATTATGGAACTCTCAGCGATGCAAAACAGGCGGTTATAGTAAACTCCTATGCACTCAAAGCGCAGGTGGCGTATAAAACAAAAGAGCAAAAAATGCAGCAAGAATTAGCTCTTTTTAGAATTGAAACAGGCGAAATAAAAATCAAAAGTGCAAAGAGTGCTTTAGTTGCGGCAACAAGTGCCTATACGACAATAAATGAGAAATACAATGTCGGAGTGGTTGATTATATCGTTTATTTGAATGCCTTAACAGCTAAAACAGGTGCGAAAGCTTTGTATGAAACATCGCTCAATGAGCTAGAGGTAGCCTATGCTTCGTACTATTACTACAGTGGAAAAAATTTAGAGGAGTTTATAAAATGATAAAAATTGTACTTGGTTTAATGAGTTTGGTTTTGGTGATGAGTGCGGATGATGTCTATGCAAGTTTTTATTGTGCTGCACAAAAAAGTGCGAATCTTGCTTTTGATGCAAGCGGAGTTGTAAAAAGTGTTTTTGTGGATGCTTCGAGTGTTGTAAAAAAGGGGGACAAACTTGTTGAGCTTTACAGCGATGATTTAAAGGCATCTTTAGAGATTGCAAAAGCCTCCGTTGTAAGTGCCGAAGTGGCTCTAAAGTTTGCTCAAAAAGATTACGATAGACAGGTAGTTATAAAACACCTTATCGATGAAGCTCAGTTTGATAAATATGCCATGAACTATGAGAGTGCAAAAGCGGCGCTTTTAGTGGCAAAAGCGAACCTTGCCTACAGACAAACTCTCTATGACAAAACAACTATTTATGCACCGTTTGATGGGGTGATTTTTGAAAAAGCTGTTGAGGTCGGTGATGTTGTAAACGGAATGGTTTTGAGAACAATCTTTAAAATTCAGAGTCAGAGTGAGAGAAAACTTGTTTTAGAATTTGACCAAAAGTATTGGAAAAGTGTTGCGGTCGGGCAAATATTCAAATATACGATTGACGGAGACAAACAAAGTTATGAGGGGAAAATAATAAATATATACCCGCATGCGAACGATGCAAACAGAAAACTGCTCGCTGAGGTAAAAGCAAAAGATTTTATAGTAGGACTTGTGGGGAACGGCTATATAACCACAGCTGCAAAAGAGTAAAAACATGTATAAATTAGCAATAAAAAGACCAATTACGACGCTGATGTATGTGTTGACGATGGTTATATTTGGATACATGAGTTTCAAATCTATGCCCTCGGCTCTTTTTCCAAATATAGATTTTCCGATAGTTACAATTAAAACAACCTATCCGGGTGCCGAAGCAGGCACCATGGAGTCTCAGGTAACAGATAAAATCGAAGAGGCAATTTCAAGAATCGGCGGAGTGGACAGTATCACTTCAACGAGCGCCGACAATGTAAGTATTGTTATCGTGAAGTTCTTTTTAGAGAGAGACATGGACGAGTGTGCCAACGATGTAAGGGACAAAGTCTCAGCGGTTGTACTTCCAAAAAATGCAGATGCACCTCTTGTGAGTAAGCTCGACATCGGCGGAGCTTCGGTTATAAATGTTTTTTTAACGGCTAAAAATGACAGCATTAAAAATCTTATGCTCTTTGCAGATGAGAAGGTAAAACCAAAGATTCAAAAAATCAACGGCGTAGGTGCGATTAATATCATCGGATATAAAGACAGAGAGATAAAAATATTTCCACATGCAGAGGCTCTCAATAAATACGGCATTACAATCGCAGAATTAAACTCGATAGTTGCAAAAGAAAATATAAAAATAGGCGGCGGTAAACTTATCACCTCCACGGAGGAGTTTACCCTCAAAACAAAGGCGGACGCTCTCAGTATAAGTGAACTTGAAGAGATTGAGATAAAAAGCAATGTAAAATTAAAAGATATTGCAACTGTACAAGATGGACTGAGCGATTCAAAAAGTTATGCCTCTTTTAACGGTGTTGAGGGTGTGATGCTTGAGGTTCAAAAAATCTCCGGTACGAATACGCTCGATATTGTTGACATGGTAAAAAAAGTTGTTCCCGAACTTAAAAATATGGCGGGAGATAAGTTTGATGTTCAGATACTAAGCGACACCTCTCCGTTTATTTTAGAGTCTCTTAAAAGTGTTGAGTTTGACCTTATTTACGGAGCGATTCTGGCGGCTCTCATCGTCTTTGTTTTTTTGAGAAACTTCACAATCACGATGGTTTCGGCTCTCTCCATTCCCGCTTCCATCATGGGTACTTTCGCACTTATGGATTACATGGGCTTTGAGCTTAACAAAATGACACTCATCGGTCTTACTTTGGCTATCGGAATTATCATCGATGATGCCATCGTTGTTATTGAGAATATCTATAAAAAGATGGAAGCCGGCATGAGTAAATACGATGCGGCATATGAGGGAACAAAAGAGATGGCTTTTACTATTTTGGCAATCTCAGCGATGCTTCTTGCGGTTTTTATTCCTGTTTCATTTATGAGCGGAATCGTCGGGAAGTTCTTTGAGAGTTTTGCCATGACGGTCGGTTTTGCAATTATCATCTCCTACTCGATTGCTCTAAGTTTTATCCCGAGTTTGAGTGCAAGAACACTTCACAAGGGCGAGAGTAAATTTTATAATAGTACGGAGCCGATATTTAAAGGTATTGAAAAAACTTACGAGAAAACTTTAAAAGCTGTTTTGCGATTTAAAGTCATTACTCTGATTTTAGTATTTATAATCTTTTTTGCTTCTTTGAGCCTCTTTCCAAAAATCGGTATGGATTTTATCCCAAAAGAGGACAAGGGAGAGTTTGAAATATCTCTCAAAGCAAATGCAGGAATATCGCTCGAAGAGATGGTAAGAAAATCTAAGCTTGTCGAAGAGATGGTAAAGAAAAATCCTGCCGTTGAATACACAACGCTCGGCGTGGGTTACAACTCTTCACAAGAGAAACACAAAGCGACTATTTATGTAAAACTTGTAGAGAAGACAAAACGAGCGCTCAATCAGGAGCATATTATTCAAGAGCTCCGAGGAGAACTCACACCCTTTAAAAAAGATATGTTTATAACTGCTGCGGCAATACCAAATATCAAAGGAGCCGGAGTTTCTGTGCCGTACCAGATAGTTTTAAAATCGGACTCTTTTGAAGATTTGATGACTGCAAAGAAAAATCTGACGGAGTATCTGGCGAAGAAAAAAGGGTTTGTGGATATTGACACAAATCTTGATGATCCAAAACCTCAGATTGACATAAAAATATTGAGAGATAACGCCGCTAGGTTAGGTATTTCAGCGTCACAAATAGCTGAAGCAATATCTGTTGCATTTTCAAGTGATATGGAGGTTTCCTACTTTGAGGAGAACGGAAAACAGTATGACATCACTCTAAGATTCAGTGATGAAAACAGAATGAGACTAGAGGATATTAAAAAACTTCAGTTAAGAACAAACAGCGGAAATTTAGTGTATCTTGACGGGCTTGTTGAGTTTAGCAAAAGTACGACACTCGGTGCTATAAATCACTTTGACAGACAAAGACAGGTTATAGTTTACTCAGACCTTTTCGGGCTTGATTTGGGTGGAGCGGTTGCCTACACAAAAGCAGAAATTGATACTCTTATGCCAAAAGGTGTTATTTACAGATTTACAGGTTTTGCGGAAGAGATGGTAAAAACAGGTAAAGCTTTCGGCACGGCGCTGAGCCTTTCCGTAATCTTGATGTTTATTATTTTGGCGATTTTGTATGAGTCTTTAATTCAGCCGATTATCATCATGGTTGCACTTCCGCTGAGCATCATCGGTGTTATGTTGGCTCTGTATCTCAGCGGATTGCAGTTTAGCTTATTTGTAATGATTGGATTTATGCTCCTTATGGGAATGGTCGGCAAAAATGCCGTCCTGCTTGTGGACTTTGCAAACAACGCCGTAGCAAGTGGAAAGAGTGCAGATGAAGCACTTATAGAAGCTGGAGAGAAGAGACTTCGCCCGATTCTTATGACAACAATCGCCATGGTTTTTGCCATGTTACCTCTTGCTCTTGGAACAGGTTTGGGAAGTGAAACAAAAGCTCCTATGGCAATAGCAATCATAGGCGGACTTCTAAGCTCCATGGTTCTAACGCTTTTAGTTGTTCCTGTGATGTACAAAATGATAAGCCCGCTCGACAGATGGCTGAGAAAGTTTTATGAGTCAAAACAGGCTGATTAAACGCTAGTTTCACATGCCAAGATTTTTCTCGTTCCACCTCTCCCGAGGTGGAATGCATACTAATATTCATACTACTCCGGCTGTTCACGCTGAGATATAAAATCATCAGAAAACTTTTCAAGAGAGTCAAACAAGATGTTAAATTTACTACTTTTTGGAAGTAAAATAACAGCATCCTCCTTTTTGACAATAAACACTTCATCCTGATTCTCAACCTTGCTCTTACTATGAGGAAAGATTTTTGCAGTTGTCATCTTAACTCCTTTCTCAATATATATTTATGAGTATATATTATATGTGAGAATTTATCAACTTGGCATGTGGATATTATAGTATTGATTGATTTGAGTATGCATTCCACCTCGGGAGAGGTGGAACGAGAAGAAAAAATAATAATTATTTAAGTTTAGAATTGTTAGAACAAAGGTACTATGTTGCTTAACTTTTAAAGTTGGGAGGAATATTGTGAAAAATATTACAATTATTGCTGTATTAGCAATATTATTTAGTGGTTGTGCTACGAAGCTGACAACATATCAAGATCATGAGTTACAGTCTTATAAATCGAAAAATTTATATTTTGAAGAAAAATCACCAGGAGCGGCAGCAGGATTTGGGATATTACCAGGAGGTGGATCATTTTACACAGGAAATTATGGGTTAGGTGTTGTTAACTTGTTACTATGGCCTGTTTCAATATTATGGGATCCAATTAGTGGATATGATGGAGCTGAAACTATTAACTACCATGCAACAAAAGCAAATGTAAATAGACGTAAAAATCAAGATATGAAATTTATAGACAGAGAACTAGAAGATGGCAAACTTGAACGGGATATATATATAGTAAAAAAACGTGAGATTGAAGACAGATATTCTTCAGATGCATTGTAGCACTAAGCAACTATTTTCGTTTCCAAGCTGGAGTTTTTCCTTCTCGTTCCACCTCTCCCGAGGTGGAATGCATACTGCACACATGCGCTCTTAAGCCAAACTAAACTACAATAACCCCATGGGAAGAAGCAGATATAAAATCTATGAAACGACACATCCGCATTTTGTAACTTGCACGATACTTCATTGGTTGCCTCTTTTTACACGACAAGAAAGTGTTCAAATAATTCTAGATTGTCTGAAGTTTTTACAAGAAAAAGATAATCTAAAACTCTATGCTTATGTGATTTTGGAAAATCATTTGCACATGGTTATTTCTAGTGATGATTTACATAAAACTATGCAATCTTTTAAACAATACACCGCAAAACAACTTCTTGAACTACTGAAAAAAGAGAATGTAACAACTCTTTTAGAGCAACTCGCTTTTTATAAAAAAGCACATCATCAAGAGAAAAGTTATCAAGTGTGGGAAGAGGGATACCAACCTAAATTGATTCAAGATGAGGCAATGATGAAAATTAAAGTGGATTATATTCATAACAATCCTGTAAAAAGAGGTTATGTGGATGAAGATATTCATTGGCGATATAGCAGTGCGAGAGATTATAATGGTATGATTGGGTTAATTGAAATTGAGAGATTATGGTGATTTGAGTTGTTGTATGCATTCCACCTCGGGAGAGGTGGAACGAGATAAAAGTAGAAGCAGTCATCGATATTTCCTTAGATTGATGGTTATTGTACCCAATTTTTTATGTTTTTTTCGCTCCCAATCTTCAGCTTGGGAGTGTATATTTATACTTATGATTGATATGCAGATGGTTATGGATGTATGCATTCCCAATGAGGACATTGGGAACGAGAAATATTTCCAATTACGAACGCACCGCGTTCGCAATTCAATTCGAGGATAAATAATAAAATGCTTCAAATAAACAACGCAACAAAATTCACTCTCCTGCTTATGTCCATGATGACGATGATGTCCAATGTTGCGATTGTAACAACTTTGCCACACCTTAGCTCTGTTTTTAAAGATGTAGAAAATATTGAGTTTTTATCCAGACTTATGATAACGCTTCCCTCTTTGGCGATAGCTTTTCTTGCACCGTTTTTGGGGCATGTTGTTAGTCGGTTTGGCAAAAAAAGTTCGGCGATGGTGGCTTTGGTTTTTTTCTCTGTGTTCGGGAGTGCAGGGCTCTATTTAGAAACCATCTATGAACTTTTAGCTTCAAGATTCTTCTTCGGAATTGCCATTGCAGTTTTAATGATAGTCTCAACCTCTTTAATAGGTGATTACTTCAAAGATGAGGCAAGACATAAATTTATGGGATTGCAAAGTGCTTTTATGGCACTTGGCGGAGTTTTTTTTCTCGTTGGAGGTGGGTTTTTATCGGATTTAAATTGGAGATACCCGTTTGGAATCTATCTTGTGGGTTTTTTTATAATCATCTTTGTAGCAAAATTTTTGGTTCATAAAGAGAGTGATTTAGAGCAAGAGACAGAGATAATCCATAACCTTTTTCCCATCTACATTTTGGCCTTTTTACTCATGATGATTTTTTATATCCTGCCGACGCAAATGCCGTTTTTGATTATTAATGTTTTTCATGCAAACGGCACACTCGCGGGCGAAATCATAGCAACAGCCTTTATTTTCAATGCTCTGGGTGCCATGAGTTTTGTCTTTTTAAAAAAGCGATTTGATTTTAAAACTATCTACATGATAGGCATGGGCATTGTCGCGATTGGTTTTATCTTGATTGGTTTAGTAGAAAATGTCTATCTCTTCTTTGTAACATCGCCTATTATGGGCTTTGGCGGAGGAGTGCTTATGACAAATATAACTGCATGGATGTTAAGTCATGCGCACCATACAAAAAGAGTAAAATCATCAAGCTACTTAACAAGTGCGCTTTTTTTGGGACAATTTAGCTCGCCGATTGTTTTTCACCCCTTTGTGAGCTACTTTGGAGTGGAGCACTTTTTTGAAGTTGTCGGAGTGCTTCTCCTCACAATTTTGGTAGCTCTCTATTTTTATAGACGCTCTCTTAGCCCTAACGGAGTTATATGAAAACTGTTATTATCGGGGTAGGAAGTATATTGTTTCAAGATGAGGGCGTTGGTGTTTATGCCTCAAAATATCTTGATAAGAACTACACATTCAGCGGCGATGTGACGCTGGTTGACGGTGGCGTTTTAGGATTTCACTTAATTGGGTACTATCTTGATTACGATAAGGTTTTGATACTAGATACCATAACCATGGATGATGTGGCAGGTTCCATCTACAATCTCCCCGACAGAGAGCTTTTGGGGCTTGGGAGTTACAAGCAGAGCGTACATGAGGTGGAGGTTGTCGAGATGTTGGAGATAGCTTCGCTTCATGAGAAGAGCGCCGAGGTAAATGTTATCGGCATTGTCCCGGAAGATATTAAAAACATAAATATAGGGTTGAGCGATGTGATTGTGGCAAGATTTGATGCTTTTATTGACGCAGCTTTAGATGCGCTTGAACATTTTGGTGTAAAATATACAAAAAACACAACCGAGTTCTCGCTTGAGAGTGTAATAGAGAGTTACAGGAATCCACAGAATGATTAGAAAAAGCTTTCTTATTTATGGAGTTGTTCAGGGCGTTGGATTTCGCCCTTTTATTTATAAGATAGCATGCAAAAATAAACTTTGCGGATTTGTGAAAAATGATAGTGAGGGAGTGGAGTTAGAAGTTGAAGGGTCTGAAGAGAATATAAAGATATTTGAAGAGCAACTCCACGCACAGCTCCCGCCACTTGCAAGAATTGACACAATCAAAACCAAAGAGTTAGAACCGCTTTATGAAAAAAGTTTTGAGATTAGAGAGAGTTCAATTTACGCAAATAATGCAAAAACGGCTCTCATTTCACCCGACATTGCAACATGTCACGAGTGTTTGGAAGATAAAAAAAAAGAGGGCAAATACCACAACTATTTTGCCACAAACTGCACAAACTGCGGACCGAGATACAGTATTATAAAAACTGTACCCTACGACAGAAGTAACACTTCGATGGATAAATTTGCGATGTGCGAATCTTGTCTTGAAGAGTATAAAAATCCACTCAGCAGAAGATACCATGCCCAGCCCATCTCTTGCAACAGTTGCGGGCCAAAATTATCTCTTTGGCATGCCCAGAGTAAAACAGCAATAGATGAAACCGATATTTTTAAAAAGGTTGCCGACTTTATTGAGAGTGGCAAAATTGTAGCAATAAAAGGGATTGGCGGATTTCATATAGTTTGTGATGCCTCAAACGATGCGGTGATTTTAAAGCTAAGAGAGTTCAAAAACAGACCGACAAAACCATTGGCAATCATGTGTAAAGATAGTGTGCAGATAAAATCTTTGGCGTGCGTGAATGAGAAAGAGGAGGAGTTGCTTACTTCAAAAGAAGCGCCGATAGTAATTTTGAAAAAAAGCCTGTTTTCCTATGTAAAACTATCGAAGTTTTTGGCTCCAAATATAGATAGAATAGGGTGTATGTTAGCCTATACACCGCTTCATCATCTATTATTTCAATATTTAAATACTCCAATAGTTGCCACAAGCGCGAACTTGGGAGATGAGCCTATCCTAACCAAAATGGAGGATATATTCAGTAAGTTGCCGTTTATTGATTTTGTTTTGGATTTTAATAGAGAGATAATAAATGGGGTGGATGACTCTCTGCTTCAAGTCGTGAACGGGAAAACTCAGACGCTCCGCCTTTCTCGCGGATACGCTCCGAAGGTGATAAAACTCCCATTTAAGAGTGAGAAAAAAATTCTCGCAGTCGGTGCAAATGCTAAAAACTCCATAGCTTTTGTGATGGGCAACAATCTTATTCTCTCCCCGCATATCGGCGATTTAGACAGCCTGAAAGCCTTTGAGTATTTTGAACGCACAATAGAGACTTTCAAAAGGTTCTACGACTTTGAACCGGACATTATCGTGCATGACAAACACCCAAATTACGAAACAACAAAATGGGCGAAAAAGCAAAACAAGGAACTTGTAGAAGTCGGTCACCACTTAGCACACATCTATGCATGTAAGGCTGAATTTGGGTTGAGCGGTGATTACTTAGGTTTTAGTTTTGACGGTACAGGGTTTGGGGATGGTAAGATTCTTTGGGGCGGAGAGATTTTTGTGGGGGATGAGAGAAAATATCATTTCAAACCTATAAAACTTTTAGGCGGTGAAAAAGCGATAAAAGAGCCGAGACGCGTGGCGCTGAGCATGCTTTTTGATGCACTGAGTTTAGAAGAGGTGCAAGAGCTTGATTTGGCATGCGTAAAAGAGTTTTCACCTGAGAACTTAAAACTCCTGCACCAAAGCCACACAAAAAATTTAAACGCACCGCAAAGCTCGTCTGTCGGCAGAATGTTTGATGCTATCGTTTCATTTTCAGACATCGCTCAAACCATAAGTTACGAGGGGGAAAGTGGACTTTTATGTGAGAGCTACTATGATGAAAATAGAACTAGAAGTTTCAATTACGCCATAACGGATGGTGTTATAGATATGAAAATAGTCGAGTTTATTTTAAACAATAAGTTTGATAAAAAAGAGCTCAATAGCATGTTTATAAATACTCTGGTAGAAATTATAATAAGTATCTCAAAAAAAGAAAAACTAAAAGTGATTCTCAGCGGTGGGGTGTTTCAGAACAAAACTCTGCTAGAACTCGCGGCATGTGGACTTGAAAAAGAAAATATCTCGTACTTTTTTCAACAGCAAACAGCCATTAATGATGGTGGAATAGCCCTTGGGCAGGCATATTTTTGCGTGAAAAACAATATAGGATAAGAGAAGAGAAAGATGTTTGATAAATTTATGATTTATATTAAAAGAATGAATGGGTTTGAGAAAAGTCCGCCACGAAAGCCTTTTTCAAAAATTCTTTGGTCATGGCTGGGTGCATTTTTAGGTATTTATTTAATTTCAATTTTAAATGACAGTATTCACTCCAATGTAATAGATAAGATTTTTCTGATTGGCTCATTTGGTGCATCGGCAGTATTGATATACGGTGCACCGCAAGTGGAGTTTTCTCAACCTCGGAATGTTTTAGGAGGACATGTTTTATCAGCGTTAGTAGGTGTAACGGTTTATAAATTTTTACCTTTTGATCCTTCTGTCTTAAGTGCTATTGCTGTCTCAATGGCTATTGTAGTTATGCATTTTACAGGTACTCTTCATCCGCCGGGCGGGGCTACTTCATTAATCGCAGTCATCGGAAGTTCTCAAATACATGACATTGGATATACATTTGTTCTTCTTCCGGTCGCACTAGATGCCTTCGTGATGCTGCTTGTTGCATTACTTGTTAATAATTTATCAAAAAATCCAAAGAGGCACTATCCGCGTTATTGGTTCTAAATGACGGCGGAATAGCTTTGGGACAGATTTATTACGCTTTTTTTCATAAATTTTAAATCTGTTTGATATAATTCCAATATTATATCAAAGGAATTTATAGTGATAAATGTAAAAAAAGTTTTTAATATTGCAGCTTTAGGTGTTTTTCTCGCTCTGTTTGGTGGGTGTGCAAGTCCCGTTACCAATCCACAGGTGAAATCGGAGTGTATGCAAGAGGGTGTTGGTGCACCGTCTTGGGTTTGTAAGCCACAGGTCATGAATGGGTATTCGAGCTTGGGAATAGCAGAAAACTATAAAGCTAACCCAGCTCAAACAATACATGAGGCTCTTAATAACGGCCGCACCGAGATTGCAAAACAGATACAATTGCAAGTAAAAGATAAAATCAATAATTTTTCCCGTGTAACTGAAATAAGCAGTAAAGAAAAGGTTGATAATCTTTATGCATCCATCGCAGAGGAAGTGAAGCCCATGAATATAACTCTTGAAAAAGAGATGAAATCTTGGATTTCTCCTTCGGGTAAATTGTATGTGCATGTCATAGCTCCAAAATCAACTTCTGATGAAGAGATTAAAACAGCAGTTAAAACAAGCTATGCAAATGACAGGGTTACATGGCTCAGTTTTAAATCCAAAGAAGCATTGAATAATCTTGAAAAAGAGTTTGGTGTAACGATGCCAATACAGCAGCAGGTAACTGTGGCAGAAATGTTTCGGACAGAAAAGGTGACACAAAGCTCGGTAGGACGCAATAGAAAAAAATAGTGGCAAGAAATTTTATATTATTAAAAATTTTGATATAAATTTATCAAAATTTTTTCCTGCAGAGACTCTTTATAATTAAACTTAAACTTAAACTCAATCTCTTTCAAATAATAGAAAAAATTCTCACCGCTCACACCCTTGTACTTCAGAATGGATTTCTCAAAAAAAAGCCAAAACTGCGTGATAATATTTTCTCTTTTTTTTGTTTTTGAGATTTTGTTAAACATCATAAATTTTGAGAACTCTTTGAAATAAATACTTTTCGACCCATTTTCTAAAAACTGGTTTTTGTATTTGTTCAGATTTGGCATAAGTATGTTATAAACTCTGCTTTCATAATGAAATGTTAAAAAATTCTGAGCATCAAAAATATTCTCTTTTACCTTCTTTTTACTTTTTTCCAGATAGATATATTCATCATATTCTAAAACTATTTTCTCTCTGTATTCATCCTCTAAATAGTTCGCAATTAATTGGCGAAAGAGCTTATATCTACTTTTTACAGTCATATAATTTATGGCTAATTTTTTACTCGCTTGGTTAATTGTGAGGCTCTCACAAAAGCACTTTATAATCTCAACATCAGTTTTTATTTTTTTTGCAGAGAACTTTTTTTTGCATTTTGCACATTTGAGTTGTTCCGATTTGAGTTCATAGAGTTTTTCATGATTACAATAGATACATTTCATAAGGAATTTTATCACAAGTTGGTGCCAAAAGTAACTAAGAAATAGAAAAATTAATAATACTTTCACACTAAAGATATACAATTGTGAGAGTTATTAATACGATGAGGGTAAGATGGAAAACTTAGGATTGGTAATTATATTCTGGTACGGCGTTTTACATGCTTTTGGAGCTGACCACCTAACTGCAATTGCAGATTTTTCTATCGGTAAAAACAAAAAAAAGACTATGCTCATTACAACTCTGTTTGCAATAGGGCATGGATTATCTCTTTTTATATTTGCAAAAATTTTAGAGAGTTATCATATAAGTGAAACTATTTTGGGTTATGGAGATACTATCTCTTCAACTGTAATACTCGGGATGGGAGTCTATCTTCTATTTATGGTTTTTACAGACCGAATTCAGTTAAAAAAGCATATTCACCACGGCGAGGAACATGTCCACATCTGGTTTGGCAAAGAGCATACCCACAACAACACCGACACAACTTCTGCATTCACTATCGGCGCATTAATGGGTATAGGCGGAGTTCGCGGCATGCTTATAACTCTTGGTGCGATTGAAGGGCAGAGTGTTGATTTTATGATGGTTCTTGTTTTTACTCTCGGAGTGATGAGCATATTTGTGGGCTTTGGTGCTGTGATACTCTCTATTAATAAAAATCTACTAAACTCTAAACAAAATTTAAAAAAAGTTTTCGCAGCTGCAGGAATTGTATCGGTAGTTGTCGGCTCAAGTATGTTACTAAATTAAAGGATAAATCAGATGTGTAAAGATTGCGGTTGTAGTATAACAGGACCTTCCCACGAAGAAAAGGCTCACTCCCATGAGCATCATGAAAAACATTCACATGAACACCACCATCATGGAGGTTCACATAAACATCTTCATGATAATCCTCAACTCAATGACCCTAAAACAATTTCGGTTATTACAAAGATTTTGGATAAAAATAACCAAGAAGCTGGGCACAATCGCGATCATTTTAACTCGCATGGAGTTTTGTGTATCAATCTTATGAGTAGTCCGGGAAGCGGAAAAACAGCTTTGCTTGAGGCTTTGTCAAAAATTGCAGAGTTTAAATTCGGTGTCATCGAGGGCGACTTAGAGACAAGCAAAGATGCTGACAGACTCACGGCATGTGGAATACAGGCACATCAGATTCAGACAGGTTCCGCATGTCACTTAGATGCCTTTATGGTACACAAAGCACTGCACCATATGGATTTAGAAAACATGGATGTCTGTTTTATAGAGAATGTCGGAAACCTTGTTTGTCCGGCAAGTTATGATGTGGGAAGCCACCTCAATATTGTTCTTGTAAGTATTCCTGAGGGCGAAGACAAAATAGCGAAATATCCGGTTATGTTCCGACAGGCGGATTTGATTTTGTTTACGAAAACAGATTTGCTTCCCCATTTTGAGTACGACATGGAGAAAGAAAAAGAGATGGCAAGAAAACTCAAACCAAGTGTGGATATTTTAGAAGTAAGCACTAAAGATGAGGCATCTCTGAAAAAAGTAGCATCATGGATTAAGTTTAAAATGGAGATGAGATAATGTGCCTCTCCATACCGAGTAAAGTTGTAAAAATAGATAAAGAAAACAACATGGCAACGGTTGATACTATGGGTGTTCAAAGAGATGCAAGTTTAGTTTTAATGGGCGAAGAGGATGTAAAGATAGGCGACTATGTACTTTTGCACATCGGGTTTATTATGAATAAGATTGATGAAGAGGATGCACTTCTCTCCCTTGAAACATACAGGCAAATCATAGAAGCGATGGATGAAGAGGAGAGGCAAAGGGCGGTTTTGGACGAAAGTGAATGTCAAAATAGGGGTGCGTAAATGGAACTCGAACTTAAAAATCTTTATGACGATTTTAGAAATGCCAACACCATAAAAGCGTATGCAAAAATAATTAGAGAAGATGCTCTCAAACTTCCTCATCCGATAAATATAATGGAAGTGTGCGGAGGGCATACGCACACGATTATGAAATACGGTATCCTCCAACTTCTGCCAGAAAATATAAAGTTTGTGCATGGTCCGGGTTGCCCGGTGTGCATCATGCCAAAAGAGCGGATTGACCATGCTTATGTTTTGGCGATGCAGAGAGATGTGATTTTGGTCACTTTAGGGGACATGATAAAAGTGCCGGGAAGCAACGGAAGCCTTCAAGATGCAAGAAGCAGAGGTGCGGATGTACGGTTTGTTTACTCTCCGCTAGATTGTCTAAAAATCGCCCATGAAAACCCACAAAAAAAAGTAATTTTCTTCGCCATAGGTTTTGAGACCACAACCCCGATGACTGCCGCATTGCTAGATACCGTTGCAAAACAAAACAAGGTGAATGGCGAAGCCAGAGAAGGTGCCCTGGGGTATATAAAAAACATCTTTTTTCATATAAACCATGTAACGGTTCCCGAAGCGATGGCGGCACTTATCTCAGACAAAGAGTGCAACATAGACGCATTTTTGGGACCTGCGCATGTGAGCGTGATTAGCGGAAGCAAGATTTACGAGGAGTTTCCACAGGATTTTAACAAGCCGGTTGTTGTCTCAGGATTTGAGCCTGTGGATGTCATGCAAAGTATCAGCATGCTAGTAAAACAGTTTGCAGAGGGTAGATGTGCGCTTGAAGTGGAGTATAAAAGAGCCGTTACTCGCGATGGCAATTTAAAAGCACAAGCGTTGATAGAGAAGTACTTTGAAAAAGCGCAAAATTTCAGATGGAGAGGTCTTGGCGATATTCCTCAAAGCGGCTTAAAACTCAGAGCCGAATTTGATGGTTACAATGCCGAAGTGATTTACAAAAATATTTTGCCGCATGAGCCAATCGACGACCACAAACTCTGCATCTGCGGAGATATACTCAAAGGCAAAGCAAACCCGCCGGAGTGCAAAATATTTGGTACTGCATGTAAGCCCACTAGTCCGATAGGAAGCTGCATGGTAAGCTCTGAGGGCGCATGTGCGGCGTATTATAAATATGGAAATCTATTGTAAGTAAGGATATTATGAAGAAACAGCATTGCATGAAAAAATTAGAAGAGTTTAAAAAACATCTTCAAAGTTTTGTTAAGTTAGAAAAATGCAGTAATAAAGATATTCATACTTTAAGAGTAGTAAGCAGAGATTTGTGTTCGCTGCTTAGTGCTGATGAACCTTTTTATGATAGCGTCAAAAGAGTGATTAAAATAAGCAATAAGATAAGAGATATGGATGTTTTTTTTGAGTACTTTCTCTTATCTCTGCCAAAAAAATATCTTGCAAAATTAGATAGAGTGAGTATTGAAAAATTTACAAATGAGAGTAGAAAAAAGAAGATAAATAAGCTTCATGAATACCTAAAATCTTTAGTAATTCCCAAAAGTGTTCTGTGTAAATACGAAGAAGATATATTTAGTTTCATGGATAGTAATGAACTGATATTAAGTAAAATAGAACTGCATAAATATAGAATATATATTAAAAAAGTGTTAGCTAGAGAAAAAAACGGTGCTTCAAAAAATGAGACAAAAATAAAAACTCTTAACAAAATAAAAGATATTTTGGGAAGCATAAATGACAACTATCATGGATTGGAGAGGTTGAACAGTTATGAAATAGATGCGTCGCTATTTAAAAAAATAAAGAACTATGTACAAAAAGAGAACCTAAAACTTTTTAACCTATTTAAAAAATTAAATCAAATATACACAAGGAGTCTTTTGTGAAAAAAGTTTATTTAATCAGACATGCTAAATCAAGTTGGAAGGATTCTTTACAGAGTGACTTCGAGCGACCGCTGAGTAAAAGAGGCAAAGCAGATGCACCTTTGATGGGAGCTAAACTAAAGGGTAAAAAAATTGTGCCGGATATAATCTACTCAAGTCCTGCGGTAAGGGCTAAAACTACCGCAGAGATAATTGCAAAAAAAGTAGGGTTTGAAAAAGAGATTGTATTTAAGAAAGATATTTACGAGGCAAGTGTAAGTACGCTTCACAAAATATTGACCAAAATAGCGGATAAAAAAAGTGTAGCGTTTTTGTTTGGACACAATCCGAGTTTGAACGAGCTGGCTGAAAAATATCTAAATTTTAACGAAAACATCCCGACATGCGGAGTTGTGGAGATTGAGTTTGACTGCGATAGTTGGGCGGATATAGGTGCAGAAAGTGCAAGGTTGGTCTTGTTTGATTATCCGAAAAAAGATAGCGTAAGCCTAAAAAATTAGGAGCAATAGAATGACAAAAACAATAACCTTAGCATGTGGAAACGGTGGAGAGGAGAATAATGAACTTATCTCTCATGTGTTTTACAAAGCCTTTAAAAACGAGATTTTAGAAAAAAGTGAAGATGCGGCGATTATTCATGGTGGGGAGCTGGCATTTTCTACCGATAGTTTTACTGTTTCGCCTCTCTTTTTTGCAGGTGCTGATATAGGAAAACTTGCGGTTTGCGGAACATGTAATGACCTCGCTATGATGGGTGCGAAGCCTAAATATTTGACATGCAGCGTAATTATAGAAGAGGGGTTTGAACTCTCGCAGCTTGAACGCATAGTCGAGAGTATGAGAAAAGAGCTTGAAATCAACGGCGCTATTGTGGTGAGCGGTGATACAAAAGTCGTGCCTCGCGGAAGTGTGGACAAGATTTTTATCAATACTACGGGCATTGGCGAAGTGTTGCAGAAGGGGATTAGTTCTAACAATATTACTGAAGAGGATGTGATTTTGGTGAACCGTGACATCGGCTGTCATGGTGCGACTATTTTTGCTGCAAGGGAGGGGATTGAGATGAGTAGCTCCTTGCAAAGTGACTGCACTTCACTCTTTCCACATGTCAAAGCGTTACTGGATGCAAAGATAAAAATAACCGCGATGCGAGATGCAACAAGGGGCGGAGTAAGTGCTGTTTTGAACGAATGGGCGAAACAGTCAAATGTTTGCATAGAGGTCGAAGAGGAAAAAATTCCTATCAGTGATGAGGTAAATGGCATTTGTGAAATGCTTGGTTTCGAGGCTACTGCTTTGGCGAATGAGGGTACATTTGTATTGGCTATTAAAAAAGAGGATGCAGATGCGGCATGTGAAATTTTGAAAGCGTTTAATCCACATGCCGAGATTATAGGAATCGTTACAAATAGACATGTGAAAAAAGTAATACTCAAAAGTGCTTGGGGAACCTCAAGATTCTTGGAGACGCCTACGGGTGAGCTTTTGCCTAGGATTTGCTAATGCATGAATATAGCATTGTCGGGTCTCTGATAGATGCATGTGAAGAGAATGCAAAAGCGAATGTTGCCACAAAAGTAACAAAAGTTGTGGTAAAAATCGGCGTAATGAGCGGAGTTGAACCAGAGCTTTTAAAAACAGCTTTTGATACTTTTAAAGAGCAAACTATTTGTGATGGTGCTGAATTTATTATGAATATTCAGCCGGTAGTTATAAAGTGCAATAGCTGTTTGAATGAATCAATTTTAAAAAAGTTGGAGTACTCCTGCCCAATATGCAAGAGCATAGAACTTGATATAACAGATGGCGAAGATATGTACCTTATGCAGTTGGAGTTAGAGTAAACAACAAAAAAATTACTTATTTTCTAGATATCTTGAACACTACCTAAAACTTAGAAAAACAGTGTAGTTTTTTTCTTTTTTGGATTAATAGTTATTCCACAATTTCACCATCTATAATTTCATCTTTAGTATCATTTATTTCTAAAAAGTCACTATATGGAATTTGTTCATTTTTCTCTGATAATCCTGAATATTTATTTTCCATTTTATTTATAGCTTTTATTAACTCAGTCGTATCTTTTAAAATTGGTGATATTACTTCTTTTCTGCCAAAACTTAAAATATTTATTATTGACAGTGCTTTACCTTTTATTATCTCACCATCACTAATCTTTTTATCTAACTGAGCTTGCATTTCATTTAATTTTTTTAAAATTCTATCTTTATGCTCATCTTCAAGTTGCTTATTACTATGAATTTTATTTCTAAGTTCATTTATCATATTTTGTATAGTGTTATATTCATCATCATTTATTTTGTTATTTGAAATAAATAAGTCATCTAAGTTTTCATCATATTCATCAGTTAGTAATAACTCTAATCTAGCTTTCACTGCGTCTATAAATCCTTTACCAAGTGAACTGTATTGAATATTAGCCAAATCAATTGTTGATAATTGATTTTGTTTAGAAAATGCATTGATAATATTTAATGATTTGATTGCTTGCAGTCTATTAACTCCACTATTCTTATATTCGACTTCCATATTACTGAGAGTGCTAGATAACAACTCCTCTAATTTTAAAGTTGCAGTTTTATATTCTTTATTAATTATATTTCTATCTATATGAGTTGTCATTCATAGCCCCCAATATTTTAATGTAAACTATAACAGAACAATGCTTAACTTAAAAGTGAAAATAATTAGATTAAAGAGCTGTACTGTTTTTGTACCTCTTTTTTTCAAGAGGTTTTCAATAAGGAGAAGAAGCGTTGTTTATAGGGAGTGCTATTTTCTTTTATTTCGTGAAATGCAAATGTAAAAATTTGCGTTTAGGTTAAACAAAACTTAAAGCTTAGATGGTTATAATTCCGGACTTTTTGTAGAAATTGGACTTCTGGGTGCGTGATTTTTCTACACTCAGAAGTTTATGTTAATATAATATATTTAAGGACTATAGATGTACGCAATTATTAAAAATGGTGGTAAGCAGTATAAAGTTCAAGAGGGTGATATCTTAAAATTTGATAACATGTCTCTTGAGCCAAAAACTATCATCGAAATCAAAGAAGTTTTGGCTGTAAATGCTGGTGAACTTAAAATGGGAACACCTTTCGTTGAAGGTGCTATTGTGACTGCTGAAGTTATCAATGAGGGTCGTGACAAAAAAGTTATTACTTTTAAAAAGCGTCGTCGTAAAGATAGTAAAGTTAAAAGAGGTTTCAGAAGAGACTTCACTCGTGTTCGTATCACGAAAATAGCTGCGTAATTAAGATTAAGGAGTAAAATATGGCACATAAGAAAGGTCAAGGTAGTACACAGAATAATCGTGACTCGGCTGGTAGAAGACTTGGTGTTAAGAAGTATGGTGGCGAGGCCGTAATAGCCGGTAACATCATTATTCGTCAAAGAGGAACGAAAGTTCACCCAGGTAAAAATGTTGGTATGGGAAAAGACCATACAATCTATGCACTTATTGAAGGTGTTGTTAAATTCGAAAGAAAAGACAAAAATCGTCAACAAGTTTCTATAGTAGCTGCTGCGTAATTCTACAATGTTTGGGCTTTGCCCAAATATTCTACTTCAATCACTAGGTTTTGCACCTAAATAAATAAAATATTTAACAGTTTACTCTTTTTAAAAATCAAGTGAATTTTTAAGTATTATCAACTAAGGATATCTACAATGTTTACAGATAGTGTTGAATTAACCGTTTCATCCGGAAAAGGTGGACAGGGATGCGTTGCATTTCGTCGTGAAAAATTTGTTCTCAACGGTGGACCAAACGGCGGGGATGGCGGAAAGGGTGGCGACATTTGGTTTAAGTGTGACAACAACACACATACGCTCTCACATTTTCAAAAAAAGATGCATATAAAAGCTGAAAACGGTGTTCAGGGGGAAGGTCGAAATATGACCGGTCGTTCCGGTGCCAAAGAGGTTATTATCGTTCCACCGGGAACACAGATTATTGATGCAGAGAGCGGTGAAGTTCTTTTTGATATGTTGATGGACGGTCAAGAAGTAGAGTTCATTACGGGTGGAAAAGGCGGGCTTGGAAATACTCGCTTTAAGTCATCTACAAACCAGAGACCGACATATGCGCAGCCCGGTGAAAAAGGTAAGACAAGACAGATAAAGTTAGACCTGAAACTTATTGCCGATGTTGGGCTTGTCGGTTTTCCTAATGTTGGAAAGTCAACTCTCATCTCAACGGTTTCAAACGCTCGTCCAGAGATTGCAAACTACGAATTTACTACGCTAACTCCAAAACTGGGTCAAGTAAATATAGGTGACTTTGAATCATTTGTTATGGCTGATATTCCAGGAATTATCGGTGGAGCGCATGAGGGTAAAGGTTTAGGAATTCAATTTTTACAACACATTGAGAGAACAGAGATCCTTTTGTACATGATAGATCTGGCTTCATACCGAGATTTAAAAGAGCAGATAGAGACTCTAAAAAGTGAAATTGCCGCATTTTCTGCAAAAATGGGTGAAAGTAGGTTTGCAATTGCTTTAACAAGAGTAGATATTGTACCACCGGAAGAAGTCCCTGAATTGGTGAATGGTTTTTTAAATCTGATTGGTGTGAGTGCAAATAAAGCAAGTGAATTTGATTTTGACCCTGAAATTCCATATTTTATTCAAGAGAGTGCTGATGAAACACTCGGATTTGATAAATCTTTACCATATTTTATAGCCGCAATCTCCTCTGCAACAAGCAAAAATATTGAAGCATTGAAGTATTCCCTATTTAATTTAGTACATACAAATAGAAAAGTTTATTAGTTTTACGAAGATGAAAAGAGTAGTTGTAAAAGTTGGAAGTGCAGTTTTAGCCCAAAATGGCGTTATTGCACTTGATAGAATGAGAGCATTGGTTGATTTTTTGAGTGAACTTCAAAAAGAGAATGAAGTTATTTTAGTCTCTTCCGGAGCGGTCGCAGCGGGCTATACAAAGTTAAAACTCGATAGAAGCGTATTGAAAAATAAACAGGCACTCGCCGCGATTGGGCAACCGATTTTGATGAAAACCTATGCTAAAAAATTTGCAACACATGAGATTATCACGGCTCAGGTTTTAGTATCCGCAGCAAACTTTAGCAAAATGGATGATATTGAGAGAATTAAAAATACCGTTGACACTCTTCTTTCTAGCGGTGTTATTCCTATCGTAAATGAAAATGATGCAACTGCAACAGAAGAGCTTGTAGTTGGCGATAACGACCAACTCTCTGCCTACATGACAAAGCACACAGATTCAAATATTTTGATAATACTCTCAGACATAGATGCCTTCTATGACAGCGATCCGCGACAAAATCCAGATGCAAATATTTTAAAAGTTGTAAATAGTATTGATAAAAACGAACTTGAAAAAGAGGTAAATCCAAACAATATTTTTGCAACAGGCGGCATTGTCACAAAACTAAAAGCAGCCGATTACCTCCTCTCATGTGGGATTGATATGTTTTTGTCAAGTGGATTTGATTTGTCTAATGTAAAAAGTTTTATGTTAGATAAAAAGCATGTTGGCGGAACATTTTTTACAAGCGGAATTAAATGAAAATTATCTTCATGGGTACGCCTGATTATGCAAAAAAGATTTTGCAACGACTCATCGGTACAAAAGGGATGGAAGTAGTTGCTGTTTACACTCAGCCCGATAAGCCGGTCGGTAGAAAAAAAGTGATGACTGCGCCAGAGGTTAAAACCTTGGCATGCGAATTAAACATACCTGTATATCAGCCAAATAGGCTTCGTGAGAGCGAAGTTGTAAAAGAGCTTTTGAAAATAGAGTGTGATTATGTAGTTGTGGCAGCATATGGGCAGATTCTTCCAAGAGAAATTTTGGATCACGCGCCTTGTATTAACCTTCACGCTTCAATATTGCCGCAGTATCGCGGAGCAAGCCCGATTCAGCAAACGCTTTTAAATGCAGATAAAAGAACCGGTGTTACTGCTATGCTTATGGAAGAAGGTTTAGATACGGGGGACATAATTAAGATAGAGAGTATTGAAGTCGGTGACGATGAGATGCAAGACACTCTGTTTGAGAGATTAACAAAAACAGCAGCAAATTTAACTGTAGATGTACTAGAAAATTTTGACTCATACACGCCAATAAAACAAGATAATTCGCAAGCTACGCACTGCTCAAAAATAACAAAACAAAATGGTGAAGTAAACTTTGAAAATGCGGTTGAAGTTTATAACAAATATCGCGCATTCACCCCTTGGCCAGGGATTTACTTGGCATGTGGCTTGAAGCTTAAAAAAATATCATTAGAAGAGAAAATAGGCAAAAACGAGATGGGTACAATTTTAAAAATAGACCCTTCGAGTATTGTTGTTGGATGTAAAGAGGGCAGTATTAGAATTTTCAAAGTTCAGCCAGAGTCAAAAAATGAGATGGATATAATTTCATACATTAACGGTAAAAGATTGGCTCTTGAAGATATCTTATCTTGAGAGTGTTGACTCAACGCAAAACTATTTAAAAGAGTTAGTTCGAGAAGATAGCTTAAAACTTCCACATGCAATAGTAGCTGAGATGCAAACGGATGGTATCGGTAGCAGAGGTAACGCTTGGAGCGGAATAAGAGGCAATCTTTTTGTATCTTTTGCCATGCGTTTAAAAGATTTACCGTTTGATTTGAAACTCGAATCGTCATCAATCTATTTTGCATATATTTTGAAAGAGAGTTTAGCAGAGTTAAATTCGCGAGTTTGGTTAAAGTGGCCGAATGATTTTTACATAGACGAATTAAAAATAGGCGGAATGATTACAAATGTTGTAAAAGAGTCTATTGTATGTGGCGTTGGATTAAATTTAGTTATAGCACCAGAGGGATTTGGAACTTTAGATATTGCTATTTCTAGGGAAGAGTTGCTAAAAAGATATTTTGAGAATATTGAAAAAAATATCTCATGGAAGCAAGTTTTTAGTAAATATGAGTTAGAATTTTACAAGAACAAAAACTTTTCCACACACGCAAATAATTTAAAAATTTCATTAGCTGAGGCAACACTTCAAGGTGACGGCTCAATAATTAGCAACTCCAAGAGGATATTTAGTTTAAGATGAGCGAAGTAATAGTAATAGCAAATCAAAAAGGTGGAGTTGGTAAAACGACTACCGCTGTAAATTTAGCAGCCTCACTTGCAGTTGCAGAAAAAAAAGTGCTTTTGATTGACTCAGACCCTCAAGCAAACGCCACAACCTCGTTGGGCTTTCATAGAAATGATTATGAATTTAATATTTATCATGTACTTATTGGTACCAAAAAAATTAAAGATATTATATTAAAGTCAGATTTACCGACTCTTCATTTGGCACCATCGAACATAGGTTTAGTCGGAATCGAAAAAGAGTATTATGATGCAAGTAAAACACAAGGTCGTGAACTTGTTTTAAAAAGAGCGATTGAGAGCATAAGAAAAGATTACGATTATATTATTATAGACTCACCACCGGCTCTTGGACCGATGACAATCAATGCACTCTCAGCCTCTAACTCGGTAATTATTCCTATTCAATGTGAATTTTTTGCACTTGAGGGCTTGGCACAACTTTTGAATACTGTAAAATTGGTGAGAAAATCAATAAATCCAAAACTAAGCGTAAAAGGTTTTCTACCAACTATGTTTAGTGCACAAAATAATCTTTCAAAACAAGTTTTTGCAGATTTACGACAACATTTTAAAAGCAAACTTTTTAAAGATGAAGATGATAGATATATAGTGGTTCCAAGAAATGTCAAACTTGCAGAATCACCATCTTTTGGAAAGCCTGCTATATTGTATGATGTAAAATCGAGTGGAACTGTTGCATATCAAAATTTAGCACAAGCGATAATGAAGTAATGAAATCTCAAAAGTTAGGCAGGGGCTTGGATGCACTTTTTGGTGAGATAAATGAAGCGTATGAGAATGAAGGTACCCATCAAGATGCTATATTGGAATTGTCAATTAAAGAGATTCGACCAAATCCATTTCAACCAAGAAAAACTTTTGATGAAGCTTCATTAGCAGAGTTGGCAGAATCTATTAAAAAAGATGGTTTAATCCAGCCAATTGTTGTTACTGAAGATATGGATGGCTATATATTGATAGCCGGAGAAAGAAGGCTTCGTGCATCAAAGTTGGCTAAACTTAAAACTATTCGCTCAGTAGTTTTAAAGAGAGATGAGCAAAAAATGAGACAATTTGCTCTTATTGAAAATATTCAAAGAGAAGATTTAAACTCAATAGAACTTGCAGATGCTTATCATGAACTTATAAAATTGCATAATATAACGCATGAAGAGTTGGCGGTTATGATAAATAAAAGTAGAACCCACATTACAAACAGTTTAAGACTTTTGCAACTTTCTCCGAAAACACAAAAATCACTTATTGAAAAAAAAATAACTGCCGGTCATGCTAAGGTTTTGGTTGGTCTAGATGAAAAGCAGCAACAACTTATGGTGAACTCTATCATAGGGCAAAAACTAAGTGTGAGAGAAGTCGAGAGCACTATAAAAAACATAAAAGATGAAAAACAGATTCTTGGAGACAAGGAAATTGTTAAGTCATATGATTTTTTTAAGATTAAAAATGAGTTAAATTCTTTAGGTTATAAAACAAACTCTTCTAGAAATAAATTAACTATTGAGTTTGAGAGCGAAGCCCAAGTTAAACAATTTTTAAACAATTTTCTCACATAATACCGATATTAATATGCAGCGTTGCTAATTTTTTATAAAAAATGTAAAATTCTTTTATTTTTTTTCTTACTTTAACTATCCTTTCAATTTTCTCATAGTATAATCACGCAACTTTTAGGAGGTGCTATGTTAGATATAAATCCGATACTACTTTTGGCTACATTTGTTGTATTTCTTTCACTTATTGCCGCTCTGAACAGTTGGCTTTATAATCCATTATTCGCTTACATGAAAAAACGTGATGAAGATATCAAGAAAGACTTGGAAAAAGTCGGTTCTAATGATGATGAAATTCATGAGTTATATTCAAAAGCTGAATCAATAATTATGAACGCTAAGCTGGAAGCTGCAGCCCTAAGAGAGAAAGTAATTGCGGATGCTAAGGAATTGGCTGATAGTAAGTTAGAAGCTAAACGAGCTGAATTAGCAAATGAGTATTTAGAGTTTGAAAAATCTCTTCATAATTCTAGAAAGCAGTTGAATGATGAGTTAATGTCTCAAATTCCAATGTTTAAAGAAGCTGTAAAAGCTAAATTTAGTCAAATATAAAGGATGTAATGTGAGTAGAATTTTAGTATTTATGCTAATGATATCAACTTATGCATTGGCATCTGGTGGTAGTGCAGAAGGTGCTGGTACAGATATCGTTCAAAGAACGGTTAACTTTGTACTATTTGCAGGTCTAGTTTGGTACCTTGTTGCTGAACCGGTAAAAAATTATTTTGTATCAAGAAGTCAAGCTATTGCTGATGAATTGAAAAAAGTTCAAGATAAATTGAATGAAACTATTGCTCTAAAAAAAGAGGCATTGGCTAAGATTTCTGATGCTGAAAAGTATGCGGATGGATTGGCTATTTCTTTAAAGAAAGAGAATAAAATCATAAGTGATAGTATCATAACTCAGTGTGAAGGTGAGCTGGAAACATTATCTAAACAACATGCAGTAATGAAAGAGTTCGAGCAGAGAAAAATGGTTCGTAATGTTGTAAAAGATGTGTTAAATCAAGTTTTAGCTCAAAGTAGTGATGATTTTGATATAGAAGCTATGGCTAATGTTATCTTAAAGAAGGTGGCATAGTATGGAAAAATTAATTGCAAAACGATATATTAAAGCTTTAAAAGATGGTTCCGATGCTGAAGTTGTGGGGATAGCTACAAATATTTTCTCTGCTTTAGCTGAATCATTTAAAGATAAAAAGTTTGTTCAAATTATGGATAATCCAAATGTTTCTATTAGCGACAAATCAACTATTTTACTAAAAGCAGTTGAGTCTGTAAAATCTGAGAAGATTAATAATTTTATTAAACTTCTTGCTGAAAACAGACGAATTAATATCATTCCTGCAATAGCGGAAGCATTGCGAAAAGATGTTGCGTTGTCAACAAAAACTTACGAGGGTATTATTTATAGTAACAATAACATTGCTACAAAAGTAATAGAAGAGCTAAGTAGCGGTTTAAGTAAAAAATTTGATTCTAAGATATCATTAATATTTGTAAAAAATAATTTTGATGGCATAAAGGTTGATGTAGAAGACCTTGGAGTAGAGATTAATTTTTCTAAGACAAGAATTAATAATCAATTAATAGAACATATAATAAAAGCAATTTAACTTCATGAGAGGAAAACAATAGTGATAGCAAAAATTCAAGCTGATGAAATCAGCTCAATAATTAAAGAGCGTATCAATAACTTTGAATTAAGTGTTGATATTAATGAAACAGGTAAAATTGTTTCTTATGCTGATGGTGTTGCACAAGTTTACGGACTTAACAATGTTATGGC
>CANMJR010000014.1 GCA_947498025.1 Helicobacteraceae bacterium
TGCAATATGCGTTGTGAGGGTTTTGGATGCATGGAAATTGCTCCGGACGGAAGTGAAGTTTTGGGGTGCGATACTGTTTATGCAGTCAACAGAGAGCACTTCTCTAAAAACTGGATTCCGATAAAGAATGCAACAGAACTTTTAAATATTTTAAATCTATACGAGCTACCTCGGCATGTGGATATTGTTTTAACAGGCGGAGAGCCGTTGATTTATGCCAACGATGAAATTTTTGTAGAGTTTTTAACTGCACTGCACAAAAATGGACATCAGGTGACCTTTGAGACAAATGGCTCTATTGCTATTGATTTTGAAAAATTTCCGATTTATAAAAAGTTTATTTTTGCACTCTCCGTAAAGCTCTCTAACTCTGATGAACCATTAAGTAAGAGGGTAAAAGGAGAAGTGATTTATAGTATCGCAAGCAATGCAAAAGAGGCTTTTTTTAAATTCAGCATCGATGCAGACTCAATAAATCTAGGGCTAGAAGAAGAAATATCAAGTATAATTATGCACTCGCCAAAAATAAAAGTTTACTGCATGCCCCTAGGCGGAAGCAGGGCTGAAGTGGAAGCCAATACAGAGCCTTTAATAGAGTTTTGCAAAGCTAAGGGGTATAACTTTAGCGATAGGCTCCATATACGAATTTGGGATCAAAACAAGGGAGTCTAAGTGATTATTAGAAAGCTATTTAAGTTTGAAAATGCGCATGTTGTGAGAGGATGTTCAACTGTTCGTTGCAGAAGCTCGATACATGGGCACTCATATAAGGTTGAACTTCTTTTTGAATCAAATTTTTTAGATAACGGGCAGATGGTTTATGATTTTGGATTAATGAAGCAAAACATGAAAGCACTTGTTGACAGCTTTGACCATGCTATCGCTCTTTGGGATGCTGATGATAAAGAGTATATAAAAGAGATGCAAAAGCACTCTCTGAGATGGGTGTTACTTCCAGTCTCTCCATCTGCCGAACAATTTTCCCGCATCTTTTTTGCTATGATAGATAGACTTTTACAACTCACAAGTAGTGTAAACGGTGAAAGAGATGTGAAACTTCACAGCGTTATTGTACATGAAACGGAGACAGGATACGCTCAAGCTTTCGCTGATGATGCCTATTCAAAAGATATGGGCTATATAGATTTGGAGAAAATAATCTTCTCAAGTCAAGTAATGGCAGAGTGGAGCGATAAAAGAATGTGGGAAAAGATAAAAAGAGGCGAAAGGTTTGTAAACCCTGCAGATGTTTAGGATTTACTCACCAAATCTACTCTCTCTTGACTCCTAAAACTAAACCTAGTAGGGATTATCTTTACACTACTTTCACATGCTAAGAACGAACATGTTTCGTCAACCATAATGTAGCAGTTAGAAATGGCTAATGGTGAAACCATTCCAGGGGCAAATTTTTCACATGGCTTGAAAAATACACCGTCAAAAGAACCTGGAATGAGCGTTCTTATACCTGCTTTTACTCTATAATCTTCTTTCATTTTTGCAGTTATTACATTGAGGTACTTGCTGCTCTCTCCGCTAAGTGCTGCAATTATGCTTTGCCCAAAAAGTTCAAAGTTGAGTGCGGCTGCGAGTGGATTTCCAGGAAGATTTAAAACGAGAGTATTCCCAACACGGCCAAACGTTGTAGGTTTTCCCGGTTTGATTTCAATTTTATCAAAGAAGATGTCATATCCGAATGCCTTAAAAGCCTCTTTTGTAAAGTCTGCATCACCGACACTTACCCCTCCGGAGGTTATGATTAAGTCGGCACTCAAAGCACTTTTTATATGAATTTTTATATCTTCAAGTGTGTCAACCGCCGTGCCGATAAAGTCAACTTCACATCCAAGCTCTTTCGCGCGCGAGGCAAATGTTGGAGTATTTGTGTTGTAGAGTTGGTGCGGCTCAACGCTCTCAAAGTGCATTTTTAATTCACTTCCGGAAGCAAAAAGAGCAATGCGTGGTTTTTTATGAACTTTTACATGGCTTATCCCCTGTGAAGCTAAAAGCGTTATATGATGCGCATAAAGTCTCTCACCCGAGGTCAAAATTGTAGTTCCACTTTTGATATCTTCCCCGCAAAGTCGGATGTGTCTTGAAATTACCAAATTATCGGGAAGCAAAACCCCGCTTTCACAAACTTTTGTCTCTTCAATGGGAACGATACATTGTGTGCCAAGCGGTATTCTAGCCCCTGTCATGATTTTTATAACATGTCCGGATGTTAATTCATCTTTTGAATCATCACCGGCAAGAATGGTACTTGAAACTTTTACACATGTACCTGCATCAGCTATTTTTACGGCATATCCGTCCATAGCAGAGTTGTCAAATGGTGGAAGATTGTGAGTAGCAACTATGTTTTGAGCCAATACAGAGCCCAAAGCTTCTTCAATCGGCACCATTCTTGTGGAAACTTTTGTGATATTGCTATAAATCAGTTCTAATGCTTCTTCAATTTTTATCGACATAATTACCTCAGATATAAATATTTATAGTAAAATTCCACCATGAATGAAATGTATGATATGAGTATTGTAACACACAACATGGGTGTTATGGGAATTTTGGCGGTAATTTTAGTGAATTTGGTAATGCTTTTAGGTGCACAAGATATTCATAGGTATGCAAAAAGAGTGAGAATCTTTATGCCGATGAGCGCGACTATGATAGCCGTTATTCTTTTTACTGGAATTGTTATGATGGCTGCGAAGCATCTTAATTTTAGTGTAGAAAATATTATTATGATTATCTTTGGAATCGCTCTAATATTTTTAGAGCTTACGAGATATAAGAAGTTAAAGCATTTAGATATTAGTAAAGAAGATGCTCTTCAAACCTATAGATTGATAGGGTTGAGAATATTAAATGTAGAGTTTTTTGTAACATTAGCGATATCGGCTTGGATGCTTATTTGATATATATTTTTCATGAAGAAGCTGGCAAAAATTCATTTAAAATAGATGGAGAACTTTATAAATATCTGATAAAAGTTCGTCGCCATGAAGTTGGGGATGCTCTCAGTTTTAGAAATAAGGATGAGATAAAAACACTTCACTACTACAAAATAGCAACAATTGACAATAGAAGTTTAGTTGTTGAACTTACCTCCTCTGCACAAAATGAAAGTAGAAGTAAAAAAAGCCTACATGTTGCTTGGTGCATCATAGATACAAAATCAATAGAGAAAGTTTTACCTTCTCTGTGCGAAATCGGAGTTGAAAAAATCTCTTTTATAGGGTGTGATAGAAGTCAAAAAAACTTTAAACTTGATTTTAAGAGATTTGATAGAATTTTGGAAGCTTCTATGCAACAGTGCGGAAGAACTTCATTTATAGAATTTAACACTTATAAAAACTTAAAAGATTTTTTATTCAATTTTCCACAGACAAAAGTTTTTGACTTTTGTGATAATGTTTTGAAAGATGGTGCTGATTTTGAGACTGTTCTGATTGGTTGTGAGGGCGGTTTTTCTAAATCCGAAAAAGAATTTCTGAGCAAGCAAGAGATTTTTGCTTTAGATACGCCCATGGTTCTTCGCTCTGAGAGTGCTGTTATGGCTGTTGCTTCTAAAATTTTGTTGTAAATTTTTCTACTTAAGATAAATTTAGATATATTTGGATACACTTTCACCCTTAAAATCCGCACCCATACGGATTTAAAAAATATATAGATGTGCGTACTCAAGACGCGTATCAAAAGGCAAAAAAATGAAAAAAGATCTTCACCCAAAATTAGTAACTTGTGCTGTAACATGTGCTTGTGGAAACGCTTTTGAGACTAAAAGTCAAAAAGATGAACTTAGAATTGATATTTGTAATGAGTGTCATCCATTTTTTACAGGTTCTGAGAGAATGGTAGATACAGCCGGTCGTATCGATAAATTCAAAAAACGTTACAACATGGAATAAGGCGAAGAGATTTGCTTTCTTTAGTTCCTACTCCGATAGGAAATATCGGCGATATATCGCTTAGAGCTATGAACGCTCTTAGCGAAGCCGAAATACTTCTTTGTGAAGATACCCGCGTTACAAAAAAACTCATAAATATTTTAAAAGAGCGATACAATCTTGCTCCTATAGAAGATCAGAAATTTATTTCACTTCACTCACATAATGAAAAAGAGTTTATAGACGCTTTGGAACCATCATTTTTTGAAAAAAATGTTGTTTATGCAAGTGATGCGGGGATGCCTGGGATAAGCGATCCGGGACAAGCTTTGGTTAGGTATTGCATTGAGAAAAATGTAAAATATGATATTCTTCCTGGAGCAAATGCTGTTTTAACTGCATTTGTAGCAAGTGGATTTTGTGAAACTAAAATGCTGTTTTTAGGCTTTTTAGACCACAAAGGAGGCTCGAGAAGTGCAGGGCTTCAAGAGGCTCTTTATAACGGATATGCAACTGTTTTGTATGAGTCACCTCATAGGCTAGAAAAACTTCTTCTTGAGATAGACAAAGAGGATAGAAGCAGAAAAATATTTTTAGCAAAAGAGCTTACTAAAAAGTTTCAAAAATATTTTACCGGAACAGCAAAAGAGATTTTAGATAAACTGAACGGAAATTATAAAGGCGAGTGGGTAGTGGTTATTGAGGCACATGCAACACAATCAAGCGGGGCAATAACGCAAAGTGATATTTTAGAGCTTGATTTGCCAAAAAAAGTTCAAGCAAAACTCATCAGCAAAATTACGGGCGAAAATACAAAAGTTCTATATCAAAGACTTTTGGAATTATAAACTGACCTTATGCACTTTTTATAAAAGTGCGTAAAACACCTTATAATTCTTGAAAAACTTTGTTTTCGTAGCTTTAGTAGGTTGTAGGGACTTTGAGCAGCAGCCACTAAAACGGAGTTGTTCGTTTTAGTGCGTAACATCAGATATAAAAAACAAATCTTAAATATTTTAGGCTAAAATACCACTATGTTAATTTATGCAAAACAACCAATATATTATGTAATTGATAAATATCCAAATAAGGTTAAGACTTTGTATCTTGCAAAGGAACTTGATAAGAAAGAGTACTCTCGACTTATGAAGTTTGGCTTTGAGGTCAAAAGAATTCCACAAGAAGCTGCACAAAAAATGTGTAAGAATGCGAATCATCAGGGTTTTTTGGCTGAAGTTGACGATTATGAACTTCACCCGTTTAGCTCTTTTTTAAACAAAGATTTTATCTTAGTTTTATCCGGTTTAACGGATGTCGGAAATATAGGCGCAATTGTTAGAAGTGCTTATGCCTTAGGGGTGGATGGAATTGTGGTATGTGGAGTTAAAAATCTTAGTATAGAGCCTGTGTTAAGAACAAGTACGGGTGCTTTGTTTGACATGCCATTGGCAGTAGAGCAGAACATTTATGATGTCTTGAACGATTTGAAAACTTCAGGTTTTAGAATTTATGGTGCTGATATGGGTGGTCAAGATATCAGGGGTGTAGAAATAAAACAAAGAAGAGTTTTGGTTCTAGGCAGTGAGGGAGAGGGACTAACTTCAAGAGTAGTTTCAAAACTAGATGAAGTAGTTAGTATAAAAATGTCACACGAATTTGACTCGTTAAATGTAAGCGTGGCAGGAGCTATTTTAATGGACAGGATGAGAATATGAGCTATGGGCTTGAGCGATTAAAAGAGATAGGTGCTCAAAAGATACATGAGAAAACACACATTTCAAGAGCGCATGTGCAGGCTGTTTTGCACGAATCTTTTGACGATTTAAATAAAATCCACTTTTTAGGATTTATCTCTATATTGGAAAGAGAGTATGGTGTAGATTTGGCTGATTTAAAAGCAAAGGGGTTAGCGTATTTTAATGATTCTAGAAATAAACCGGCTAGTTTTAATAGTGCAGTTTTTTCTCAGGGAAAAAAGAAAAGCAGTCACTTGTTCCTCTATGTTGTTTTAGCCATTGTACTGTTCGGAGCATTTTTATATTTTGAGTTGATGCCTTCCATGATTGATAATAGTCAAATCCAGCCAATTGATAACAGCGCGATAGAAAATGCTCAAAAAAATATAGATTTTCCTGTTGAAAAAAAAAATGAGGATAGTAATGAATCTCTTTTGAGTACAGTAGATAATAATCTCTCAGAAACTAACATTACATCAAATATAGATAGTGTAGTTGCTAAGATAGAAACTCAAAAAAATGATCTTCAAATGGGAGCTAAGTCATTAAGAGTTATTCCAAAAGTAAAAGTCTGGATGGGATATATTGATATAAAAACAAATCAAAAATATGAAAAAAATCTTGAAAAAGAGATGAGTTTAGATGTCAATAAAAATTGGTTGCTTCTGTTTGGCCACGGAAATATTAGTATTGAGGTTGATGGCAAATTAGAAGAGTTTAATTCTACTCAAAACATAAGATTTAAGTATATTGATGGAAAATTCAGTCAAATTGATCTTGAAGAATTTAAACAATTAAATAAAGATAAAAAATGGTAAAGAAACTTTTTATATTTCTGCTCTTTTATACATTCGTATTAGGGGATGAAATACATCAAGAGGACTCACTTTTAACACAAAAAATAAAAACATTTATCAAAGAGAGTGCTTATCAACAGAACAAAGCATTTATTGATATAATTTTTTCTCCGAATTCAAATTTTTATACGCAAAATAGGGTTGATGTAGTTAAAGTTGCTCAAACACTTAAAGACAATGGACTCTTGAATCTTTTTTTTAGTAAACCACAAGAGCTTAAACTTACTTTTAAAACTGCCGCTTCACCCCAATTTTTTGTAAAAATAATGGGTGATTCACTTGGAAATATGGGTTACTATAGATATGTAACGACAGAATCAAATCTTAATAGTTCACAATTTACTTGGAGTATTGTGTTGAATTCTGAGTATGCAACTGATCCGGTGATATTACAAAAAGAGCTGCACAAGAGTGGCTGTAAAATTACTGATATACAAAAAAACTCAGCAACCGACTGGGAATATACAATAGATTTGTCAAGTGCTACTTTAGCTGTAAATACTCTCAAAGGTGGTACGGAGTTTGAACTTAAACGATCACTAAACCCTCATTGGCTTGATGTGTCAGCCCTTAAAACCCTTAAGATTACAAGTTCTATAAAAAATAATTGGTATCCGCATGTTGTCTATTATGACGCTTCACTTAATCTTTTAGAGGTAATAAAGCAAGATGAAAAAACTGCAAGTATGATGTTGGAAATACCTAGTCATGCAAAATATATTAAAATTTCAGATCTTTATTCTCTTAAAAATATAAAAGATGATTTACTCCTCTCTCCCAATTGATTCACGATAAATTTACTACTTAAATCTAAATATTTTCGCTAGAATACCATTCATATTTTAAGAGCCTTTTATGGCTTTAACAATCAGGATTGAATATGTTTGACGAAATAGAATTTGACAGAATAAAAAGACTACCAAAGTATGTATTTGCAGAAGTTAATGAACTGAAAATGGCTGAGCGAAGAGCTGGAGCTGATGTAATAGATTTTTCTATGGGCAATCCAGACGGTGATACACCGGAACATATTCGTGAAAAGTTAATTGAGTCAGCTCAAAAGACTAAAACGCATGGGTACTCAACATCAAAAGGAATTCCAAAACTTTTAGTAGCCATTGCTGATTGGTATAAGCGTCGTTATGGATGCGACTTAGACCCGATGACAGAGTGTGTAGCTACTATTGGCTCAAAAGAGGGCTACGCTCACCTCGCTTATGCTATTACAAATCCAGGCGATACTACCGTTGTTCCTGATCCAACTTACCCGATTCACTCCTATGCTTTTATTTTAGCGGGCGGGAATGTTGTTAAATTTGGCTTAGAGTTCGATGAGGATTACAAAGTGGATGAACCTAAATTCTTTGAAAATTTAGAGAGAGTATTTAAAGAGACAAGCCCTAGACCAAAATATGTTTTGGTTAATTTTCCTCATAATCCTTCTACTGCTACAGTGACACAAGATTTTTATGTAAAACTTGTAGCAATGGCTAAAAAAGAGAGATTTTATGTCATCAGTGATATTGCTTATGGTGACATAACATTTGGCGGCTATGTTACACCATCAATTATGAGTGTTGAAGGTGCTAAAGACGTGGCAGTTGAGAGTTTTACACTGAGTAAAAGCTATAACATGGCAGGCTGGAGAGTTGGCTTTTTTGTAGGAAATAAAAAATTAATCGGAGCACTTCAAAAAATCAAGTCATGGCTCGATTACGGTATGTTTACTCCAATTCAGGTTGCAGCAACCGTGGCTCTGAACGGTGATCAGCAATGTGTTCAAGACATAGTGGATAAGTATGAACATCGTCAAGATATATTGCTTGATGCATTTGACCGTGCTGGCTGGCATATTAGAAAAAATCAGGCAAGTATGTTTGTTTGGGCTAAGATACCGGAGTGTGCAGCACATTTAGGTTCATTAGAATTCTCAAAAAAACTTTTAACAGAGGCTCAAGTTGCGGTTGCTCCTGGGATTGGCTTTGGCGAATACGGCGAGGGTTATGTTCGTATTGCACTCATCGAAAATGACAATCGTATTCGTCAAGCAGGCAGAAACATCAAAGAATTTTTGAAACAATTCGAAGAAAAAAAGTAGGTAAATTGATATGATAAAAGTAGGAATTATAGGCGTTGGAACTGTTGGAACGAGTGTAGTGCAAATTTTGAAAGACAATGCCGATGTAATTTCTGCTCGTGCCGGAGTGGATATAGTCGTAAAAAGCGGAGTTGTTAAGAATCTCTCAAAAGAGAGAGGCTTAGACATTATTTTAACAGATAACGCAGACGATATTTTGAATGACAGTGAGATTGATATAGTCGTTGAGCTTATGGGTGGTGTTGATGAGGCATTCGAAGTTGTAAAAAAGGCACTTGCCAATAAAAAAGCAGTAGTTACTGCAAATAAAGCACTTTTAGCATATCATCGTTATGAACTTCAAGAGATGGCGAAAGATATAGCATTTGAGTATGAAGCGAGCGTTGCAGGCGGTATTCCTATCATAAATGCTTTGCGCGACGGGCTTTCAGCGAACCATATTGAATCTATCATGGGAATCATGAACGGCACATGCAACTACATGATGACGAAGATGACAAATGAGGGTGTGGCATATGACGCTATCCTTAAAGAGGCACAAGAGTTGGGTTATGCAGAGGCAGACCCTTCGTTTGATGTAGGCGGATTTGATGCAGCACATAAACTTCTTATTCTCGCTAGTATTGCATACGGGATTGATGCCAAACCTGAAGATATTTTGATTGAGGGAATTCAAAATATTTCTCAATTTGACATAATGTTCGCAAAAGAGTTTGGCTATGTTATTAAACTTTTAGGAATTGCTAAAAAAGATGGCAATGAGGTTGAGTTAAGGGTACATGCCTGTTTAATCCCTCAAGAGAAAATGATTGCTAAAATTGACGGTGTTATGAACGGTATCTCGGTAGTTGGCGATAAAGTGGGTGAGACACTTTATTATGGGCCGGGTGCTGGCGGAAATGCTACAGCTTCTGCGGTTGTTGCAAATATTATAGATATAGCAAGAAGTGGAAAAACAAGACCAATGCTTGGCTTTGATAAGCCGTTAGAAGGCAAACTTACCCTTAAGCCAACTGATAAAATAGAGTCAAAATACTATCTTCGTATCAATGTTTCAGATAAAGCGGGAGTTTTAGCCCGAATAACCAAAATTTTTGAGGATAACAACATCTCAATTGAAACAATGCTTCAGCGTCCATGTTCGGCTGACTCGGCAAATTTACTCATTTCTACACATATTTCAGTTGAAAAAGATATTCAAAATATGATAAAGCAGATTGCTTCACTTGATTTTGTAAATTTTACACCTGTCATGATTAGGATAGTGTAAATAAGAGGTGAAAATCTTAATTACCGGTGCAAGTAGCGGAATAGGCGAAGAGTTGGCTAGGTTATATGCCAAGAGCGATAACGAGCTTATTCTCCTCGCTCGAAGACAAAGTAGGCTTGAGAAGCTTCAACAAGAGTTATTTCCACATGCTAAGAGCGTTAATATTATTGTAGCCGATGTAACAAAGTTTGCTGAGCTTCAAGAAAAAGTAGCGGCAATCGGGTCTATTGATATGGTGATTTTAAACGCAGGCATATCCATCGGTCACTCTCTTGAAATTACCCCTTTCTCAGATTTTAAAAATATTTACGATGTAAATGTGCTCTCGAATCATGCTCTTTTAGAAATACTTCTGCCACACTTTTTGGCAAAAAAAAGCGGAAAAATAGTTTTTATCTCCTCTCTTGCTTCGCTTATCTCCATGCCGACCTCCAAAGTTTACAGCTCATCAAAAAGAGCGTTGAATGCTTATGCAGAGGGAATGAGATATAAGTATAAAAAAGATGGAATAAAGGTAATAAACATCCTTCCTGGCTTTATAAAGAGTGAGATGACAGATAAAAATAGTTTCTACATGCCATTCTTCTTAAGTACTAAAGATGGGGCAAAAATAATCTACAATGCAATAGAAAAAGAGAAAAGATTTTATCCCTTTCCTTTTAGGTTTTATCTGATTATTTTACTATTAAATTCACTCCCAAACTTTTTAAAAGAAAAAATAATAAATTCAATCTTTTAACTTCAATTTAAAAGACTTAACGTGGGATATTTGTGTAGTATTGTTTTTTTATGTTCTACATACTAGTATATTTTTAAGATTTATTTTAGCAAAAATAATTTAAATTGTTAGTATAATTCCAGTCGAAATATTGAAATAAAGTTTATAGAGGTAAAAAAATGACGCTTCAAGACCTTCGATTTGCACTTGAACTTGGCTGTGTAATGAATCAAGATATTGAATATTTAGTTGAGTTTGGTAAGAGAAATGGTGTTGATACCGATGAAATAGACAGCGAACTGGTAAAGTTAGGATATGATAGAATATTTGAAAATCAGTTTGAAGATAATTATGACGACGACGAAGATGAAGAGTTTGGGTACATCCAAAAATTCCCGCACAAATCTAAATTTTATGAGGATTAACCTTGATAACAAATAAAAACCTAGTCGCAAAATACTATGACATGTGGAATTCGCATGATTTTAGTAAAGCTGAAACTATTTTTAGTGATAATCTTCGTTTTCGTGGCTCTATTGGAATAGAAACAGAGGGAGTAGAGGAATTCAAAAAATATGCGGATATTATTTTGGCTGCATTTCCAAACCTCTACCACGCTACTGAAATTGTTATAGGCGAAGGTTCTCAAGTTGCCGTTTATGTGACATACACCGGAACTCATAAGGGCAAACTTTTTGAATATGAGGCGACGAATAATAGAATAAACTACTCAGGTGCTTCATTTTTTACAATAAAAAATGAAAGAATAACCGATATTAAAGTTTTGGGCGACAGATACGCACTCTATAATCAGATAAAATCAGTATAACTTACGGACTTGTTCGTTTTGGCTGCTGCAGATGTCCCTACAAACCCCTAAAGCTACAAAACAAGAGAATCGTTTTTCGCATAGCGAAAATCTTTCTTTAGAAAAAACTTTGTTTTTTGAGAATTATAAAGAATGTTACGCACTTTTTTATAAAGCGTGTAACATCAGTAAATTAAAATACCAACTGCTGTTCTGAATTTGGAGTTGCTTCTGTGCGAGGCGGTTTCGAAGTGTCTGTAAAATACTCTTTCTTGCCGTCAATATCTACAGTTACAACCCCTTCAGGGACTTCAAAAACTCTTGGAACTTGAGGATACAGTTTTAGTACATTCTCATAAAATCTTGCAAAAGCCGGTCCTGCTATTCTTCCGCCGGTTTCTAATCGCTGCATTGGAGTGTTATCATCGTTGCCAAACCAAACTACAGTCTCAATGCTAGGCGAATAACCACAAAACCAGCCATCTACATTATTATTTGTGGTACCGGTTTTGCCTGCAATATCTATCCCATTCACTTTTGCTTTTGTAGCTGTTCCTCTTTCAACAACATCTTTTAAAATAGTTGTCATAAGGTAGGCTTGTGCAGGCGATGTAATCGTGCGAGTATGCTCCTCTTTCGTGAATATAATTTTTGAATTTTGCTCTATAGTTGAGATTAAATTTACCTCACTCTGTACCCCAGAGTTTGCAAAAGAGCTGTAAAATTTGGCAAGATCAAGAGGGGACATAGAGATAGTACCAAGAGAGAGAGACATATCCTGCGGCACATTTTGTATTCCGAATTTTTTCAAATTTTTCAAAATAGTATCGAGACCTATTTCATTCACAAGGTTGATTGTTGCGAGGTTGCTTGAGTGAACAAGCGCCTCTCTTAGACTGAGAATTCCCTTGTAGTTATCCTCATAGTTACTAGGTTGCCACTTCTGCTCTTCGCCGTCTTTTTGGTATGTGTATGTTTTAGCAACATCCGTTAACTCGGTTGCACCCGAATAACCTAAATCTAAAGCCACTTGGTATATAAACGGTTTAAAGGCAGAACCGGGTTGTCGTTTTCCTTGCGTAGCACGGTTAAATGAACTCACTTTATAATCAACGCTTCCGACAAGAGCCAGAACATCTCCATTTTTTGGATCAATACTCACCAAAGCACCGTTTAAAAGAGAGGTGTTCAAATCACCGGAGAGATTTGGCGCAACTTTTCTCTTTTTGGCCGACTCTATCACACTGTTTTTAATGACCTCTATTCTTTTCAGCGACTCATCATAAGCAAATTTAAGCGACTCCTCTCCCGCTTTTTGGAGCCTCAAATCAATCGTTGTATATATTTTATATCCACCGGTTTTTATATCTTTTATGCCCTGTTCGGTCAATCTTCTCATGACTTCATCCACCACAAAAGGTGCCATGTTCTGCGTAAGTGTCTCATCGTACACTTTTGGATTCTCGGCAGTTGCTTTTTTGTATGTATCTTCATCAATCCAGCCTAATGAGAACATTCTTGAAATTACGCGATTTGCCCTGCCCATCGAGATTTCATAGTTTTTTGTAGGGGCATAGGAGCTTGGAGCTTTTGGAAGACCGACTAAAATAGCAATCTCTTTGAGAGTCAAGTCGGCGAGTTCTTTGTGAAAATAGCCATCTGCAGCTGTTCTAATACCATAGTAGGAGTGTCCAAAATAGATTTCATTGAGATACCTCTCTAAAATCTCTTCTTTAGTGAGAGCGGCTTCTAAAATTACAGAGTAGATGAGCTCTTTAACTTTTCTTGATATCTTTTTCTCTCGTGTCAAAAGTTTATTTTTCACAAGCTGCTGCGTGATGGTACTTGCACCCTCAAGCATTTTTCCGGCTTCTATATCTTTAATTATGGCACGAAAAATAGCATCAATATTTACACCCTGATGCTCAAAAAATGTTGTGTCTTCTATGGCAAGAAGAGCTTCTATGACTCTTGGAGGAATCTCGCTAAACGAGGCGTAGTATCTATGCTCTTCATCAAATATATTTGCAATTTTTTCACCATTTTTATCATATATCCTTGTTGTTGTTGCAGGATGGTAGTCAACCAAAGATGTTATATCATAATCAAATACTTTTAAATAGTATCCTAAAACTACAAAAGGAGATAAAATCCCCATTATAAAAAGTGCAAAAAATATCTGTTTTTTCATTTTCTAAATTCCCTGTTTGCAAAATTTGCTTCTATTAATCTTTTTGTATAATCTGCATTAGGATTCAGCAGAACACTCTGCATGTCCCCATGCTCAACTATTTTTCCATCTTTTATGACACAAATATACTCGCACAAATGTGATGCGGAAATCATATCATGTGTAACAAATAAAATCTTAAAATCAAACTCTTGGCTTAATTTTTTTAAGAGATTCAAAATCAAAATTCTACTGTTGGAGTCGAGTGCAGTCGTCGGTTCATCAAGCAAAAGTAACTTCGGTTTTGATTCCAGTGCCATGGCAATTATCACCCTTTGAAGCTGTCCGCCCGAGAGTTCCGGTGCAAATCTGTCTAAAAGTTCAGTCTCTAACCCGACTCTCTTGAAAAGTTCTTTGACGCTCCCCAGAGGAGTAAAAAACTGTTTCCCGATTTTTGTTAGAGGTGAGAGCGCGGTAAAAGGGTTTTGCGGCACAAATGAGACACTCTCTCCCGCTTTGAGTTGAAACTCAGACTCCACTTCTAATTTTAACTTCATACTGCTTGGCAACATTCCCAGAAGCGCTTTAAGCGTCAAACTTTTTCCGCTCCCGCTCTCTCCGACAAGCGCCAAAGATGAGACTATTTCAAAGTTAATATCCACTAAGGTTTTTTCTTTGCGGGTTATATATAATTTTGAGATTTTCATGGCTTATTTTATCATAATAGCGGAAATCTTTTGACACAAGCACCTTAACTCATCGCTGCTTTGACCTACTCTTGCAATAACTCTGATAATTGCCTTTGGCACCGTCGGTTCTCTTATTGCACCGATTGCAAAGCCTTCCGAGAGCAGCTCATTTTTTATTTCAATTACTTTTTTGTTATCGTTAATCAGAATAGGGAGTATGAGTGCATCCATTTTTATGCCAAACGCTTCAAAAATAATATCTTGGCGAATTTTTATTTCAGCTTTGAGCTCTTCTTTGTTTTGAACTATGTATTTTAGAGAGTTGTGAGCCAAAAGCGTGTCATACAGAGAGAGCGAAGTTGCGTAAATAATGGGTTTTGCACGGTTTATAAGATACTCTATTATGTGTTCTGAGGCTAAAATAAAGGCTCCAAAACTTCCATACGCTTTTCCCAGTGTTCCCATTTTTATGTGGTTTGATTGAATTGCGATATTATAGTAATCATATACGCCCATCAATTTATCGCCTATTACTCCGCTACTGTGGGCTTCATCGACAATCAAAATCGTATCATCTCTTTCGCAAATCTCAAAAATATCACGTTTTAGAATATCTCCATCCATGGAATAAATTCCCTCTACGGCAACTATTTTTCGCTTTAGATGTGCACACTTTACAAATAAATTTTTGAGTTCATTCATATTATTATGGGCAAAGAAGTGAACTTCAACATGTCCTAGTTTGGAGGCTAAAACACCGGAAGCATGGTACTTCTCATCCATAAAAAGAACATCCCCTTTTCTCACCAGAGTATCGATAAGTGCAATATTCGCATTAAATCCGCTTCCTAGAATTACTCCATCTTCGAAACCGTTTGCCTCACACAGCGCTCTCTCAAAATCTCTATGAATTTGATGGTAACCGTTTACAAGAAGCGAAGCTTTTGAGCTGTGAAGCGGTAAAAGGGAGAGTTCCTGACATGTAGAGGTGTGGAGCTCTTTTTTGTGCGAAAGACCAAGATAGTCATTAGAAGCAAAATCTAGAATATCGTTATCTACGACTTCTCTTGTTCTGTATCTACCGGATTTTTTTAGAGCTTTTAATTCATTTTCGTACAGCACTAAATAAATCTCTTTAGAACTTCTACATTAAGTCCCATCGCGGTACTCTCGAATCCTTTTACCTCTTTAATGTAAGGCTTGCAGAAGCCCTCAACCATGCAGGCTCCGGCTTTTCCTCTCCACTCTCCGCTTTTGAGATAGTTTTCTAAATCATCCATGTCAAAATTATTAAATATATAATCTGTAGAGGAGATGTCGATAATTTTAAGTTTGGGGCTTTGATAAATCATGCAGGTGATTATGCTTGTAACATTCCCGCTTTGCGTCATCAAAATATTTCGTGCATCGCTTTGGCACTTCGCTTTTCTGAGAATTTGACCTTGTGAGGTTACAACCGTATCGGCTACTAAGAGAGGATAATCTTGGTAACCAAAAGCTTTTAAATTGGCTTCATATTTTCCGAGAGTTGCTTGATAAACAAAGTTCTTTGGGCATGTAGAGAGGATGCTCTCTTCGTCAAAATCAACACTCTGCTGAATAAACTCTACACCGACTTTGTTTAAAAGCTCTGCACGGGTTTGAGAGGATGAGCCAAGTCTAATCATTTAAGAATCTTCAAAGACTAAAAAGCGTTGGAGAGAAATGTTCCCAATAAGATAGCTACAACACCCAAAACTATATTTACGGGAACCATGAATTTTCCGATAAGCTCGAGTGAAAATTTAGCACCTACCATGTCTCCTGCATTTAGAAGTTTTACGGCTCTGTTTCTTCTTAAAATCATTATTGTTAGATTGATAAACATAACTGTCCAAATACCCTCTTTAGCGTATCCAAACGGAGCAAATTCACTTTGAGAAATTCCATACCCTTTTATCATAAAAATGGCTGTAACCAGTAAAATAATTGCAAATGGAGCCACTATGCAGAAGAGTCTTTTGAGCGCATGTGCGATTCTCTCTAATCTTTTGATAGGCGATTCTATCTCCATAAATGAGGCATGTGCAGCAAAACGAAGTGCAATCATCCCTCCTACCCAAACAACAGCACTCATAACATGTAAAAAAATAATAACTGTTTTATATTGGAGAAATATCTCTTGCATTAGCCAAGAACCTCTGTAATGTATTTGAGAGCTTCAATTTTTGCCTCTTCAAGTCTTGTTATATCTTTTCCGCCTGCCTGAGCAAAATCGGGGCGACCGCCTCCGCCTCCGCCAAGAATCGGAGCGATATTTTTTATCCAATCCCCGGCTTTTGCATCGGAGCCTTTGACACCCGCAGCCAACATCACCTTATCCCCTTTTACTTGAAAAAGCATTACGCAGAGCGACGCATGTTGGTTTTTAAGTTCATCAATCTTTTCTTTGATATCGCCGGTTGTAAGTTCATCCACAATAACGGTTACGCCATTGACCGTCTCTGCTTTTATTTCTACTTTTACCGAGTGTTGCGCTTCTTGCAGCTCCTCTTTTAACTCTTTCACATTTGATTTGAGTCTTGAGATTCCAGCCAGAGCATCAAGGTTTTTAACCTCTGCCTGCACTTGTTTTATTAATGCTCTCTGCTCTGTAAAGTGCTGATACGCTGCATATCCGCAAACCGCTTCTATTCGGCGAACTCCGGCACTTACGCCGCTCTCTTTAGTGATAATGAATGAGCCGATATTCGCCGTGTTCTCAACATGCACACCGCCGCAAAACTCAACGCTAGTGTCGGCAAAACTTACAACTCGAACTTCTTCGCCGTACTTTTCGCCAAATTGAGCCTTTGCACCGCTTTTTTTGGCATCTTCTATGTTCATAACTTCCGTCTTAGCTCTCAAGCCTCTTGAGATTTCATAGTTTACTCTTCTCTCAATTGCGACAAGCTCGTCGTTTGTAACTGCCTTTGGGTGAGAAAAATCAAATCTCAATCTCTCAGCCTCTACCAGTGAGCCCGCTTGAGAGATATGGTCGCCCAAAACATCGAAAAGTGCGGCATGTAAAAGGTGGGTTGCCGAGTGGTGTTTCGTAATCTCGTTTCTTCTTATGTCAACAATTGCTTCGACAACATTTCCAACGCTAATCTCTTTTGTTACAGCAATTTGAGACATGTTAAGACCGAAGAATTTTTTTGTATCAAGCACTTTCGCTAAGTACTCAAGCTCACCGCTATCGCCGCACTGACCGCCGCTCTCTGCGTAAAAAGGAGTAATATCTAAAAGAACCCATCCTTTGCTTCCGACAGGCAACTTTTCAACATTATGATAATTTTCATCCAAGAGAGCAAGAACTTCAGCAGAGTGCTCGGTATGTTCATAACCGATGAATGTGTTTTCACAGAATCTCTCAAGAAGTTGCTTGAAATCTCCATGAACGGCATCATCACCGCTCCCCTTCCATGCAGCTTTTGCACGTGTTCTTTGCTCTAACATCAGCGCTTCAAATTTAGCACTGTCAAGTCCTAAATTTTTCTCTTTCAACATATCTTCCGTCAAATCGAGTGGAAAACCAAAAGTGTCATAGAGTTTAAAAGCAACCTCTCCGCTGAAAATCTCTTTCGTATTTTTCAGCTCTTCATTAAAAAGTTCAATTCCGGAGGCAATAGTTTTGAAGAATCTCGCCTCTTCCAGCTCAATCTGCTCTTTTACGACTTCAGCTTTTTGTGCCAAATAATCATACTCTTTGCCCATGATTGCTACAACCGTATCTACAAGTTTATACATAAAAGGTTCGCTAAATCCAAGTAAATATCCATGACGAACACCGCGGCGGAGGATGCGGCGAAGAACATAACCTCGTCCTTCATTGGAGAAATTTACACCCTGTGCTAAAAGAAAAAGAGCAGTTCTGATATGGTCGGCAATAACGCGAAATGAAGCTCCGGTTGCATAAATATACTTTTTGCCTATTAGATTTTCTACATGATTTATGATTGGCATAAAAAGAGATGAACTGTAGTTGCTTGTAACGCCTTCGCTTATTGCTACAACTCTCTCAAGCCCCATTCCTGTGTCGATTGAAGGTTTTGGAAGCGGAGTGAGCGTACCGTCGGCGCTTCTCTCATACTGCATAAAAACAAGATTCCAAATCTCTAAAAATCTGTCTCCCTCTCCGCCCATGTAATCTTCAGAACCGCTAAAAGCTTCTGCACCTTGGTCAAAAAAGATTTCACTACATGGTCCGCATGGTCCTGTGTCGCCCATTTGCCAGAAGTTATCAGCATCGCCTAGGCGCATAATTCTCTCTTTTTTGACATGCTTTAACCAAAGATTTTCTGCCTCATCATCGCTCTCATGAACCGTAACCCATAGTTTTTCAACAGGAAATTTCAGAACTTCAGTAATAAATTCCCAAGCATAATCAATCGCCTCTTCTTTAAAGTAGTTACCGAAACTGAAGTTGCCAAGCATCTCAAAAAAGGTGTGGTGTCTTGCCGTATGACCAACATTTTCTAGGTCGTTATGCTTTCCGCCAGCGCGGATACATGTTTGGCAAGAGGTAGCTCTAGGGTTTTGTGGAACAGGTATTTCACCCGTAAAAATAGATTTAAAAGGCACCATCCCTGCATTATTAAAAAGCAAAGTTGCATCATCCGGAACAAGCGGGGCGCTTGCAATTCTATCGTGGTTTTTTGATTCAAAAAAATTTAAAAATTCTTCTCTAATATCCATAATCATTTCTCTTAGTGTAAAATTGCGCGATTATACCTTAAAATAATAGTCGTCTCGCTGATTGTAAAATAATTTTAGGGGCTTATTTCTCTTTTTTTCTGAAAGAACGCCATAGCCACATGGCAGTTCCTATAGCAATAAGGGAGAGGATAATAATTATCTGATAATGTTTTGCTTTATCTAAAAACAGCTCGATTGCATTGCCTAAAATATATCCCAATGCACCGACGCTAATTGCCCAAACGAGTGCCCCAATAAAATTAAGAGGAATAAATACTTTTGGAGGAATACCACTCGCACCGATAAGAAAAGGGGTTACATTTCGAATTCCATATAAAAAACGAAAACCAAGAATCAATAATACTTTATGCTTATGGAGTAAATCCATAATATATTGCGATTTTGCTTTCCAAACTGGGCGATTTTCTAAGATGCTCATCCCTTTTTTTCGCCCTATAAAATAGAAGAGTTGATCCCCCATGAGTGTCCCTATGAAAGCAGCAGCAATTACCCCTTCTAATCTAAGATGCCCTTCATGCGCGAGGTATCCACCAATAACGAGAATAGTCTCCCCCTCTAAAAATGTACCGATAAATATTGCAATGTAACCATATGATGTGACTAATTCTTCTAACAAGTTGCGCCCTTTTTTATTTGATGTTACGCACTTAGACGAACAAGTCCGTTTAAGTGGCAAGGACTGAAGTCCTTTGCAATCCCCTAAAGCTACGAAAAACTTTGTTTTTCGAGAATTACAGGGTGTTTTACGCTCTTTTTATAAAAGTGCGCAAAAACAGTTCTTTATATTATAGAGTTTTGTAACTTCTATTTCGTCTACAATCTTTGCATGCGGAAACAGATTTGATAGTATTTGTGCAGCGATTCCGTCTCCATATTTTATGAGTTCTTTTTGCTCGTTTAAAATTGGAGTAGTTCCAAGTCCGCAACTCGGACTTTTTGACTTTAGAATTATAGCGTCCGCATGTGGATTTTTTTCTATAAATCTGTTTATTTCATTTTCTAACTTCTTCGTTACATCTTCTTGTGTTTCATCTGTAACAATTGTGTTCTCCCCGTTTATGCGAATTACGCTGATTCGCTCTCTTGGAGTTCCAAAAAGAGGTGCTTCCGGACAGAAGGGAATAATTTCATACTCGGAAAAAGCATCAATCACTTCATATACCTGCTTTGTTTTGCCGTCATAACGGCAAATTTCACCCAATAAACAAGAGGAGATAATTGCTTTTTTAGTCATAAATTATCCAAACATCCAAATCTTTATAAAATCCTTTGCAATGATTTTATCTAAAGTTTAACAAATAACGACACTCTTTATCTCGGTCATCTCTTCAATTGCAAATCTTGGACCCTCTCGACCTACTCCGCTCAGTTTCAGACCGCCATAGGGCTGAATATCAAACCTGAGTGTAGGCATGTCGTTTATGACAACTCCGCCCGCGTCAAGTTCGGAGATAGCCTGTTTTGTCAGAGCCAAATCGTTTGTAAAAACCGAAAATTGAAGCCCGTAAGGTACATGGTTCATGCGAGGAAGTGCATCCTCAAAACTCTCCACTTTTACAAGCGAAACGATGGGTGCAAAAACCTCTTCACACACTATCGCCATGTCGTCCGTTACATTTGCCATCACACAAGGGTAGAACATTCTTCCCTCACGGCAAGGTTTAAGCAGTGCAACTGCTCCCTCTTTTACGGCACTCTCCACCCAGCCCATTGCACGCTCACATGCCGCATCATCTATAAGCGGACCCATAAATGTGTTCTCATTGTAGGGTGAACCGACAATCAGTTTTTCAGTCTCCTCTGCCATCAAAGTTGCGAATGAATCATAAATATCGGCATGAACGAAGATGCGCTGAAGCGAAATACAAACTTGCCCGGAATTTACAAAAGCACCCAAAGCACAACGAGCAGCTGCATGTAAAAGGTCTGCACTTTTATCAATAAAGGTCGCTGCATTTCCTCCAAGTTCTAAACTCACTTTTTTAATTCCAGCATTTTTTACGATAATCGCTCCAACCGGAACGCTCCCCGTAAAACTGATAACCCTCGGAATATCGCTTGTAATCAAAGCACTTCCAACCTCGGTATCGCCATAGACAACACTCAGAGCATTCGGCACGGCATACGGACTTTCAATGAAAAGTTTTGCAAATTTGTATGCGGTGAGAGGAGCTTCTGGGGTCGGCTTGAGTACGACCGCATTTCCTGCAACAAGTGCAGGTGCCAATTTGTGAGCGATTAAATTGAGGGGGAAGTTAAAAGGAGTAATCGCCACAACCACGCCGGCAGGCTCTCTGACGAAAAATGCCATTGTTTTTTTACCGCTATTCATGGCATCGGTGTTAATAGTTTCACCATTCATCGTTCGCATCGTCTCTGCCGATAAGGTCACAGTTTCTATACATCTCTCCACTTCAATTCTTGAAAATGTTATGGGCTTGCCAACCTCGTCGGTTATAGTTTTTGCAATATCCTCTTTCTGCTCTTTTAACTTTTGTGCAACATCCAAAAGCCAGTTACAGCGTTGTGAGAGTGTTGATTTTTTAGCCTCTTTTGCCGCCTCTTTGGCAATGAGAAGAGCTTTCTTCGCGTCTTCTGCATCACAAATCGGAGCGAGAGAAACCACCTCACCGTCATATGGACTTTTTCTTTCGCTCATGTTCTCTTTTGTAGCTTTGAGTGAGCCAAAAAATATTTTTGCTTGCATAAAATTCTCCGAGATAGTGTTTGTTTGATTGAAAAATTATAACATCATAGGGTTATATTTTCCACATGCCAGATTTTATAGGGTGTGACAACAATTGCGTCAAAAGTAAAATCACAATCCAGAGAGTTTTTGCTCATGTAAATTTGTGCGGTTTTGATGATTTTTGAGAGTTTGGAACGGGTAATGTTTTGAATTGCACTTTCATAATTTTCGCCGCTTTTTACCTCTACAAAGTGTAACACTTCATCTTTTACGGCGATGATGTCTATTTCGCCAAAACGGCTGTAGAAGTTTCTCTCTACAACGGCAAAACCTTTCTCGTAAAGAAATCCGCATGCCGACTCTTCGGCTAGATTTCCCTTTGCTCTGCTCATCTTAGGTGTTAATCACTTCAACTTTTATAGACTTAAATGCGGCTGTTAAAATCAGCTCATCGCACTTATCGCCGAAGAGGTTATTTATCTTTGACTTGGCATGATGAAAAGTCACGAAGAGTGTCTTTGGCTGGACTTTATCTGTGAGTTTTACAGTGAGCGGATTTGTCTCTCCGAACTCTGTTTTTAGAATAACCCTTTCACTGGTAAAGTCTGCAGCATCGCCCTCATGCACGAGTAAAATGTCCTCTTCGTAACGGCTGTTTAACTTCTCGCTCTCTTTGGTTTGAGCCGCATTGTTGTAGTGTGCCAAAGTCCTGCCCGTTGTCAGATGGTAGCCTGTTAAAGTTTTGGAAGTTATCTCCTCGACCATTCCGCGGAGTTTGTATTGGTGGTAATGAAACTCGCCTAAACCATCCTCTGTCCTAAAATCCAACTGATGCAAAATCGGTGTATCTTCCGTGTGAACCGGCCATTGAAGCCCTCGTACTCTGTGACGCTCTAAACGAACATAACTCGCACCGCTAAAACGGCGGTAGGCGACCTCTCGTACTTCATCCCAAATAGCGTTTGAGTTTTTGTAATCGGCACTTCCGCCCATTTTGTTATCGAGCATCTGAAGCACTTCCCAATCATCCGGCAGGTCGGATTGTACAAGCGGCTGAGAGAGGTGAAGACGACGCATGGCATTGATGTAAACACCTGTTTTTTCATACGCCGATTTTACACCCACGACAATATCTGCCTTCTGTGCAACTTCCGTCAAAAAGAGTTCCTGAACAAAAATAAGTTCCAAATTTTCTATGGCTCTCTCTATTTTGCCCAGGTTCGGGTGGATGTGCATTATATCTTCACCGATATTTAAAAGGGCTTTTACTCGCCCCTCAAGCATCTCTTCAACAAGTTGAGGTGTCATCAATCCAATCTCTTTTGGCTCTTGGTAATCGGGTGCGTAGTATGGAAGCATCCCCATGTCGCAAGTTCCCTGAACATTATTCTGCCCACGAAGCGGCATAAGTCCGGCTCCGCTTTTTCCTATGTTGCCTGTCATGAGAGCCAAGTGTGTTATCGCCATAACCGCATAAGAACCGTCAAGATGTTCTGTAATTCCAAGTCCCCAAAAAATCATAGACTTTTTGAGTGCATATTCACGGGCAATTTTTGGAATCATTTTTGATAGGCTTTGATACCCTTCGATATTTTCAAAATATTTTGGATTTGCAAACGGGTCGTTTAAAATCTTCTCTTTGAACTCAAGAAAGCCTTTTGTTCTCTCATGTAAGAAATTTTCATGATAGAGCTCTTCATCTATGATGACATACGCCAACATGTTTAGAATAAGCAGGTTCGCCTCATGCGGCATAATCGCCTTATATTTTGCAAATCTGTGGAGCTTGATTTCACGCACATCAAAAACCGCCAAATTATCATGCTCTCGGGCAACATCCAAAATACGGTTTGCAATAATGGGGTGCGCTTCCGTCGTGTTTGAGCCGATAACAATCATAAATTCGCAGTTGTAAATATCGTTGTACGGGTTGGTTGCAGCACCTTCGCCGATAGTTGTTCGCATACCTTTAAGGCTCGGTGAGTGGCAAACTCTTGCACAATTATCGACATGCGGGGAGTTTAGGGTGTGACGGGTAAATTTTTGAAAAAGATAGGAGCTCTCACATGAAGTTCTCGCCCCACCGATAGAGCAGACGCTTTTGCGACCGTACTTCTCCTGCACCTCTTTCAGTTTCAAAGCAGCCGCAGTTGTTGCGCACTCTATGTCTGTTTCAAACCAAGTTGCATCATACTCTTTTAGAGAGTGTGCAATGGCATTTTTTATAGAAGGATTTTTTTCAAGAAAACTTTTTTTAATTCTTGGAATTCGGAGACGATTTGGCGATGTGACGAAATCAAAGCCATACTTTCCTTTGATGCAAAGCTTGCCTTGAGAAACTACACCGTCCGGATGAGCAAAAATATTCACAATTTTATTTTCTGCCACATTCACATTCGCAGCAATATCACACCCAACTCCACAGTATGTACAAACGCTGTCGATAACCTTTAAATTTTCCATAAAATACCCACAAAAATTGAATTCGTGGAGTTTATAATCTTTTCTCTTAAAAAGCTTGGAAACAAAGCTATAAAAAAAATCGTTAAAGTCAAGCTAAGTGTTTTTTTATTATATCTGCTACACGAAAAGAGTTGGCATAAATCGTCCATGTGTAAGGCACGCTTCCTCCTGTCGGCATAAAAGAGGCGTCTGTTACATAGAGGTTTTCCAGTTCATGGGCTTTGCAGTTTTTGTCTAAAACCGAGGTTAGAGGATTTGCACCGAATCTGCATCCACCGGCTACTAAATTAGGCGGAGGGGAGGATGAGATGCTGGAGTGAATCTCCTCTGCTCCCATCTCTTTTAAAACCTCCACAGCCCTTTTTGCCAAATATTCGCCTACTTCCAAATCATGTTTGTGTCCCCAGAGATTTATAACGCCGACGGGCATGTGGAATCTGTCCTTTATCTCATCATCCACACTTACAAAGCAGTCATCCGTCGGTAGCCAATCATTAAAAACTTCAAAAGCCAAAACCCTTGAAGTTGTAAGTCGTTTATGGATTTTATTTGATAATGCTTCACCCCAGATGATATTTTCTTCATCATCATAAAACTCTCTTTTCACTCTTGGAATGATATTTTGATGTTCAAATAAAAAGTCGATTGTTCCGCCTTTTCGCTTTTTCCCACCCGTTTCATATTCGTACCACTGTTGAAGAGAGCGGTTAAAAAACACTCCTGTTTGCATCAGCTCTTTTTGCTGCTCTTGCGATAATTTCTCAAAATTAAACCGCCCGGAACCGCTTCCTCCTGCTGAAAAAATAAGGTTTTTGCCGACTTGATTGGAGTTATTGGCAATGCCATGGGGAAAGTGTCTGTTTTTGGAGTTTAAAAGTAGGCGAGAACTCTCCATGGCTTGGGCAGCCAAAACAAAGATTCTAGCCTCAACAGCATGTGAAGTAAGATTTTCATCGTAATAGTGAGCTTTCGTGATTTTTTTTGCATCACTCTCCAGTTTATAGACAAAAGCTTCCGTAACAATTTTTGCATCACATTTTTGAAGCAGAGCCGCTCTGGCACTCCCTTTTGCACCTGTTGCACATCCGTAACTTCCGCAAAAGTTTGAGTAGGAACAGCCATTTCTGCCCTCTTTTGCCTGGGGAAGTATAGCTCTTGGAGTTGGAATACTCTCATAATTTAAACTCGCACATGCCCTATCAAACCACTTGGTTACACCACTCTCTTCAAGTTTGGCATGTGGAAAATTTGGAGTGCTTCTTGGCTCTAAAAACTTATGTTGTACCACTTCTCCCGATACGCCGATTATTCTCTCTGCTTTTTCATAGTAAGGTTCTAGCTCTTCATAGGAGATGCACCAATCAGCAACATTTGCGCCCTTTATCGCCCCATAAACTGAGAGGAGTTTAAAGTCATTTGGCTTCATACGGTGAAAATAGCCGCTCATAAGATTGGATGAGCCGCCGACCATCGAGCCGTTCCAAAAGCTCCAATCATTCTCGCTTCCCACATGTCGGCTTATTGCCCCATCTTCGGCTCTTTGATTGATAACATGTTGCTCGTTCGTTAAATTTGGAGTGAAAAAATCACGACGACAAACCGCCAACTCATCTTTGTTGAAATCTTCCTCTTTATAATTTTTGCCTTTTTCTAAGACGATGACGCTGAATCCTGCATGGCTGAGTTCATACGCTACTGGTGCACCGCCCGCACCGCTTCCGATTATGCAAACATCATACATCACAGATATGCCTCTTTTGGGCGGGGATACCCGGCTTCAAATTGAATCCACTTTGTGCCGGCAGAGTTTTTACAAATGCCGTAAATTTCGTCACTAAAAGTTGCTTCCATAATAAAGGTAAGCATTTTATCTATCCATTCTTCGCCCCATTTGTACTTGGCAATACTTTTTAATACGGCTTGCCTCTCATTCTCTGAGAGGCTGCTATACATTTTTTTGTGCATTGCAACAGCCTCTTCGTTGAGCCACTGGACACCGTTTCTTAAAAAATCTTTTTCTTTTGGAGTTACTCTTGAGTGGTTTAAAATGAGAGTTAAATACGCCTCTGTCTTAATACCTAGACTTTTGGCATGCGGAAATAAATCTTCTTGAACTAGAGCCATGGTTTGCATGAGTGAAACTGCTCCAAAAACAGTTGCCCCATACATAACCAAAACAGCACCGCCAAAAAGAGCAGTTTTTAAAAAAATTCTGCGAGAGTTTAAAAACATAAGCAATCGTTCTTTACAAAGCTTTTACTTCGCACTTCCGCATTTGCCCGTCTCACATTTTCCTGTTTCGCATTTAGAACTTTTACTCTCTTTTTTGGTATTGGTCGCGTCTTGTTTATTGAATGCTAACTGATTAGTAACCAATGAAACAACTCCTACAAATACGAAAATAATTGCTTTTTGGAGTGTAGAGATTTTTTGTATCTCATCTTTTGTTCGTATTTCACAAGTTCCGCCGGGACAAAGTTTTGGGTTCTCTTTGTTGATAAAGTTGAAAATTTTGCAACCTACACATATTCCAAAAGCAGCTTCAGAAAAAAGAAGTGCAAGACAAAGCAGACAAATGAGGATTTTAATAGGTGTCATTACATTAAAAACAACGATTAAAAAAAACATTATGATTGACAAGTAAAGACCGATAAACCAAGCCCATCTTTTCTGCGGTGCTCCGACATACTCAGGTGTTTGATTTTGCACCATGACACGCCCTAGGAGTAAACTAGGAGCAAACTTGGGATTTATGAAAATTCTTATAATAAAATCTATCATAAATACCGTTACAAAAATTTGCGTATATACGAACTCATGAAGAAGATAAGAATTCATAAATGATGTGACTGCAAATAAAAAGAGGATTCCTGCACCGGCTCGCGCCTCTCTCTCGTTTAACACTCTCACATCGTAAGGCTCTACAACCTCGCCAAAATAGATATATTCTTTCATTTGTTTATTTTTCTTGAGTTGCATTTGTGTCACTAGGAGCAGTTGCTTTCATGCTTCCACATTTGCCGGAGCCGCATTTCATCTCTTTCATAGACTCTTTTTTATCTGCACCGGAGTTTGTATTTGCCTCTTTCATGGCACTACCGCATTTTCCGTCCTCGCACTTCATTCCGGCACTGGCATTTGTGCTGCTAAGTAGAACCAAAAGAGCCGAAGAGGCAAGTAAAGAGATGAGAGTAAATTTTTTCATGAAAATCCTTTGTAAAATAAGTTAAACAGATTGTAGCGAATTATCAAAAACATGAACTACTTTTAGTAAAATATATGAGAGAAGATAAAGATTATTTTACTAAACGCAAAAAAAAAGTTAAAGCAGTTTTTTCTAGTAAGAAGCACTCGTAAATCCAAACATGTTATTAGTAATTTGAGTATTTGACCTTTGTCAATCTTGTTGTAGAACACATTAAGTAGAATACTGTTAATATTTTATATTTATTTTATGAAACTATTTTAGTTAATTGTGAATTTTGGTTATCATTACAATAAAAAATCAAGCTACTAATGGATAAAAATGAATTTCTTCTTCCTTATCACTTTATTTTGTACCTCTCTTTTTGTTACGGCGGATGATAATGTTGACAGCATGTTGCAAAATTTACGAAAAAAAAGTGAATTGCATAATGAAACTAAAGAGGAAAATGCCGGGTTTGTAACAATCTACTCTCGAGAAGATTTAGATCGTATGCAAGCATATACATTAAAAGATATATTAAAATCTATTCCATTTATGACTTATCAAGAGGGTGGAGTTGCTACTCCCGGTATTGCGAATGTGGGTAGTGACCTTAATTATATGCCAAGTACAAGGTTATATATAGACAACCATGAAGTGAGTTCTACCTACTTTGGGAGTGCTTTTTATATATATGGCGATATGAAGCTGGGTTTTGTGGATCATATTGAGGTTTATCAAGGTGGAAATGGCTTAGACTTTGGCATTGAGCCATCTTTAAGAACCATACGGGTTTATACTAAAACACCTCATAGAGAAAATAATACACAAGCAAAAATCTTAGCAGACAATAGAGAATCGCTCTCTGAACATATTTACAGCGGTCAAGAAATTGATGATGTAGAATATGGTGTTTATGTGAGCGGTAATCAAAATAATAGAGAAGATTTTAATCATAATGGCCGCAACCTTTCAAAAGATACAAAAAAAACGCATGTTTTAATGACTTTAAAAACTAAAGGTTTCAATCTTCTGACAAGTCGTTATGACTCATTGCAAGATGGTTTTGCCGGGCTTGGAGCAAATAAAGCACCGGAAGGTACGAATGAGATAAATAAGTATCATCAATTTATATATGCTTCTTACGATATTTTTGATAATTTAACTGCGTATGCAAGTATTGATGACTTAATGTCAACCATGAATTTTTATGAGCCAAATGGCTATAACAGAGGATTGAGTAGTTCCCTTGATGTGAAATGGAAAGAAAATATTTACAAAGGCGGAATAAAGGGAAGCAAAATAGTTGCGTCAAATTATTTTAAATACGGGTTTGAATATGCAGAAAAAACATTAAAGCCGGAGCAATCTGAATATGAAAACTTGAACACTTTAAATGTAAAAGGACCGACATGTATAAATTTAAATTCTATATATGTAGAAGATAGTTTTAAAATTACAGAAGCGAGTACGCTCACCGGAACTGCAAAGCTTGACCATTTTAGTGATAATTATAATAATGAAGCAAAAATTGAACCGGTGCTTAGGTTGGGATATACATACGATATTTACGAAGATTATAAAGCTAAAATCTATTACAACCGTACATATATTAGTCCATCACTTTTTTATACAACAACTTACTCGGGGAAGACACAAATTAATCCAGAAATTCTTCCATCACGATATAACGGACTCACAACGGAATTTGCCAAAAAAAGTAACAATACGCAAGTAAAATTAGGAGCAATCTATTTTGAGCTTGAGAACGGGATATATTTTAACTCCGCTTCAAAGCACTATGATAATCTTGACAGGAAAACAAAAGCAACAAATGTGTATTTAGAATTTAAATATAGTTTCGATTTGTTTAATTCATTTGATTTTAATGTTTACAGAGGTTTTAATTCAGAAAATATGCAATATAGCTCTGATAGAGGTGCAACTGTAAGGCTTTTAAACAAATACAATAAATTTAATTTTTTTAATGAAATTACTTATCGTTCCGACTATACCAGTGTAGAAAATATTAAAATTGATGCCGGATTTGATTATAGCTTAGGCGCGTCCTATAAGGTGAATAAAAAGATATCCTTTGATATCAAAGGAGAAAATATATTTGATACAGCGAGCCAAACCCCTATTCTGGATGTAGGAAGCGTTAGTAGTATCGGTAAAACATTTATAATTGGGATGGAATATTTATTTTGAAATATTTAGTTCTATTATTTTTTTCCTCATTATTATTGAGTTCTGAAATTGATAAAATAGAGTCCAAAATTATTATGAGTATGATTGATGCAGTGAATACTCATAAGGGTTTTTCTATTTACACGAACAGTCAAAAGTTGAAAAATATATTACCTGCGCAAATGGTTGTTTTTGTAGATGATTGCAGCGGTGCAGATATTGCAATTTTAGAAAAATCTAAAATAGAAAAAAACTGTATGGATATACCTATTATAACTTTAGAATATGATTTATTGAAAAAATATCCAAACAGTATAGGATCATTTTTTTGGCAAAAAGGCAGGCCAAATATCGTTTTTATAAAATCTAGGTTGAAAAATCAAAATATACTCCTTGATAGCGCATTCGATGAATTTATAGAAGAAAATATATGGTAAAGAATTTTCATTATTGGTTGTATGTCACCGGTATATTCAGCATTCTGTCAATGATACTCTATTTGTACATTTCGTTTTCTAAAAAAGAGAATGAGATGAAAGAAAATATTATTTTTAATAAGCTTGAAACAATCCTAATACAGCATGAAAAAATAGAAAATTGGCTGTATGAAGAGTGTCAAGAGAATCAAAATATACAAGAATGTATTTTGATGAATCCAGAGAAATCGAAAATGTTAAATACCATGTTATATATGACTATTAACCAAGATATAAGTTATTCATTTTTAGTTTTTAAGGATGAAAATAATCGTTATCGATTTTTAGCTGATGGAGCATCGGAACCTGCAAGAGTCATGCAAAAAATTGATACAGATAATAAAAAAGTTTGGGATGAAGCTTACTCTTCAGAGGAAGGTACTCTTATATCCTCAAATAAAGAAACAGATGGCTTATGGTTGACATACTTATCTCCATTTGCAGAAAATAACCAAGCTTACATGATGTTAGTGACAGATTTTTCAATATCTTTAGATGATAAAATTAAAAATACTATTTCACCTATTAAAGAGATACTGTTATATATTCTTGGTATTACAATTGTTATATTTGTTATTGGTATATTTCAAACTATAATGTATTTTATTGCACGAAAAGAAAGTTATACAGATCAACTGACCGGACTCAATAACAGAAATTATTTGAGGAAAGTTATTGATAGTAGGTTTCCTTACGACAAATATGATATTGCTATAGTTGATATAGATTTTTTTAAAAAAATTAATGATCAATACGGACATGATACGGGAGATATAGTTTTAAAAGAAATTTCAAATATATTTAAAAAAATTATAGGTAAAAATGACTTTGTTTTTAGATATGGAGGTGAAGAGTTTTTATTCTTATTTAAAAAGAATAATGCAGAGAAACTTCTTAAAGAGCTTATGTACAGAGTCCGTGAACATGTAATAAATATAAATAATCAAACTATTCAATTTACTATTTCAGTAGGTGTAAATAAAAATTTATATAGATGCAAACATTTTACTGATATGGTTAAAACAGCAGATTTAGCACTTTATAATGCTAAAAGAAGTGGAAGAAATAGAATTGTTTATTACTCTGAAGAGATTAATGAAGAGAAGCAAAGTAATTTTCAAACGGTGCAATCGGCAATAGATGAAAATAGAGTTTTTTGTGAGTATCAAGCAATTATTGATACATCTTCTGATTGTGTATTTAAGTATGAAGCTCTTGTCAGAATTAAAGATACGGATGGAACGATTTTGTATCCAAACTCTTTTCTTGAGATAATTAAAGATACAAATATATATACGGATTTAACAAAAAAAGTAATCGATATATCCATAAATAAGTTTTTAGATTTAAATGTTCATAAATTTAGTATAAATTTAGGACTTCAAGATTTTAATAATCCGGAAATTGTTAATTATGTGCTTAAAGTCATTGAAAAATATCCTAAATTAATTGATTTAATGAGTATAGAAGTATTAGAATATGACAAAGTGGATGATGAAATATCCTGTATCTCTATGGTTAAATTATTGCAAGATAAGGGTCTCAAAATTGCCTTAGATGATTTTGGAAGCGGATATGCTAATTTTTCTACGATACTCTCGTATAACTTTGACTTTATAAAAATTGACGGAAGCATCATTAGAAAAGTAATAGAAGACGATAAAGCTGTAAAAATGGTTCAATCAATCCTTGCTTTTGCACAAGTACATGATATTATAGTTATATGTGAGTTCGTATATTCACAAGAAGTATATGAAGTTCTAAAATCAATCGGTGTTGAATATATGCAAGGGTATTATCTGTCGAAACCAAATCAAGATTTAAAGTGGAACAATCTCCACATGTCGCTTTAAAATCTGACGTGAGTGTTATTAGGGATAAATGTGGATATATTTTGCTTAAATAGTGATAAAACAAACAAAAGTATCTTCACTTAATAAAATTTTTACATTTATTTGTGTACAATCCACATCCGCTTTGCTGTTTTAACATAAAAGTTGAGTGTTTTTATCTGTATATTTATATATAGTTAAAAGTATTGGTACGTTTAAACTACCTAAATGCAGCAAGCGAAAAGTTAAAATAGGAGCTTTCAATGAAAGTGCGTGCTTCAGTGAAGAAGATGTGTGATGACTGTATAGTTGTCAAAAGAAAAGGCATTGTAAGAGTAATCTGCAAAGTTAAAAAACATAAACAGAGACAAGGATAACCATGGCTCGTATATCAGGTGTTGATTTACCAAAGAAAAAGAGAATAGAGTATGGTCTAACATACGTCTATGGGATTGGTCTTCATGCTTCTCGTCTAATTTTAGACGCTACAGGTATTGACTATAACAAAAGAGTTTATGAACTAAACGAAGATGAAGTAGCATCTATTACAAACGAAATCCGTGCTAACCATATGGTAGAGGGTGATCTTCGTAAAAAAGTTGCTATGGATATTAAGGCACTTATGGATTTAGGTTCATACCGTGGTCTTCGTCATCGTCGTGGTCTTCCATGTCGTGGACAAAAAACTAAGACAAATGCGCGTACTCGTAAAGGTAAACGCAAAACTGTCGGCGCAGCATAAGGATTAGCAGATGGCAAAGAGAAAAGCTGTAAGAAAAAAAGTAATAAAAAAGAATATTGCTCGTGGTGTTGTACATATTTCTGCATCATTTAACAATACTCTTGTAACTATTACTGATGATATGGGTAACATGATTGCTTGGAGTTCTGCTGGTAGCCTTGGTTTTAAAGGTTCAAAAAAATCTACTCCATTCGCTGCTCAAGCAGCTGTTGAAGATGCAGTAGCAAAAGCAAAAGTACATGGTATAAAAGAGCTTGGTATTAGAGTTCAAGGTCCTGGTTCTGGTCGTGAGACAGCAACTAAGGCAGTAGGTGGAATTGAGGGTATTCGTGTTACATATATGAAAGATGTTACTCCATTACCACACAACGGTTGTCGCGCACCTAAGCGTCGTAGAGTTTAAGGAGATTACTGATGGCAAGATATAGAGGTCCAGTAGAAAAAATCGAAAGAAGATTTGGTGTATGCCTTAACCTTAAAGGTGAGCGTCGTTTAGCAGGTAAATCTGCATTAGATAAACGCCCTTATGCACCTGGTCAACATGGTCAGCGTCGTAAGAAAGTATCTGAATACGGTTTACAGTTAAATGAAAAGCAAAAAGCGAAATTCATGTATGGTGTTTCTGAGAAGCAATTCCGTGCGCTATTCGTTGAAGCGAAGCGTCGTGATGGAAATACAGGTACAAACCTTGTTACACTGATTGAACAAAGACTTGATAATGTTGTTTACAGAATGGGATTTGCATCGACGCGTCGTTTCGCTCGTCAACTTGTAACGCATGGTCACTTTTTGGTAGACGGTAAAAAAGTTAATATTCCTTCATACCGTGTTACACCTGGTCAGAAGATAGAAGTTCGTGAAGCTAGTAAGAAAAATGTTCAAATTGTTCGTGCTATTGAATTAACTAATCAAACAGGTTTAGCTCCATGGGTTGATATCGATGCTGAAAAAGTGTTTGGTATTTTTACTCGTTTACCAGAGCGTGAAGAAGTTATTATTCCAGTTGAAGAACGCTTAATCGTTGAACTTTACTCGAAATAATTATTATATAAGGGCGTTTGAGAATGAAGAAAATTAAAACTACTCCGCTTGCTCCTCAAGAATTTGAGGTAGAACAGCTTAGTGATAATGAAGCTAATATTATTGCATTTCCATTTGAAACCGGATTTGCAATCTCTTTGGCTCATCCACTTCGCCGCTTTTTATTAAGTAGCTCAGTTGGTTATGCGCCAATCGCTATAAAAATCGAGGGTGCTAAGCATGAGTTTGACTCTGTTCGTGGTATGCTCGAGGATATTTCAGACTTTATACTAAATCTTAAAGAGATTCGCTTTAAATTAAATGGTGGAGTAACAGAGGCAGAGATAAACTATAACTTTGTCGGTCCATGTATAATTAAGGGTTCTGATCTTTCTAACGGTGAAGTAGAAGTTATGACACCTGAGGCTCCATTGGCAACTTTGAATGAAGATTCAACTCTTAATTTTAAGATTAAAATTGCTCAGGGTATTGGTTATGTGCCGAGTGAAGAGACGCATGATGAATTAGAAGATGGATATATAGCACTTGATGCGTATTTCACTCCTGTTCGTAGTGCAACTTACAAAATTGAAAATGTACTTGTAGAAGACAATCCTAATTTTGAGAGAGTTATTATAAACATAAGAACTGATGGACAAATAACTCCATTAGATGCTTTTAGAAACTCTTTAGAAGTTATGTATGCTCAACTGGCAGTATTCAATAGTGAGATTAGTATCAAAGCACCAAAAACAATTGAAAGAGTTGAAGAGAATCCTAACCTTAAAAGGTTAGCTACTAATATTGACAGTTTGGGTTTAAGTGCGCGTAGTTTTAACTGCCTTGACCGCTCAAATATTAAGTTGATAGGTGAAATAGTGCTTATGAGTACTAATGATCTGAAAAATGTTAAGAACCTTGGTAAAAAGTCATATGATGAGATTATAGAAAAAGTGCAAGAGTTTGGTTTTGCAGTTGGAGCTGATCTTTCAGATGATTTAGTAAGTGCACTAAAAAAGAAAATTGAAGCTAAAGAAGCTTAATAAGAGGAATTACAGATGAGACATCGTCATGGATACCGTAAACTAGGTCGTACAAGTTCACATCGTGCAGCTTTACTCAAAAACCTAAGTATTTCGTTAATTGAACACGGTAAAATAGAAACTACTATTGAAAAAGCAAAAGAACTTCGTTCTTATGTTGAAAAACTTATCACTATTGCCGGTAAGAATGATTCAAACGCTCACAAAGCGATTTTTGCAGCGCTTCAAAGTAAAGAAGCAACAAAAACTCTAGTGAATGAAATAGCACCAAAGTACGTTGATCGTCCAGGTGGCTATACAAGAATAAACAGAACTAGAATTCGCCGTGGTGATGCTACTACTATGGCATTTATTGAATTAGTATAATTTAATAAACCTTTTTTTGGGCTTCTGCCCAAAATCTTCAAACTCCCCCAAAAAATTTCCACATGCCAGAGTATTTTGAGCATGCATTTATTATTACTAAATAGGATTTGTATAATGAGTAATTTTGCATTTGGAACTTATAGAATAAGCGATTATAATCCACAGCATATAGAAGCAATAAAAGAGGCAATAGAGTCTGGCATTACGATGATTGATACATCATCAAACTATATGGATGGCGGAGCTGAGAGGGCTATAGCAGCTGCACTGCATGGATTCAGTGACGAATTTAAATCAAAAATTGAGATTGTCAGTAAGTTTGGATATATTCAAGGAACTAATTTAGAGTTGCACAAAGATGAACCTTTTGAAGAGGTTGTTGCATATAGTCCAGATTGTTACCACTCCATTTCAAAATCATTTATTCATAATCAATTGACAGAGAGTTTAAAAAGATTAGAGATGGACTCTATCGGATGTTATTTGGTTCACAACCCTGAGTACTATCTTTTAGATGCTATTAATAGAGGTATAGAAAAAGATGAGCGACTTGATGAGATGTATAGAAGATTGTTTGAATCCTTTGTAGCACTAGAAGAAGAGGTGAAAAGAGGAAGAATTCTCTCTTATGGCATAAGTTCAAATAGCTTCTCGAAACCTCAAAATAGTGATGAATTTTTACCTTATGAAGATTTGTTAACATTAGCAGGCAATGCTTCACAAAGCGTTGGAAAAAAAACCCATAGTTTTACAACGGTTCAGCTTCCTATAAATTTACTTGAGAGAGATGGATTAAGATGTGCATCCTGGGCAAAAAAGAGCGGATTAAGAGTTTTGGTAAACAGACCCTTCAATGCACAATTTGAAAACTTATCATATAGACTTTGCGACTATGATGAAAGCAGTACATATTATAATCATCTGAATGAATTGCTGCAGGCTTGTGACAATAAATCTTTGAAACCAATGTTCAACCTCTTGGAACAACTTGATGCAAATAAGCACAAGTTTGGGTGGATTGGCGATTATGAGTACTTCCTTTACTCTCAAATAATACCAAGCTTTAAAAAGTTTTTAGAAGTTATAAACAAAGAGCATATAGAAAATGTTCTTGTTTTTATTGATCTTTTTTTACAAGAGTATAAAAGAATGGTATTGTATGAGTGTTCTAAAAACACGAGAGCAAAATTTAAAGATTTATTTAAAGAGTGCAATGGCTCTATGCAGGAGTGTGCATTGAAATTTTTAACCCAAAGGGATAATATTGATTACATCCTAATTGGCATGCGTAAGCCATCTTATGTGAATGAAATTTTTGCACTGAAATATTGAAATAAATTAGCTAATTATTATTTTTATGACTTGTTAAGCGTTTTTGTCCTATTTTATGTTTACAATAATAAAGGAAAAATTTATGATTCCATTCTCTGATGAAGAATTAATGACACCGGTACGAAATGTAATAGAAAAAGTCCGCCCATCTTTAGCGCTTGACGGCGGTGATATAGCTTTTATAACAGTTAGAAAATCGAATGTATATGTTCAATTAAAAGGTGCTTGTATCGGATGTTCAAGTAGCGGCAATACACTTAAATATGGGGTAGAACGACAGCTTCGCATGGATATACATCCGGAACTCTGTGTGATAAATGTGCCAATGGGCATGGAAAACGATATAGATAATTTATAGAATAATAAGATTAAAGATTAAAATAAGTGATATAAACAAATGAGTAGCATAAGCAAATATAAAGTATTAACAAAAGCCAAAGAGAGCTTCTCAAAGGCAGAATTTAAAAATGCATTAGAGCAGTTCGCATCAGTTTTGCAAAACTTTCCAAACTCAAAAGAGGCATATAACGGTGTCATCCTCTCTGAGATGGCAATGAGCGGAGAGGGCGGAGCAGAGGCTCTTTTTGACTATTATGAGATGCTAAAAGAGGAAGACACAGATCAAGCTGATGAAATAATGGGAGATATACTTCAAAATATAGACGGAACATTAGAAAAGCTAAGTGAAGTATTTGCAACACCGCTTCGTGATAGATTAGAACTTGAAGATGGAATTCTCTATCAAGATTTTAAAAAAATTATTGACAACGGAGAAGGGTTTAGAGAAACTTTTGAAAATATTATGTTCTCGACGCGAGTAATAATTACAAAAAAAGAGGATTTTGTAGATTTTTTGGATAATCTTATTGAAAATGGCTTTTCTGACATGGCACTTTCGTACCTTGAGAGTGCATTAAGCTCCTATCCCAGCGATGAACCACTTAGAAAACTACTTAAAAAATTAGTGAAAAAAGGCTAATAAGTGAAAATTGAACTGCCAAACCAAAAGTTTTTGTATGTAACTGAAAATTCTAATGAATGCAATAAAGAGACAGCTTTTATATTGACGACCCAAAATGAAAAATATGTAGAAGATGCTAAACAAAAAGGTGCACACTCAATTATAAAAATTGAAGATATTGCAGAGCTTTTCGGTGTAGATAAGATTAAAATAGTCGGTATCACCGGCACAAACGGAAAAACTACAACAGCAAGTGCCATCTACTCATTTTTGCTAGATTTAGGGTACAGAGTAGCTATGCAGGGGACGCGCGGTTTTTTTATGAATGATGTGATAGTTGAGGGTAAATCTTTAACAACCCCAAGCGTCTTAAATACTTACAAGCACATCTATCAGGCGGTAGAAGCGGGGTGTAATTTTTTTATAATGGAAGTAAGTTCCCATGCTATCGTTCAAAAAAGAGTAGAAGGGCTTCGTTTTGAACTGAAAATACTTACAAATATTACGCGAGACCACCTTGATTTTCACAAAACAATAGAAGAGTATATAGCAGTTAAAAATAGCTTTTTTTCTGATGATGGGAGAAAACTAATCAATAAGGATGAGCCAAGAGCCTTATTTAATATTAAAAATACTTTTACATATGGAATTGAAAATCCTTCTACCTACAGACTTATGGCGTATTCGCTCAATGACGCTACGAGTGGAATCATCCAGCACTTTCAGGAGGTGGTTCCTTTCACGGCCTCTCTTCACGGCTTTTTTAATCTCTATAATTTGATGGCAGCGATTGGAGCTGTTCACATGTTAACCGGTAAAAAACTAGAAGAGGTTGCAGCAGTGGTTGACAATTTTGCAGGTGTGAGTGGGAGAATGGAACAAGTATGTGAATCTCCGAATGTGATAGTTGATTTTGCTCACACCCCAGATGGCATGCAGCAGGTTTTAAATGCACTCAAAGAGAAAGAGCTTTTGGTCGTTTTTGGTGCGGGCGGAGATAGAGACAGAGAAAAACGACCTCTTATGGGAAGGGTTGCGGCAAGCTTAGCGAAAAAAATATATGTTACAAGCGACAACCCGAGACATGAAGACCCAGAATTAATTATAGAGGAGATATTAAAAGGTATTGAAGACAGAAGCAATACGGTAGTTGAACTCAATAGAAAAAAAGCAATTCAGATGGCACTGAGTGACCAAACTGAGTCTCAGGTAGTTGTTATTTTGGGCAAGGGGGATGAAGCATATCAGATTATTTATGATGAAAAATTTCCATTTGATGATAGGGAAGTAGTTAGAGAACTCTTAAAAATATAAACTTATTTAGATATTTGGGTTCGTATAGATATTTTTTGCTATAATTGCGACAAAAATTTTAAGGATTATATTTTATGGGAATCCCTCAACCGGCTTTTTATATATTTAAATGCGAGCAATCGGCTCCTCCCGGTATGCCAAAACCTTCATGTGTCACTCCGCAAACTCAGGATTTATTCCAATATTTAGCACAAAAGTTAATGCAAGATGGAATTATGGGAACTGTACAGCCAATTCGTACAGCATGTCTAAACAGATGTAATGCAGGACCCGTCATGTTAGTTGAACCTGGGCATACAATGTACACAAGATTGACAAAAGAGAAAATAGACAGAATTATAACAGAGCACATTCTAGGCGGAGTAGTAGTGGAGGAGTTTGTTATAGAGTCTGAACTCTGGGATGCTCCTATGTCTCCGTGCGATATGCAAAAGCAGATGGGAAGATAAGATGTTAATAGAGATGTTGTACAGCAAGATTCACCGTGCTACCGTAACTGATGCTAATCTAAATTATGTTGGCTCCATTACGATAGATGAAGAGTTAATGGAAGCTGCAAAGATGAGAGTTGGACAAAAAGTTGAAATACTCAATGTAAATAATGGTGAGAGATTTTCAACCTATGTTATTTTGGGTGAAAGAGGCAAAAGAGATATCTGTCTTAACGGAGCTGCTGCGAGAAAGGTTCACAGAGGTGACAAAATTATAATTGTTGCCTACGCAACTTATGATGAAAAAGAGCTAGAAAGTTATAAACCAAAAGTAGTTATTTTAGATGATGACAATAATATTGACTATATAGCTGAGAGCATCTAACAATGAATTTTAATTCATTCTCGCCGTTAGGTGTAGCTTTAGTGACTGAACTAATCAGTGGCTTTGCTGCTGATTTGTGAGAAATTAAATATGTTTAATCTTGGTAATCTTGGCGACATGAGTAAAATGCTTGAAGAGATGCAAGAAAATACAACAAAGCTTCAGGCCGAATTAGAATCTAAAACTTTTAGTGTTAAAAGCGGTGGAGGTGTGGTTGAAGTAAGCATAAATGGCAAGGGTGAAATTATCGACCTGATAATTGATGACTCTGCTATCTCTGACAAATCCACACTTCAGATTTTACTCATCGGTGCTATAAATGATGCCTATAAAATGGTGCAGCAGAATCAACAAAATAGTGCCATGGGAATACTCGGCGGCATAAATCCTTTTGGAGCAAAATAGATGTTTCGTTTATTTATAATCCTTAATTTATTTGTTGCGGCTCTTTTGGCATGCGAGGGTGGATATGATTCATGTAAGCAAAAAGTTATAGATTCCAACACAATAGTAGAACAATCTATTGAGATTCCAATCGAAGAGAATCAAAGGTTAATCTTCTCCGAAAAAACTCCAAGCTGCACAGTAATCAAAAGCGACCCATTTTTGGGGCTTTATCTGGTAGAAGATGCAGTAGGCTTTGAATACCCGTTTAAAATAAATGTGGGTATCTCATCGGGGGTAGCAGCTATTAATAAAACCTCCGCACAAGAGGGTAAAATCATCAAAAAGCAGATAGGATTAACCTCTCTAGCTCAGTTTAGCAAAAAAATCTCTTCTCCTGCTATTATCACAAACAGCTGCTGTTCCCTCGAGGGCATTGTAACTCCAAAAGGCATCATTGAAAAAGAGTATATTGAGAGATTTTTAAGCACTGAAGATACGAACTATGCGGATATAGGAATGAGCGTTAGCGATACTAAAGCGGATGTAATAGTGGATGCACTGAGTCCATTTGTAAAAAATAATCCATTTAAAGGCGGCGATACTATTCTCTCTCTTGATGGAAACAAGGTAAAAAATAGTGCAACTCTGATGAGAGAGATACTTTTTGCAAAGATTGGCTCTTCTCACAAAGTAGAAATAAAAAGAGACTCTAAAATAGTTACAATAGAGGTAGTTGCTCAAAAAAGAGAGATTGGTGAATTCAAAAAATTTGCTAATCCAGAAGAAAAAGCAAAAGTTCAAAAGAACGAAAAGTATGGCTTTGAGTTTGATAAAAATTTAAAAATTGTAAAAATCAGCGAAAAAAGTAAAAAATATGGGCTCAAATTAGGGGATAAGCTACTCCAAACCAATGGAGTTGCTATTAAGAATCAGCAAGAGCTACTGAAAAAAGTTTCAGACTCCAAAGATGGCACAACTTTACTCTTTGAGAGAGACAATTTTCAGTTTTTTGTGAATATAAATTAGATAAAATCGCACATGCAAAAGTTTGAGAAATTCCTATTAGATAATTTACCCATGTCAAAAAGTATCCACCCGACTTACGAGAAAGCTCTCCAAAGAATGCTTGTGGCAGGTGGAAAAAGATTTCGTCCGGCACTTCTGCTTGGTGTTGTAAACTCATATAATACACTTTTGGAAGAGGGTGCCATGCATGCGGCATTGGCAATTGAGTTGCTTCATACTTATTCGCTTATCCATGATGATTTGCCGGCTATGGATAATTCACCGCTTAGAAGAGGAGAACCAACGTTGCATGTAGCGTTTGATGAAGTAACGGCAATTCTTGTAGGTGATGCCCTCAATACCTACTCTTTTGAAGTTTTGTGTAACGCGCCTTTCTCGGATTACACAAGAGTCCAACTGATAAGAGAGTTGGCATCGAATGGTGGGCTTAACGGCATGGTTTTGGGTCAAGCGATTGACTGCTATTTTGAGAACAAGCCTCTGGCAATTGAAGATATAAAAGTTCTACACACAAATAAAACCGCAAAACTCATCGCAGCTTCACTTAAAATGGGGGCTATAATAGTTGATAGACAAGAGTTGGGTGAAAAACTCTATGAGTTCGGAATTAAACTTGGGCTTTTGTTTCAGATTCAAGATGACATTCTAGATGTGACTCAAACTTCGCAAATGGCCGGAAAACTTACAAATAATGATGGAGATAAAAATAGCTTTGTCACTCTATTGGGTTTGGAAAAGGCAGTAAGTGAAGCCAATATTTTAGCGAATGAGCTAATGAATGAGTTAAATAGTTTTGATGAAAACCTCAAAAATGAACTCTCAGAACTTCTCATAAAATATATAAGCAGACATAAAATCTGACGCGAAAGTGTCAAGCTTTTACCAAAAATCATTTAGTGATTTTTTTTGTATCGTATTTTAGCACAGAAGTGCCTCAGAGGCTAGCAAAACAAGTGGACTTCGTTTCTTCAATTTAAATAAATAAAAGGTAATAAATGAGTAATCAAATGCGTCATAAAATGGCAAACACAATTAGGTTCTTAGCAGCAGATATGGTTCAGGCGGCAAATTCAGGCCATCCGGGTGCACCGATGGGTTTAGCTGATATTGCGGTTGTTTTAAGCGAACATTTAAACCATAATCCAAAAAATCCATCTTGGTTAAACCGTGATAGATTGGTTTTCTCGGGCGGACACGGAACGGGTCTTATCTACTCACTTTATTATCTTTGGGGATATGGGCTTGAGATAAATGACCTTAAAAACTTCCGCCAGTTAGATTCCAAAACTCCTGGTCATCCGGAGTTTGGGCACACCTCAGGCGTTGAGATTACGACAGGACCTTTGGGTCAAGGCATCGCAAATGCCGTTGGTTTTGCAATGGCTTCTAAATTTGTCGGGGCTCAGGTAAACTCTGAAACCGCAGCTTTAATCGACCATAATGTTTACTGCCTATGCGGAGACGGCGACTTGGAAGAGGGAATAAGTTATGAAGCATGTTCAATCGCAGGGCATAATAAACTTGACAATCTTATTCTTATTTATGACTCAAACCGTATAACTATCGAGGGTTCAACTGATTTAAGTATCAGTGAAAATATCCGCATGAGATTTGAGTCTCAAGGCTGGAATGTTTTAGAGTGTGACGGTCATGATTTTGATGCAATTGATGCTTCAATTACAACTGCAAAAGCTAATAAAAAACCAACTATTATAATTGCAAATACGGTAATTGCGAAAGGTGCCGGCAAGCTTGAAGGTTCACACCATTCGCATGGTGCACCGCTCGGGGCGGATGTTATAGCTGAAGCAAAGTCATCATGCGGATTTGACGCTGCTAAATCGTTCCATGTGGACGAAGATGTACTCATTCGTTTTAGATGTGCTATAGAAGAGGGTGATTTGCTTGAACGTGAGTGGATTCACAGACAAAAAACTCTTCCTTTGATGGAGCAGAATGAAGCATTAGATGCCCTTCAGAATCCGGATTTTTCTCGTATTCTTTATCCAACTTTTGATAAAGCGGATGCGACGAGAAATACAAACGGTAAAATTATGAACGCAATTGCAAAAGCACTTCCAAGCTTTTTGGGCGGTTCTGCAGATTTAAGCCCGTCGAATAAAACTGAGCTTGTTGACATGGGCGTTTATCCAAAAGGGCGTAATATTTACTTCGGTATTCGTGAGCATGCTATGGCTTCAATCGTAAATGCAATGGCGCTTTATGGTCCACTTATGCCTTTCTCTGCTACTTTTTTTGTTTTCTCAGACTACCTGAAACCGGCTGCTAGAATTGCGGCGTTAACCGGAATTCAGCAGTTTTTTATTTGGACGCATGACAGTATTGGAGTTGGAGAAGATGGACCGACACACCAACCAATCGAGCATTTAAGCCAATTTCGTGCACTGCCAAACTTTTATGTATGGCGTCCGGCGGATGGTACAGAAAATATCGAGGCATGGAAAACGGCACTTAGCATGAAAAAATCTCCATCTGCTTTTGTATGTTCAAGACAAAATCTCGCAGTACTCCCAAAAGCTGTAGTTGGAGAGGCTAGTAGAGGTGGATATTTAGTTGCGGTAGATGAGAGTGCAACTATAACTTTGATGGCTTCAGGAAGTGAAGTTGAACTCGCTCTTAAAACTAAAGAGGCATTAAATGTAAAAGGCATTAAGGTGAATGTAGTTTCAGTGCCATGTTTTGACCTTTTTATAGAACAGGATAAATCCTATATAGATTCTATAATTGTATCTAGCACAAAGAAGGTAGCAATTGAAGCTGCAAGGGGTTTAGAGTGGTATAGATTTGCTGATGAAGTCATCGGCATGGAGACATTCGGCGCATCCGCTCCAGCGGATCAACTATTTGAAAAGTTTGGTTTCTCTGTTGCTAATATCTTAGAGAGAATCAAATAGTTAAACTCCACATGCCAAGAGCGCAAGTGGAGATTTTTAAGAATCTCACAAAAGATGATATGCAGTTAAGTGAGAAGTCTCTACTCTTTATTTAACTGAGTGAATATCATTATTAGGGTGGTTAGGTTTCTCTATTCCCGGTTTTACAGTATCAGGTGTATCGTAATGTACTATATCTTCTGCCTGAAGAGCAACTAATGTTAATGTCAGTAATAAAATGATTTTTTTCATTTTTTATCCTTTGGTAAGAGAGCGTTACCCTCTAAAATTTTAAATCAGAGTAATTTTATCCGATTTAACTTTTATCCTTTATTTCCTTTTTCTAATTATAAATTCATTTAAGGTTTGTTTTATTAATCTTATAATGTTGACTTATATCAAGATTATAGTTTTGATGGAATTCATAAAAATTTTAAACCCCAAACCCCAAGAAAAATAAATCCCAAAAACATAACAGAAGAGAGAAACACCAGTGCAGTGACCACTCTTGGAGCACAGTCATAAAGTGAAGCTAAGTTCACATTTGCAACGGCTAGCGGCATCAAGAGTTCTATAAAAATTATCCCTTTTATCATCTTATCAAGTTCAATGAAGTAAAGGATTGCAAAGGCGATAGATGGAAGCAGTATAAATTTAACGTTCATGACCCAGAGAGTGAGAGTTTTACTTACCTCATTTATCTTTGTTCCGTAGAGGTAAATCCCAAATAAGAAGAGCTGCATTGTCATAGATGCATAAGCCCCCATCATAAGCGTATCTATTACGGTTTTTGGGGCTTCGTAATGGTTTGCACTCAGCAATATTGCGACAATGGCTGCCCAAAGAATTGGTAGTTTTACTATGTTAATAAGCGAAGTTTTAACATCAAAATTTCCTCGAGAGTAGAAGAAAACGCCAAAAGTGTAAACAACAAAAACATTGACAAGATTTACAACTGTTGTATATGGAATCGACTCTTCACCAAAAATTGCAATATTAATCGGAATACCAAGGTTTCCTGTATTGCCGATGATGGCTGCGACTGTGGCAATAGAGTACTCTTTATTGTCATCAAAAAGTTTCTTAGCAATAAAGGCGGAAAATAGAAGCACAGAAACTACAATAAACATGTATATGCTTGGTGCATAAAGCAGCGTAATATCAATAGGGCGGATTAAAAGCCCCCAAAATGTAAGAAATACCTGTAAAAAATATACATTTATAAGTGTGATAGTCTTATCGTCTATCTCTTCTTTGAAACTCATTTTTGAGATGTAGCCCAAAACTATGAAAATATAGACGCTTAAAACTGAAAATATAATTGAACTCATCTAGAGATTATACCCGTTTGGATATAATTGCGTTTTTAATTTAAAGGTATTTTATGCAAAATATAGAAGAGATACAATTCATAGTAAAAGAAAATCCAGCAGTAATGCTTTACTTTTCAACCCCGACATGTAATGTTTGCCATGCGCTTAAGCCAAAATTATTGGAGGCAATAGATAAAAATTTTGAGAAGTTTGAAGTGATTAGTATAGATACTTCCATAAGCCAAGAGATTGCGGCTCAATTTAGTGTATTTTCTATTCCGACTGTTCTTGTTTTTTTGGATGGTAGAGAATTTTTGAGAAAGTCTCGCCATATGAGTGTTGACGAAGTTATTAGAGAGATAAAAAGACCTTATGAAATAATGATGTCGTAGTTTGAGAGCAGTCTCCACGATATGTGGAAACTATTTTGTAGAGGTTCTCTCAAGTCTTTTTTTATCGAGCAGCATTCTATCTTGAAAAATTTTACTTTTATCTTTTGCAAATGCCTGCATATCTTCAACTTCATCCATCTCATCGACTATTTCAACACCCAAAAGAGCTTCGATTGCATCTTCTAGCGTTACAACCCCACTCGTTTGCCCATAGTTGTCATGCACTATAAAGAGGTGCGTTTTCTTTTTGATAAAAACATCAATGATCGCCGATACAGGGATATTTTCTGAAACTTTATGAATAGGAAACGCGATTGAGCTTAATGGTTTGTCATTATTGTCCTCAAGACTCTCTTCAAGAACATTTTGATTAAAAACTACTCCGCTGATATGGTCAATCGATTCATCATAGATAGGAATGCGAGAGTGAATATAGAGTTTGTCATCTTCAATCGCATCACCTACCGTCATGGCTGAAGGAAGTGCGAAAACAACACTTCTTGGCGTCATAATATCTTTTGCTTTTATATGTTTTAGCTTGAGAAGATTTTCGATGAGATGACTCTCTTTACTGAGAATTGAACCCTCTTTCTCACCCATGGTTACAATAGCCATAATCTCATCACGAGAAAAATTAGTATGTTTTGCTTTACCTTTTGAAATCATATCTATAATTTTTGAAGAAAACCACACAAGAGGAAATGTGATTTGAATTAAAAACTCGATGAAATAAGCTGATGGAATCAGTAGTGATTTCCAGTAGAGTGCACCAATAGTTTTTGGAACAATCTCTGCAAGATATAAAATGAGTAAAGTAAGAATAACAGCTATGGCGGTCTGCCACTCCACACCAAAGAGTATTTGAGCTTGCGCACCAACTCCAGCTGCTCCCATTGTGTGGGCAAATGTATTAAAAGTTAAAATCGAAGCTATAGGTCTATCTATGTTGGCTTTGTGTTCTTTAAGAATAGCAATAGCATTTTCATTTGTTTTAGGTAGTGTTTCTATATAAGAGTGTGTACTAGAGAGCAAAACAGCTTCTAAAATTGAGCATATAAAAGAAACTGTTAGAGCAAGGATAAGATAGGTAATTAAAAGTGTCATATAGCACTTCCAATAAAATTTTTGAAGTTATAACACCTGTCGCCACAATTAAGTGAATTCATTTAAAGCAATCCTTTGTTTTTTTAAAATTGAGCGCCATTATAGCTAATATATAATAAAAAAGAGTAAATGCATTATCTTTAAGTAGTATTTGTTTAAAAATAATATTTTTTATGCTCAAAGTATAGTGTTATATTTATTTCATAAAGGCTAGCAAAGAAGCGGTAACTGCAACATTGAGTGATTCAACTCCACGGTTCATTGGAATTTGAAGTGAGTCATTACAAAGTTTCTCAACTTCAGCACTTACACCTTCGCTTTCGTTACCTAAAACAAAGATACTCTTGGAGCTTGGAGCAATATCATAAATACTCTGCTTTGCATGCGAAGAGAGCGAATAAATTTTTGTATCGGTAAGGGATTTCAGTGCTTCTTCTATCGTATTGCAATAGTAAATTGGAAGTTTAAAAAGTGTCCCGGCACTTGCTTTTATAACAAGCGGTGAGATTTTTGCACTGTTTTTTTTCGGCAAAATTATTCCATCAATATTTCCGGCGGCACATGAACGGATAATCATGCCAAGGTTTTGTGGGTTTTGAATTCCATCAAGCGCAATAAGTTTGTAGGAGTTTAACTCTTTTATTTCATTTGCATTTTTATAGCTTTGAGCGATTATATCTATTGCTACACCTTGGTCTTGTTGCGCGTTTTTACTTATGCGGCTTAGGGCTGTCTTATCATGGTAAGTCACCTCAATACTTCTTTTTTTAGCAAGAGTAAGAATCTCTTTTATCGCTCCATCAGGCTTATTTGAGCTTGCCATGTGAATTTTGTGAACCACAATATTTTTATCTTCTAAAATTTCAATGACCACATTCCTACCATACAGAGTTATTATTTTTTCAAAATAGGCTTTTTTATCTAAATATTCTTGAGAGTCTTGCAATGGAGTTCCTTATTTTTTATGCGATATTGTATATGATTTCTGTTTTATTTTTGATAACTTTAATCTCTTTAATAGTAAGTCCATCAATCTCAAGAGTCATAAACTCAGCTATAGAACAAATATTGTGTTTTGCAAGCTCTCTAAGCACAATGCCTCTGTACGCTTTTGCCCAGTGACTTACAGTTTTCCCATCTTTTAAGAATTTTAGTGTTGTGTAGGGCTTTGTGACTTTGTAAAATTTATCATAATAACTCGCACGAAGGTCTAAAATTTCATCTTTTGCAAAATATAAATCCAACTGATAGGTAAATCTATCGTTATAAAATTTATCAGGTAGAAGTTTTCCAATAGCGTTTCCTTGATGCACTTTATAGTTTGTAATAGTGTCTCCTCCTAATATAGCACCATAAAGGTTAGAGAAGATAATAGTATTCTGCTTGAGATACACTTTTGCTGCGTCATGAAGCGACGCATACCCAAGATAATCATAGGCGACCCCTTGATATCTCTCAATCGCAAACATTAATGAAGATGAAAATATATCACACATGTAAGGTTCGCAATCACTAAATTTTTTTAATCCAAAAAGTTCTGATATATCTTTTTCATTCTTGCTTTCTATAATATGCATATATTTATTTAAAATTTCTTCCCTCGCTTTGTATGAGCAAAGCAACTCTTTTTTATCTTCATTCCCTCCGCTTTTTTTGCCTTCCGATGGTGAAAATAGTATTTTTAGCATGTGAAACCTCGCAAAAATGTTGATAAATAATTTAGAATTATATCAGTATAAGCCCTAAAATAGGGAATAAAAAAATAAAATTGAAAAATAATATAAAATCTGCGGCAAAATACTTGACATTTATAATCTGTTTTACTATAATTCTGGCTCAAATTCGATGCCGACATAGCTCAGTTGGCTAGAGCAGCTGATTTGTAATCAGCAGGCCCGGGGTTCGAATCCTCGTGTCGGCACCATTGAATTTTGAATATTAGAAACAGTGTTAGACCAGATTAAAACATTTAAATTATGTATATGGTGAGATAGTCAAGTGGCCAACGACGGCGGACTGTAAATCCGCTCCCTACGGGTTCAGAGGTTCGACTCCTCTTCTCACCACCATTTCAATGGCACATGCGGGCGTAGCTCAGTTGGCTAGAGCGTCAGCCTTCCAAGCTGAGGGTCGAGGGTTCGAGTCCCTTCACCCGCTCCATTGAAAATCTGGAAGCTGAAGTACAATTTCTACCTTACTTCATAAATGGTTATATGATTTATCATGTGATTGTCTGCACCCAATACTAATATTATTTAAGAACTATTCAATTATTGCTTGTTATATTTACTACCGTATGCTCTCGTGGCTCAGGGGTAGAGCACTTCCTTGGTAAGGAAGAGGTCGGCGGTTCAAATCCGCTCGTGAGCTCCATAAAAATATATTTATAATTAAGCAATAATTGAATGATTTTTGGATATAATTCCATTTCAATTCATAAATAAAGTCGGAGGACACAATGGCAAAAGAAAAGTTTCTGCGTAATAAACCGCATTGTAATATTGGAACAATTGGTCACGTTGACCATGGTAAGACTACTTTAACAGCGGCTATTACAGCAGTGCTTGCAGTTACAAATGGTGCAAAAATGATGGATTACGATGCAATCGATAATGCACCAGAAGAGAGAGAGCGTGGTATCACGATTTCTACTTCACATGTAGAGTACGAAACAGATGCTCGTCACTATGCGCATGTTGACTGTCCAGGTCACGCGGATTATGTTAAAAATATGATTACAGGTGCTGCTCAAATGGATGGCGCTATTTTAGTTGTTTCTGCAGCTGATGGTCCAATGCCACAAACTCGTGAGCATATCCTTTTGTCTAAGCAAGTTGGTGTTCCATACCTAGTTGTTTTCATGAACAAAGAAGATATGGTTGATGATGAAGAGTTGTTAGAATTAGTTGAGATGGAAATTCGTGAACTTCTTGACCAATATGATTTCCCGGGCGACGATACTCCAATTACAGCCGGTTCAGCGCTTAAAGCTCTTGAAGAAGCAAAAACTGGTACTTTAGGTGAGTGGTCAGCTAAGATACAAAAACTTATGAAAACTGTTGATGATTACATTCCTCAACCGGTTCGTGAAGTAGATAGAGATTTCTTAATGCCAGTTGAAGATGTATTCTCAATTTCTGGTCGTGGAACAGTTGTGACAGGTCGTATTGAGCGTGGTACAGTTAAAATCGGCGAGTCAATTGAAATTGTTGGTATTAGAGATACTCAAACAACTACTGTAACAGGTATTGAAATGTTTCGTAAAGAGATGGATCAAGGTGTTGCGGGTGATAACTGTGGACTACTAGTTCGTGGTATTGCTAAAGAGGCTGTTGAGCGTGGTCAAGTTCTTTGTAAGCCAAAAACAATTACTCCACATACTAAATTTACAGCTGAAATTTATGTATTGAGTAAAGATGAAGGTGGTCGTCATACTCCATTCTTTAATGGTTACCGTCCACAATTCTATGTTCGTACAACGGATGTAACAGGTGCAATCACTTTACCAGAAGGTACTGAGATGGTTATGCCAGGTGATAACGTAAGCATAACTGCTGAGTTAATTCACCCAATTGCTATGGAAAAAGGTACTAAGTTCGCTATTCGTGAGGGTGGAAGAACTGTTGGTGCTGGTGTTGTAGCTGAGATTCTTGCGTAATTCGGACTCCCGAATTACCGACTAAAGGTTAATAAATGCGTGAAACAATACATCTAGGATGTGAAAAGTGTACTCGTCGTAACTATCACACTAGTAAAAATAAAAAGACTCATACTGAAAAATTTTCAGTAAGAAAATATTGCAAATTTTGTCGTGAGCATACTGTTCACAAAGAGATGAAATTATAATAATAGTTGCATGAAAGTTCAAATCTTTTGATTTGGACTTATTGTATTAATGTAGGCGTATAGCTCCAATGGTAGAGCACCGGATTCCAAATCCGGGTGATGGGAGTTCGAGTCTCTCTACGCCTGCCACCATTAGTTATTAGTAAAGCTTTAGAGCTTTATTTATAATTAATGTAGTTTTGGGAAAGTAATAATGAAATTAAATATACACATTAGAAATGCAAAAGCAGAACTAACAAAAGTAATCTTTCCTACAAAAGGTCAGGTTAAGCAGGCATATATTGCTGTCGTTATTGTTGTTTCTGTTATAGCGACATTTTTGGCACTAGTTGATTTATTCATGTCATCAATTATGTCGCTGATTTTAGGTTAAGGAGTCAATATGGCACATCAATGGTACTCTATTCAAACCTACGGAAGTGAAAGAGCGGTTCGCTTAGCTATCTTAAATATGATACAAGAGATGGGATTACAAGATTACATTGAAGAAGTAATTGTTCCAACAGAAGATGTTATAGAAGTAAAGGATGGCAAAAAAAAGATATCTGAAAGGTCACTTTATTCCGGATATGTTTTTGCGAAGATAGACTTAAATACGAAAATACAGCATTTAATTCAATCATTGCCAAAAGTATCTGGTTTTATTGGAGAAGCAAATACGCCTACGCCACTAAGTGAACATGATATTAATGTTATTTTAGACCGTGTTCATAATCGTGCCGCACCAAAACCAAAAGTATTTTTTGATAGCGGTGAAATGGTTCGCATAACAGATGGACCATTTGCAAACTTTACAGCGACAGTTGATGAATATGATTTAGAACACGGTACTTTAAAATTGAATGTTTCAATATTTGGTAGAGCAACGCCTGTGGATATTTCATATAATCAAGTAGAAAAAATAATTTAATCAAATAAAAGGAATCAAAATGGCAAAAAAAGTTACAGGCTACATCAAGCTACAAATTAATGCTGCTGCAGCAACACCGGCACCACCAGTTGGACCGGCACTAGGTCAGCGTGGTGTTAACATCATGGAATTTTGTAAAGCGTTTAATGAAAAAACAAAAGATAAAATGGGATTTAAAGTTCCTGTTGTAATTACAGTTTATAGTGACAAGAGCTTTTCATTTATCACGAAACAGCCTCCGGCATCTGCATTGTTAATGCATGCAGCTGGACTTAAAAAAGGTACGGATAATCCACTTAAAAATATAATTGGAAAAATTACTCGTGCTCAATTAATGGAAGTTGTTGATAGAAAAATTGAAGATTTAAATACTACTGATAGAGAGATGGCAGCTAACACAATTTCTGGATCAGCTCGTTCAATTGGTATTCAAATTATAGACTAGTTTAAAAAAAATCATCGACCACAATGATTTAAAATTTTGTGGCAGAATTTTATATGGAGAATTTCAAAATGAGTAAAAGATACAAACAATTAATTGAAAAAATTGACACAACTAAGGTATATTCTTCTGAAGAGGCTTCTTCATTAGTTCGAGATTTAAAAAGTGCAAAATTTGATGAAACAGTTGAAATAGCACTTAATTTAAATGTAGATCCAAGACATGCAGACCAGATGGTTCGTGGTGCAGTTATTCTTCCGCATGGTACTGGTAAAACGGTTCGTGTAGCTGTATTTGCTAAAGGTGTTAAAGCTGATGAAGCTAAGGCTGCCGGTGCTGATATTGTTGGAACTGATGATTTAGTACAACAAATTAAAGATGGTATTTTTAATTTTGATGTAGTTGTTGCAGCACCTGACTGTATGGGTCTTGTCGGTCAAATTGGTCGTATTTTAGGACCAAAAGGTTTAATGCCTAATCCTAAAACAGGTACTGTTACTCCAGATGTAGCGACAGCTGTTAAAAATGTTAAAGGCGGTCAAGTAACTTTCCGTGTCGACAAAAAAGGTAATATTCATGCCGGAATAGGTAAAGTGAGCTTTGAGGCAGATAAAATTGCTGAGAATTTAAAATCTTTTGTAAGAGCTATTAATAAACATAAACCAGCGTCTGCAAAAGGTAAATATATTAAAAATGCTGCATTGTCACTTACTATGAGTCCAGCTCTCAAACTAGATGTTATGTCCTTAATGGATATGAAATAATTTTAATCCGCTTTTGCGGGTTAAAGTGATTTTAGAATACCTTATTTTTAAAGTATCCTAAAGTTACTCTAATTTACTTTAGTAACTGCATTTTATGGACTGAAGATAATAGGTGCGAAAGCTTAATCTTCCTATTTGAAGTGTTGTCTGGAAAGGAGATAATCTATGACAAAAACACAAAAAGCTGAAATTATTGAAGTGCTTTCTAACGAGTTTAAAATTGCTCAATCTGTAATATTTTGTGATTACAGAGGTTTAACAGTTTCTAAACTAGAAGGCTTAAGAAAAGCGGCAAAGCTTAAAGAGGCAAAAGTTCAAGTTGTTAAAAATACTTTAGCAACAATAGCACTTAAAAATGCTGAATTAACTGGTGTAGAGTTAAAAGATACAAACATTTTAGTTTGGGGTGAAGATTCTATCGCTACTTCTAAAATTGTATCTGACTTTGCTAAAGATAATGATAAATTTGTAATTAAGTCTGCTTATATTGATCGTGAAGTTTCTGATGCTGCAAAAGTTGAAGCGTTTGCTAAACTTCCGGGTCGTGAAGAGTTGCTTGCAATGCTTGCTGCTACTTGGATGGCGCCAGTTGCATGTTTCACTATCGGACTTGACGCATTAAGACAAAAAAAAGAGCAAGAGGCTTAATTAGTTCTCTTTAACTAGTAGTGATTTTATCACTTTAAAACCTGAGTGATTGGGTTAAATTAAATTTAATATTGGAGAAACAATATGGCTGTAACTAAAGAAGATGTATTAGAATTTATATCAGGACTTTCTGTTTTAGATTTATCTGTGCTTGTAAAAGAGTTTGAAGAGAAATTTGGTGTTTCTGCTCAACCTGTAGCTGTTGCTGGTGGCGCTGCTGCTGGTCCTGTGGCTGAAGAGCAAACAGAATTTACTGTTGTAATCACTGATTCAGGCGACAAAAAAATTAATGTTATTAAAGTTGTTCGTGCTCTTACTGGCTTAGGTCTTAAAGAAGCAAAAGATGCAACAGAAAATTTACCTTCAATCATCAAAGATGGTGTGGATAAAGATACTGCTATGGATGCTAAAAAACAACTTGAAGAAGCTGGCGCAAAAGTAGAAGTTAAATAATTTTAACTTTTGAGTTCAACTATAAATATTTTAATTTATGGTTGAACTTACTGTTCATGGGCGCTTTTACGGTGTGATATATGTCACACCGTAAAAGTGCCCTTATGTCGTTTATAAGCACTATATTACAATTTATCTAGAGACGTCTAGATATAATATACTCAATCTTTAAAGATTGAGTCCTAATTAACAACTCATCGAGGTAGCCTATGTTAAATACTTTATACTCCGGAAATCGTCTTCGTGTAGACTTCTCTAAAACTCCTCAACAAATTGAAGTACCTAATCTTTTACAACTTCAACAAAGTTCTTATGATAAATTCTTAATGCTGGATGAAAAAGATAGATCTGCAAGTGGGATTGAAAATGTATTCCAATCAGTTTTTCCTATTCATGACACTCAAAACAGATTAACAGTTGAATATATTGGAAGTGAAGTAGGAAAACCTAAATACACAGTTAGAGAGTGTATGGAGAGAGGACTTACTTATGCAGTTTCATTAAGAATGAAAACTCGCTTGGTAATGTGGGAAAGAGATGAAAACACTAAAGAAAAGCTTGGTGTAAAAGATATTAAGGAACAAAGCATATTTGTTCGTGATATTCCACTTATGACCGAAAGAACTTCATTCATTATTAATGGTGTTGAGAGAGTTGTTGTAAACCAGCTTCACCGCTCACCGGGTGTTATTTTTAAACAAGAAGAGTCAACTACAGCCGGTAATAAATTGATTTACACCGGTCAAATAATTCCTGATCGCGGTTCTTGGTTATATTTTGAATATGATCCAAAAGATATTCTTTACATGAGAATAAATAAACGCCGTAAAGTTCCTGTAACAATTATGTTCCGTGCTTTAGGGTATTCTAAGCAAGATATATTAAAACTTTTTTATCCTATTCATAAAATTAAAATCAGTGAGGGTAGTTTTTCAATTGCTTTTAATGCACATGACTATGCTTCAAGATTATTTTATGACCTAGTGGATACAAATGGAAAAGTATTGGTACAAGCCGGAAAAAGACTCTCAGCTAAAAAGGCACAAAAATTTGTTGATGATGGATTAACAAGAGTTGAATATCCACTTGAAATTCTGCTTGACCGTTACCTAGCACAGCCTATTATAGATCCTGAAACAGGAGAAATTCTTTTTGACACTATGACTCATATTGATGAGAGTAAATTAAAGAAAATGACTGAAATCGGAATTGCTGAATTTAGTATTGCAAATGATTTAGCGGAAGGTGTTGACAGTTCAATTATTAATGCGTTTAATGCAGATGCAGATTCACTAAAACTTCTTAAGCAGACTGAAGATATTGAAGATGAAAATGATTTATCAGCTATCCGTATCTATAAGGTTATGAGACCGGGCGAGCCTGTGACAAAAGACGCAGCAAAAGTATTTGTTAATCAGCTATTTTTTGACCCTGAAAGATATGACTTAACTAAAGTCGGTCGTATGAAAATGAATCATAAATTATCCATGAGTATTCCTGAATATATCACTGTATTAACGCATCAAGATATTATAGAATCAGTGAAATATGTAATTAAAGTTAAAAATGGTCAAGGTCACATTGACGACAGAGATCACTTGGGTAATCGTCGTATTCGTTCAATCGGTGAACTTTTAGGAAATGAGTTACATAACGGTTTAATTAAAATGCAAAAAGCTATTCGCGACAAACTCGCTACGATGAGTGGTCCAATGCAAGAGTTGATGCCGCATGATTTGATTAATTCAAAAATGATTACCTCGACAATTATGGAATTTTTTTCAGGCGGACAGCTTTCACAGTTCATGGATCAAACAAATCCACTTTCAGAAGTAACGCACAAGCGTCGTTTATCGGCTCTAGGTGAGGGTGGTCTTGTTAAAGAGCGTGCCGGATTTGAGGTGCGGGATGTACACCCGACTCATTATGGTCGTATCTGTCCGATTGAGACTCCGGAGGGTCAAAACATTGGTCTTATTAATACCCTTGCTACTTACTCAAAAGTGAACGAGCATGGTTTTATCGAAGCACCGTATAAAGTTGTAAAAGATGGAGTTATAACTTCAGAGGTTATCTATCTTACTGCAACTCAAGAAGAGGGCAAAAAGATTGCTGCTGCATCGAATAAATTAGATGAGCATGGTCAATTTACAACCAGCATTATAGATGTTAGACAAGATGGAGAAATTTTACTTCGTACTCCGAAAGATTGTGAATATGCGGATTTGTCTTCTCACATGGTTGTCGGTGTAGCAGCTTCACTTATTCCATTTTTGGAACATGATGATGCGAACCGTGCACTTATGGGTTCAAACATGCAACGTCAGGCAGTACCGCTTTTAAGACCACACGCTCCAATGGTTGGAACAGGTGTTGAAAAACTTGTTGCTCGTGATTCATGGGAGTGTGTAAAAGCTAACCGTGCCGGCGTTATAGAAAAAGTTGACGGAAGACATATTTACGTTATGGGCGAAGAGGATGGCGAGATATATATAGATTATTATCCATTACAAAAAAATCTTCGTACAAACCAAAACACATCTTTTGCGCAAAAACCAATTGTAAATATTGGAGATAGAGTTGCTAAAGGTCAAGTGCTAGCAGATGGTCCAAATATGGATCAGGGTGAATTGGCACTTGGTGTAAATGCCATGGTTGCGTTTATGCCTTGGAATGGTTATAACTTTGAGGATGCTATTGTTATTTCTGAAAGACTGATTCGTAAAGATGCTTTTACTTCTGTGCATATTTATGAAAAAGAGGTTGAAGCAAGAGAGCTTAAACATGGTGTTGAAGAGATTACTCGTGATATTCCTAATGTAAGAGATGATGAACTCTCTCACCTTGATGATAGCGGTATTGTTAAAATTGGTACCAATGTTAGAGGCGGTATGATTCTTGTCGGTAAAGTTTCTCCAAAAGGTGAAGTTAAGCCTACTCCTGAGGAGAGACTACTTCGTGCAATATTTGGCGAAAAAGCAGGACATGTCGTAAATAAATCACTCTATTGCGCTCCAAGCATGGAAGGAATAGTAGTAGATGTAAAAATCTTTACTAAAAAAGGGTACGACAAAGATCCTCGTGCTTTAGAGCTTGAAAAAGAAGAGAGAGATTATTTAGAGCGTGAACATTATGACCGTTTATTAATGATTGACAAAGAAGAGATGTTAAGAGTAAGTAAACTTTTGACAAAAGAGCCTCTTTTAAATGATATTAAAATCGGTGAAACAGAGTATAAAAAAGGCGATACTGTTGCTGAAAAAGATTTAGTAGATGTAAGCCGTTTTGCTATTAATGCAATTGTTAAATCATTCAGTGAAGATATACAAGCGCAATATAATAAAACTAAAAACTATTTCCAAAAGCAAAAAAGAGTTTTCCGAGATGAGCATGAAGAGAAGCTTACTATTTTAGAAAAAGATGACATTCTTCCAAACGGTGTTGTAAAGTATGTAAAAGTATATATTGCAACTAAACGACAACTCAAAGTCGGAGATAAAATGGCAGGGCGTCATGGAAATAAGGGTATCGTTTCTATCATAGTTCCTGAAGTTGATATGCCGTACATGGAAGATGGAAGAAGTGTTGATGTTTGTTTGAACCCGCTTGGTGTTCCGTCTCGTATGAATATCGGACAGATTTTAGAAATGCACCTTGGTATGGCAGGTCGTGAACTCGGAAACCAGATATTGGCAGAATTTGATAATAAGCAGAAAGATTTTATTGCCAATCTTCGTGCGAAAATGATAGAAATATCGGATGTAGCAGGCATGATGAATGCTGTTAAAGTAATCGGCGATATGCCGGATACAGAGTTTTTAAAATACGCACGAGACTGGTCAAAAGGTGTTAAATTTGCAACTCCTATATTTGAAGGTGTAAATGCTGTTGAATTTGCAAAACTTTTTGAGTTGGCAAAAATGGCTACAGACGGTAAAGTAGTTCTTTATAACGGTCTAACAGGTGAGAAAATTAAAGAGCGTGTTAATGTTGGATACATGTATATTCTTAAGCTACATCACCTTGTTGATGAGAAAATTCATGCGCGTTCAACTGGACCATACTCTTTAGTAACACAACAGCCGGTTGGTGGTAAAGCACTCTTTGGTGGTCAAAGATTTGGAGAGATGGAAGTTTGGGCTCTTGAAGCGTATGGTGCTTCTGCGGTTCTAAAAGAGATGTTAACGATTAAATCAGATGATGTAGATGGTCGTGTCCGTGCCTATAAAGCAATTACAAAAGGTGAGTTAGTACCGGCTTCCGGTATTCCTGAGACACTGTTTGTATTAACTAAAGAGCTTCAATCATTGGCTCTTGATGTAGAGATTTTTGACGAGGTTGAAGACGATGAGTAAATTAGTACCAATACAAGTAACAGAAGACAATAGACCTAAAGATATTAAGCAGCTTCAGTTTCGCTTAGCATCTCCGGCGAAGGTATTATCTTGGAGTCATGGTGAGGTTAAAAAACCTGAAACTATTAACTATCGTACACTCAAACCTGAAAGAGATGGTCTATTTTGTGCTAAAATTTTTGGACCTGTAAGAGATTACGAGTGTCTTTGCGGCAAGTACAAAAAGATGCGTTACAAGGGTGTAGTGTGTGAAAAATGTGGTGTTGAAGTTACTAGTACAAAAGTTCGTCGTATTCGTATGGGACATATTGAACTTGTAACACCTGTTGCACACATCTGGTATGTAAGTTCTCTACCTTCAAGAATTGGTACTCTCCTTGGTATCAAGATGAAGGATTTAGAGCGCGTACTCTATTATGAAGCATATATAGTTGAGAGTGGCGGAGAGGCATATTATGATGCTGAAGCGAAAACACCGGTTGCTCAATATGATGTTTTAAATGAAGAGCAGTATCGCACTCTTGTTCAAAGATTTGGTGAACTTGGCTTTAAAGCTCGCATGGGTGGAGAAGTTGTTCGTGATTTATTAGACTCAATAGATTTAGTGGAACTATTTACAAACCTTAAAGAGGCGATAGAGCTTACAAACTCTGAAGCAAAAAGAAAAACTATTGCTAAAAGACTTAAAGTAATCGAATCATTCTTAAATTCAGGAAACAATCCTGCATGGATGATGCTTACTGTTCTGCCGGTTCTTCCACCGGATTTAAGACCTCTTGTTTCATTGGATGGCGGTAAATTTGCAGTTTCTGATGTAAATGACCTCTATCGTCGCGTAATAAACCGTAACCAAAGACTTAAGCGTCTTGTTGAACTTGAAGCACCTGAAATTATTGTAAGAAATGAAAAAAGAATGCTTCAAGAATCTGTGGATGCACTTTTTGATAATGGTCGCCGTGCAAATGCCGTAAAAGGCGCAAATAAGCGTCCACTTAAATCTTTGAGTGAAATCATCAAGGGTAAACAAGGGCGTTTCCGTCAAAATTTACTTGGTAAGCGTGTTGACTTTTCCGGCCGTTCTGTAATTGTTGTTGGTCCATCTCTTCGCATGGATCAATGTGGATTACCTAAAAAGATGGCTCTAGAGCTGTTTAAGCCGCATTTGATTGCAAAGCTCGAAGATAAGGGCTATGCAACAACAGTTAAAGCTGCTAAGAATATGATAGAGGCTAAGACGAATGAGGTTTGGGAGTGTTTGGCAGAGATAGTTGATGGGTATCCGGTGCTTCTTAACCGTGCTCCGACACTGCATAAACTCTCTATTCAAGCGTTTCACCCTAAACTTATTGATGGGAAGGCAATTCAGCTTCATCCACTAGTTTGTGCTGCATTCAACGCCGACTTCGACGGTGACCAGATGGCTGTGCATATACCTCTAAGTTCTGCTGCAATTGCTGAAGCGAAAGTTTTGATGCTTGCTTCTATGAATATTCTACTTCCTGCATCCGGTAAAGCAATTGCTACACCGTCTCAGGATATGGTTCTTGGTATTTACTATATAACACTAGAAAAAAATGGTGTAAAAGGTTCTAATAAGCTTTTTGCCAATGTAGATGAGATTAGAATCGCAATAGAGCATGATGCACTAGATATACATGCAAAAATCAGAACTCGCGTTGATGGAAGAATAATCCATACAACTGCAGGTCGTATGCTTCTTAAGGCAATATTGCCTAGCTTTGTTCCAATTGAACTTTGGAATAGAGTTATGAAGAAAAAAGCTATTAACGAAGCCGTTGATTATGTTCAAAAGCATGGCGGAATTGGTATAACAGCGACTTTTTTAGATAATTTAAAAGATTTAGGTTTTAAACATGCTACTGAATCGGGTGTCTCTATATCTATAGATGATATTATAATCCCTAAAACTAAAGCAGCCAAAATTACTGAGTCAAAAAATAGAGTTATTGAGATTCAAAAACAGTTTGAAGCGGGTCTTTTAACTGAACAAGAAAGATATAATAAAATTATTGATGTTTGGACAGATACAAATAATACTCTTGCTACTCAGATGATGGATTTAGTTCAGACTGACAAAGACGGATTTAACTCTATTCACATGATGGCTGATTCCGGTGCGCGTGGTTCTGCAGCTCAGATTCGTCAGTTAGCCGGTATGCGTGGTCTTATGGCTAAGCCAAGCGGTGACATTATTGAAACACCGATTATCTCTAACTTTAAAGAGGGTCTGAATGTAATTGAGTACTTTATTTCTACTCACGGTGCTAGAAAAGGTCTTGCGGATACTGCTCTTAAAACAGCGAATGCAGGATATTTGACTCGTAAATTGGTGGATGTTGCTCAGAATGTTAAGATAGTTGAACATGACTGTCATACACATGAGGGAATTGAGATTAGTGATATCTCTGATCAAAATACTTTAATCGAATCGTTAGAAGATAGATTGAACGGCAGAGTTTTAGCAGATGATGTAATTGATCCAATAAGTAATGAGATTCTGTTTGCCGAGGGAACACTTCTTGATGAAGTTAGTGCAAAAACAATCTCTGAAGCGGGTATAAAAACTGCTCATATTAGAACGCCTACAACATGTAAAAGTGAAAAAGGTATCTGTGCACTTTGTTATGGTGTGAACCTTGCAACCGGGCATATTGTTCGTGCCGGAGAGGCTGTGGGTATTGTTGCAGCTCAATCAATCGGTGAACCTGGTACTCAGCTTACTCTTAGAACATTCCACGTGGGTGGAACAGCATCTTCAACTGCTCAAGAGAGACAAGTTGTTGCCGAGAAAGAGGGTTTTATTCGTTATTACAACCTTAAAACTTATAGATCTAAAGAGGGTAAGAATATCGTTGCAAATCGTAGAAATGCAGCAGTATTACTTGTTGAACCGAAGATTAAAGCACCATTCAACGGTACAATAGATATTCAAACAATACATGATGAAGTTTTAGTAAGTGTTATATCTAAAAATGAGACTGTTCGTTATACTCTCCGTAAAAATGAGATTGCTAAGCCGAATGAGTTAGCAGGTGTTGGTGGACAAATAGAGGGTAAATACTACTTTCCGTATGAGTCTGGTTCAGAAGTTAAAGAGTTTGAATCTATCGTTGAAACAATCAAAGATGGCTGGAATGTTCCAAGTCGTATCCCGTATGCATCTGAAATTTTAGTGGATGACGGTGCTCCGGTAACACAAAAAATACTTGCTAAAGAGAAAGGAGTTGTTAAATACTTCTTGCTTAAAGGTGACTATTTAGAAAGATTTGAAGGTGTTAAAGCAGGGTATGAGGTTGTTGAAAAGGGACTTTTTGCTACCGTTGTTGACGCTAATCTTCGTGAAGCAATAAGACACTATATAGCTCGCGGCTCTGTAATAGTTACTGAAGATGATGAGAGCGTAGATACTAATACTCTCCTTGCTAAACCGGCGAGTGATGAGTCTGTAGTGATTGCTGAGTGGGATCCATACTCAAATCCTGTTATCAGTGAAGCAAATGGTACTATCAAATATGAAGATATTATTGTTGGAATAACTGCAACTGAACAGATGGATGAATTAACCGGTAAAACTCGTTTAATGATAAGCGACCATATTCCGGCTGATTATAAACCAACAATAGTTTTAGCAAGTGAAGATGGCGAACTTTTGAGATACCCAATTGACTCAAAATCATCTATCTTTATTCAAGATGGTGCAACGGTTAAAGTAGCTGATATTATTGCCAAAACACCAAAAGCGCTTCAAAAATCAAGCGATATTACGGGTGGTCTTCCACGCGTATCTGAGCTTTTTGAAGGTCGTCGTCCAAAGGCAACAGCACTTATTTCTGAGATAGATGGTGTTGTGACGCTTGGTAAACCGCTTCGTGGGAAAATTAGAATTATTGTCTCATCTGATAATGGAATAATTAAAGAGTACTTTGTTGATAAGTCGCATGTCGCTGTTGTTAATCCTGGAGATTTTGTACATGCCGGAGAGAGATTAACGAGTGGAATTATTTCATCCCATGAACTTCTTCGTATTATGGGTGTTAAGGCACTTTATAACTACCTAATAAGTGAAGTACAACAAGTTTACCGTTCTCAGGGGGTAAATATTTCGGACAAACACATCGAAGTAATTTTTACACAGATGTTACGACAAGTTAAGATTGTAAAATCAGGTGATACAAAATTCATCGAAGGTGATTTGATTTCTAAAGCTAAATTTGCACAAGAAAATGAAAAGATTATTCGTCTTGGCGGTCGTCCAGCCATAGCTGAACCTTACTTGGTCGGTATTACAAGGGCAGCAGTTTCAGCTGACAGTATTATATCTGCAGCATCATTCCAAGATACTACTAAAGTATTAACAGAAGCAGCAGTATCTGCAAAAGTCGATGATTTGAATGACTTAAAAGAGAATGTTATTATTGGTCGTACTATACCTGTAGGAACAGGTATATATAAAAATCAAGAGATTGTTTTTTATCAAGACGAAGAGTAACAAGTAGCCACCTCTATTTTATATCTGGCATGTGAAAATTTTCACATGCCAACTACTATATCTTCACACATCCATCAATTAATATTAATTTGCACTTAAAATAAGCTAACTTTAAATACTTTTTATGTAACATTTCGTGTTTATAATTCTCTAAAAATAGAGAGTTAAATTCTACTGGAACAAATTAAGAAAGGAATTGTATGCCTACAATCAATCAATTGATTCGTAATGAGCGTAAAAAAGTGGTTAAGAAATCAAAATCACCTGCGCTTGTTTCGTGTCCACAACGTCGTGGTGTTTGTACTCGTGTTTACACAACTACACCAAAAAAACCAAACTCAGCTTTAAGAAAAGTTGCTAAAGTTCGTTTAACTTCAGGTTTTGAAGTTA
>CANMJR010000015.1 GCA_947498025.1 Helicobacteraceae bacterium
AAATAAAGCGGCTGATGATTCGGCAGGTTTGGCAATTGCGAATAAACTCTCCTCTCAGTCACAAGGTTTAGGTCAGGCTATTAAAAATGCAAATGATAGTATTGGTATGGTTCAAACAGTTGATGGAGCATTGGCAGAATATAGCAATATCTTACAAAGAGTTCGTACTCTTGCCGTTCAAGGTGCCAATGATACGCAAGATACTGATTCTCGTGCTTTTATCGGTAAAGAGATGGTAAGACTTCAAAGTGAGCTTAATCATATCGCTTCTGAGACTAAATTCAACGGTAAACAACTTTTAAGTACTACGACAACTTACACTTTCCAAGTCGGTGCTTATAAAGGGGATACAACTACGGTTGCGATTAGCGGTATGAAAACAGCTTCATTGTTAGCAAACCAAATTACAACTCTTTCTTCACAGGCAAGTGCTGCAACTATCATATCTATGATGGATAGTGCTATTAAAACAACGGATACACTTAGAGCAACTCTAGGTGCGGCTCAAAATCAACTTGAATCAACGGTTAGAAATATTTCTGTAACGCAAGTGAATGTGGCAGCTGCCGAATCAAATATCAGAGATATTGACTTCGCAGCCGAATCAGCAAACTTTGCAAAACATAATATTCTTGCACAATCGGGCTCTTATGCCATGAGCCAAGCAAATGCTGTTCAGCAGAATGTGTTAAGATTGCTTCAATAGAGTAGTGTAAAAGATTTTTAATTTTCAAAAGCCAAAGAGATTTTCTCTTTGGCTTTTTTTCGTTACAATGGTTAAAGTTATTTTTTTAGCTGACGATATAATTGATGTATCAGCAAGGAAGCTGAGCAAAATTAAAGAGGGCGCAAGGCTCTTACCCGAAAAGGATTTAAAATGGGATTTAGAATAAATACAAATGTGGGTGCGATGAATGCACACATGCAAGCTACAATGAATAATGTTGGACTTGATAAAAGTCTTAATGCATTGAGCTCAGGTCTAAGAATAAATAAAGCGGCTGATGATTCGGCAGGTTTGGCAATTGCGGATAAACTCTCCTCTCAATCACAAGGTTTGGGTCAGGCTATTAAAAATGCAAATGATAGTATTGGTATGGTTCAAACAGTTGATGGAGCATTGGCAGAATATAGCAATATCTTACAAAGAATTCGTACTCTTGCCGTTCAAGGTGCCAATGATACGCAAGATACTGATTCTCGTGCTTTTATCGGTAAAGAGATGGTAAGACTTCAAAGTGAACTTAACCACATTGCTTCTGAGACTAAATTCAACGGTAAACAACTTTTAAGTACTACGACAACTTACACTTTCCAAGTCGGTGCTTATAAAGGGGATACAACTACGGTTGCGATTAGCGGTATGAAAACAGCTTCATTGTTAGCAAATCAAATTGCCGGATTAAGCGCTCAGGCGAGTGCTGCGACTATTATATCTATGATGGACAGTGCTATTAAAACAACGGATACACTTAGAGCAACTCTAGGGGCGGCTCAAAATCAACTTGAATCAACAGTCAGAAATATTTCTGTAACGCAAGTGAATGTGGCAGCTGCCGAATCAAATATCAGAGATATTGACTTCGCAGCCGAATCAGCAAACTTTGCAAAACATAATATTCTTGCACAATCGGGTTCTTATGCCATGAGCCAAGCAAATGCTGTTCAGCAGAATGTATTGAGATTGCTACAGTAATAACAATCGTTAGAGCTTCGTAATTCTGAATTTAACTCAGAATCTATTTAATAGATGTCAAAAAGTTTATTCTTTGGCATCTACCTCCTTCAAATAACTTTCATTCTTAATTTTGGAACACTATTTGCTTTAGTTTGACAAATAGTCAATCGTAAGGAATCTGTTATGGGATTTAGAATAAATACAAATGTGGGTGCAATGAATGCACACATGCAAGCTACGATGAATAATGTTGGACTTGATAAAAGTCTTAATGCATTGAGCTCAGGTCTAAGAATAAATAAGGCGGCTGATGATTCGGCAGGTTTGGCAATCGCAAATAAACTTTCAGCACAGGCGAATGGCTTAGGGCAAGCCATAAAAAATGCAAATGATGGTATTGGTATGATTCAAACGACGGATGGAGCGTTGCAAGAGTATGGAAATATCTTGCAAAGAATTCGTACTCTTGCAATTCAAGGTGCCAATGATACTCAAGATAGTGGTTCTCGAAGCTATATTTCTAAAGAGATGATAAGACTTCAAAGTGAACTGAACCATATCGCTTCTGAGACTAAATTCAACGGTAAACAACTTTTAAGTACTACCGGAACATATACATTTCAAGTTGGCGCATTTAGAGGCGATACTACAATTACAACAGTAAGTAGTATGAAAACTACAGCTTTACTTGCAAATCAACTAGCTACTTTCTCAACTCAGGCTAGTTCTGCAACCATTATATCTATGATGGATAGTTCACTTAAATTAGTTGATGGATTAAGAGCAACATTGGGTGCTGCACAAAACCAACTAGAGTCAACCATAAGAAATATATCAATCACTCAAGTGAATGTTTCAGCCGCAGAATCAAATATCAGGGATGTTGACTTTGCAGCGGAGAGTGCAAGTTTTGCAAAACATAATATTCTGGCACAATCAGGCTCTTATGCTATGAGCCAAGCAAATGCTGTTCAGCAGAATGTTCTCAAGCTGCTCCAATAATATAAACTTCTTACATAACTAAGATTGCCCCCATCGGTTCTTTGCCATAAGAACCGTAACCAAACATCTTGCAATGGTGTTTGGAGGTGATGGCTGCCTTCTCCTCTGAGGTCAAAGCAATCTATTTTTCTGCTACAAAACTTAAATAATCTTTCAAATTAACTTTAAAATAGACTATAACTCTTATAATTTGAGGAATAATAACTTTATCTAAATGCTTAATAAGTCTCTCTTCATCTTCTATCTCTTTTGTATTTATAAGGTCAAATATAAATCCTGAAACAAATTGCAGATAGAGGGTAATCGCACGGTTTATGTCAGAGCTCTCAATTTGCCCCTCATCTGTTAAGATATTATAAAATACCCCCAGCAGATTGTAATGGTATTGGTTGATATTTTGATGATTGCTGTTTGCATGTCTGTTGAGAATATTTATTATATTGTCACAATACTCGACTCTCAATCTTATATTATGCAGCTCCTCAGCGTTTAAGAAGTTTTCGGCTTTGGAGTTCAGAGTGGAGAGAAATTTACTGTTTGCACTCTTTTTATCTAAAGCATCTAAAGATGAGATTTGGTCGTCATCAGCCTTAAGTGCGATGGTCTCATCTATATAGGCACCGTCACTGAGGTTATACACATGTTCATTCTCCTCACTCCTGTAACTTCTCGCTACAGCGTTGCACTCCTCCTTCCAGTCGTTAAACATAAGCGTAGTAAAAACTTCATCTCTAAAATTGCCCTTTGTTTTAATGATAGCACTATTAAAAACAAGTCCGCCGCCTATTGTTTCATCCTCTTGAAGCTCTACATTTCTAACATAATTATGTGTTAATGAGTGTGTACTGCCACTCTCTTGGTCGGGAGCAAAATCAAGACCTAGCAGATAAATTTCTTTTGTCTGCAGCATAAGCAACAATCCATAAGAGATAGAACCGATATTTGAAGATGTTAAACCTGTGTTCCATCGTTTGTATCTTGAGCTTCCCTCAAAAAAGAAAACATTTTCTTGTCTAAAATATTTTGCAAACTCAGAAGATGTAAAGCCACCAAATATGCAGACGGTTTTATCAAAAAATGAGATATCTTTCACTTTCTGCACATGGGGCATGGCATCGGCAAAGCCGTGAACATGCGTGATGATGTCGGGTTGGATGTTCAACTCCTCTAACTTTGCAAGAAGAGGAGTAACTGCGACAATTATAAACTTATGGTGATTTTCACACAGCCACTCTATATTTTTTCCAAAAGATGGGCCGGCACCTAAAAGTAAGAATGGTTTGTCTGTGAAGATACTCTCTTTGTAGGATGCACTGATATCCAAAAGTTTATAACCGTTTTTTAGATGTACAAGCGGTCTTAAGAGACTATTGCTCAGTGCTGAATAGTTGAAAGTAAGATAATTCTGCCCAACGATAATGCTCTGAATAGTTCTTAACTTTTTTTCTTTGTGGCTGAGAAGATAGAAAAATTTAATGTAGTGATTGTAGATAAAATGCTCTTTCAAAAAGAGGTTGGTGGCGTTTCTAAAAGCGTCCTCCTCATCAAAAATGGAAAAAATAAGCATGGCACCGTTTTGAGTAAGTGCCTGATAATCCGTGACAAAAAGAGAGAGTCTAAAAAGCTCTAAATCATCCTCTACGATAAAATAGATATTTGAGTTCAGCTTTTCATGTATGGCAGTCAGATGCAGCCCAAGACCGACACCCATGAAGATAAACTTATAAAGCTTTTTCATAGAAGTTTTTTCTTTATCTGCATACTTGTTTGAATAGTTTATAAGCCTTGCTGCACCTGAATAGCTATTCTGGGAAATATCCATCTCCTCAAGCTCTTTGGCATAGACATCATCTATAGTGACATCCGCAAAGGTCTCATATACATTTTCTGTTTTTGAATAGTTTATACTTTCTGCTGCCATTTCCGCATGCGTTTTACTGTTTGCACCATATAGCCAGTTTCCTGTTGCAGGTTCCAAAACATCAAAATACCCATCTTTGTACTCAAGTGAGTATTTTTCTTGATAATATTCTTGTTCTATGGCATAGGCTAATGCGTAAATTTTTTCACATAACCTTGGGTCAATATCTTCTAAAAATAGTAAATTTTTATTATAGGTTTCTATAGCTTTTAGCTCAATATTTTCCACGTAATACCCTCTATCTAGTTGTTTAGTTGAAGCAAAAATCATACCTAAAATAATTACAAAATATCACTCTTTAACCGATTTAGATACAATAAATGAAAAAGAAGTTTTAATGAAAAGCATAGATAAAATCAGACTGAAATCCGGTTCAACAGTGCGGGAGGCGATGATAGCCATTGATGACGGCGCCATGAAAATAGCGGTAGTCGTGGATGAAGAGGGAAAGCTTGTCGGAATATTGACCGATGGAGATATTAGAAGAGGTCTGATTGACGGCATGACGCTCAGCAGCTCCATAGAAAGAATCATACAGATTAATCCTATCGTCTGCTTCGTGAATGATTCTAAAGAGGATATTCTGGCAAAATCTTTAGGCAAAAAAATCTACCATGTGCCGGTTTTAGATGCTAACAACAGAGTTATCGGGATAGAAGATATAGACAGCCTTTTAGCATCGCAGACCAAAATCAACAAGGTGGTTCTCATGGTGGGCGGTCTTGGCTCGCGTCTGAGACCACTGACGGAAGAGACTCCAAAACCGATGCTTAAAGTCGGGAATAAGCCGATATTAGAGACTATTATAAATAATTTTAAGCAGTATGGATTCAAAGATATTATTCTGAGTGTGAACTACAAGGCAGATATTGTAAAAGAGTATTTTGGCGACGGCAAAAAGTTTGGCGTAAATATAGAGTATATTCATGAAGCCAAACGCATGGGAACAGCAGGAGCTTTGAGCCTCATGCGAGGCAAGTTTGATGAACCGTTTTTTGTCATGAACGGCGATTTGCTCACCAATGTTAATTTTGAACATTTCTTGAATTTTCATAAAGAGAACGGTTCACATGCTACTATGGCGGTGCGGGAGTATGAGTATCAAGTTCCTTTTGGTGTGATAAATCAGGAAGAGGGAAGGATTACCTCAATTATTGAAAAACCGATGCAGAGATTTTATGTCAATGCCGGCATCTATATTTTAAATCCGGAGGTTATAGAGATGATAGAAGATAATACTTTTTATGACATGCCGACACTTTTTGATGATTTAATCAAAAGCGACAAAGCACCAATCTCTTTTCCTGTACATGAGTATTGGTTGGATATCGGTCAGATGAATGAGCTAAAACAGGCAAGAGACGAGTATGCGAGCGTGTTTGAGGAATCCCTGTGAAAAAAAAAGTAAATTTTGATATCTGTACATTTTGTAATCATAAGTGTACATTCTGCTCAAACTCAGACCCAAGAACCATAAAAGAGCAGACGACTTTGGAAGATTTCAAAAAAGTGATGGCGAATGTTGCCCGCCATATGGAAATTACAGAGTTAGGACTCTCGGCGAAGGGCGAAGTGCTTGTAAACAGAGAGTTTGCAAAGATTGTGGAGTCCTCCAAAAAAGAGTTCAACATTCCCTATGTCTATTTTAGTACAAACGGGGCATTGCTTACTCAAAAGAAGGCTGCAGAACTTTTAGAAGCCGGCATTAACAGTATCAAATTCTCTATCAATGCACTTGATGCGTCAACTTATAAAAGCGTTCATTTAGTAGATGATTTTGAGTGTGTCATACAAAATTTCAGAGATTTATTGCAGCTTAAATCTGAGAAATATCCAAACCTGAGAATTTTTATTTCTTCTGTGATTGACATCGATAAAGAGAGTCTGACAAAAAAGTTTGAAGCAATTTTCGGTGCAGATTTTGCACTTGTTAACGGCGTATCTGTTTACGCTTTGGGATATACGCCGAAGTTTGAAGTTACATCCCAAAAAACGGTAACCAAAAAATGTAAAATTCCTTTTGATGAACTTTACATTAACTCGGACGGAACGCTCGGGCTTTGCTGCAAAGACTACTTTGATTCAATCAATTTCGGCTCTTTGATAGCGCATGATTTTTTAGATATTTATAATTCCAAAGAGTTTGCAGCGGTTAGAGAGATGCATGAAAAAAGTGAATTTCCAGAGAACCATTTGTGTAAAAACTGCCTTTTATATGGAGAAGCGTAATGTTTAACGGTAAAAAGATTTTAGCAATTATTTTGGCTCGCGGCGGAAGCAAAAGATTGCCGAATAAAAATATACTTCCTCTCGGCGGAAAGCCTCTGATAGCATGGAGCATCGATGAGGCAAAGAAGTCCAAATACATAGACACCGTAATGGTTACGACCGACTCTTTGGAGATTTACGATGTGGCTTTAAAACATGGCGCAGAGTTGCCGTTTTTGCGACCTGCGGAACTGGCTCAAGATGAGACAAAATCCATAGATGTAATCCTTCATGCACTCGATTTTTATAAAGATGAGAAGTTTGATGATGTGATTATATTTCAGCCCACTTCACCGTTGCGGGATGTGGATGACATTGACGGGGCTATTGAGTTCTTTTACGCCAAAAATGCGACATCGGTCGTAGGAGTTTGCGAGGTAGAACACTCGCCATTGTGGAGCAATACTCTGGATGAGAATTTTAGCATGGAGAACTTTTTGGATGATAAATACAACAATTTCCGCTCTCAGGATTTGCCGGTTTACTACAGAATAAACGGTGCTTTTTACATGTCAAAGATAGACTCTGTCATAGAGAAGAAGAGTTTTTTCATAAAGCAGAATATTTACGCGTATGTTATGAGCCAAGAGCATTCTGCCGATATAGATACAAAGTTAGATTTTATAATAGCTGAAGCACTACTAAATGCTACACACTAAAACGAACAAGTCCGTTTTAGTGGCAGGGACAAATTGTCCCTACAACCCCCTAAAGCTACGAAAAACTTTGTTTTTCGAGAATTTCAAGGTAGCTTACAAACTTTTTTAAAAAGTGTGTAAGCTCAAATAAAAGGATTTATAGATGTCAGGACAACACATAGAAAAGAAAGAGGAAGAGGTAAACTACAACGCCAATGAAATAGTCTTCTCAAAAAATTGGGAGAGTTTTAAGGGCGAGGAGTATGCCGAGTACAGAGCAAACTGGAGTAAATATCCCAAAGAGAGATTTGTTTCTCACTTTCCGCTTAACTTAGATATTGAGACGACAGACCTCTGTAACCTCAAATGCCCGATGTGTGCGAGAACTATGAAGGATGCGGACAAAGAGCATCATGTGGCAAAAAGCCGTTACATAGACAAAGAGGCCTACATGAATATCATAGACCAAGCGGTGGAGCATGGCGTAAAGGCTATCAAACTTCAATATTTGGGAGAGCCGCTTCTTCATAAAGATGTTGCATTTCAAGTGGAGTATGCGAAGCAAAAAGGGGTACTTGATGTGATGTTTAACACAAATGCCGTATTGCTTACGCCTGATTTATCGCTCAAACTTCTTGAAGCAGGTCTGGATAAACTTTTTATCTCTTTTGATGCAGTCAATCCTAAACTCTATGCGCAACAACGCGTCGGAACGACCATTGGAGTTGTTATAGATAATATTTATGAGTTTATAAAACTCCGTGATATGTTCTACCCAAAAACGCATATCCGCCTCTCCATGGTTATGTATGACGACCCAATATGGCGCCGTCAGTTTGATGCTATGAAAGTGATGTGGGAAGGGCTTGTTGACTCGCTTGGATATGGAATATTTAACGAAAGAAATCCAGATAAAAGACATGAATACGCTCCGGTGGAAGGCTTTGCATGCGAGCAACTTTTTCAGAGAATGTTCTTAAAATGCAATGGAAATGTAACGGTTTGCTGTGTGGATGATTCGGATGAGTACATTGTCGGGAACTGGAAAGAGCAAAAACTCATAGACATCTGGAACGCACCGAAATATAGAGAGATAAGAGATGCACATGCCAACGGTGACTACTACAAAATTCCGATGTGCCGAAAATGTTTCTTGCCTGATTTGTATAAAAAAACTTATTTGGATAAATAATCAGACCATTTCAAAGCATTTCATTTTTTTCTTTTAGAAAGAAGTGATTTGCTTTAATTCTTTAGAAGAGTTCACTATTTTGTGTCAGCATCGGATAACTCCTAAGACGGTATCATAATTTTGAAAGTAAAAATATATAAGAACGCAAAAAGAAAGAGAGGTTATATTTATGGAATATCCGACACTGTTTATAGCTGCATTATTTGATTTAAGCAATGCAATGGCTCCGTATATACTTTTTGGTCTAATTTTTGCAGGGATTCTGCATGAAGTAGTTCCTGCGAGTATCGTTACAAAGCATTTGGGCAAAGAGAATATATTGTCAGTCGTCAAAGCGACACTTTTTGGTATTCCTCTTCCTGTCTGTTCATGCGGAGTGATTCCTCTGGCTACAAGCATCAAAAAAAGTGGTGCGAGCAAAGGAGCTACCCTCTCTTTTTTGATATCCACCCCGATAACAGGAGTGGATTCAATCTTGGCGACATACGGAATATTCGGTTGGATTTTTACACTTTACCGTGTCTTTAGTTCTATAATTATTGCTATGGCGGCAGGAGTGTTGACAAATGTTTTTGATAAAGAGGATATTGCAGAAAAGACCCAAAGTATGAGTTGGGTAAAACAGGAGACTAAAAGCTGCTGTGTTTCATCTTCTGCACCAAAAGGAAATTTGTCATTTCACTCCGGCACATGCGAAAGCCAAACTGTTCAAAAAAAGTTTTCTCTCTCAAAAGCGCTTAAATATGGTTTTATAACTTTGCTTGGCGATATTGCAAAACCCCTGCTTTGGGGTTTGATGTTGGGTGCTCTTATTACGACTGTAATCCCTCAAAATTTGAGTGCCATTTTAATTGAGTACTCTTGGCTTTCCTATATCATCGTGATTGCGATTGCGGTACCTATGTATATCTGTGCCACTGCATCTCTGCCGATAGCGGCAGCACTTATGATGTCGGGAGTGAGTGCGGGAGCCGCTTTTGTTTTTTTAAGTGCAGGACCGGCTACAAATACCGTGACAATAGGAGTAGTGAAAAAGATGCTTGGTACCAGAGCTCTTTACATCTATTTGGGAAGTATTATTATCGGCAGTATCTTGTTTGGGTTGGCTTTAGATTATATTTTTAAAATATCAGAAATTAATCCAAAATCACTTCTTCATTTGCATGAAGAGGCAGGAATACTCTCTATTTTCAGCAGTGCGGTTTTATGGAGTTTAGTTCTTTACTCTATTATGAAACCATTGTTTTCTAGGCTCTCACAAACCTCTTAAACATAAGTCTCTCTTTCGTGAGAGAGGCATCTTCTATAATCTCTCTGAGTATTTTTGTGCTCTTTCCGAAGCCGAAAATACCTCTGTTTGCTTCACATGCCGTTTTAATCTCTTCGTAATTTTGAAGTATGTAGCCCAGTTTTTCTTCTATCTCTTTTTTGTCCAAGTTGACATCCAAAACATTGTTTGCTTTTTTTCTGTTGCCCTGTCTGTCGCCGATGTTGAGCGTTGGGGTTTTGTACAAACATGTCTCCAAAAGTCCGCTGCTTGAGTTGCCTGCTACGATTGTGTTAAAATTTTTGTAGAGGCTCAGCATAGTGAGCGTGCCTAGATTTTTTACAAGTGCGATGTTCTTTGCAAATTGCGTGTTCTCTAAAAACTCTATGATTTCTTCAGAACCTGTGTCGTTATTTGGGTAGGTTAAAATAGTGTTTAAATTAAACTCACTAAGTATCTCTAGCAGATTTTTGAAATCCAAATAGTTTGCATGTGGAGTTTTATATTGGGTTGCATGGTAGGTCACGATGAGTGTTTTTTGGGTGAAATCGAAGAGCGGAAATTTTGCCTCAATCTCTCCTATTGTCGGAAGCAGATTTAATCTGTCATAGTCATAAGTAGAGATTCCCACATTTTTAACTCGCCACTCCTCTTCGCCGAGCTGCTCTACAACGCTCTTTGAATTCTCTGAGAGTGTGAGATGGAGGTGCGCCATTTTGGTTATTACATGTCGGATATTTGAGTCCAGATAAGCGTTGTCGGTTACATCTCCTCCAGCGTAGTGGATAAGCGGTGTATTGTGTAAAAACACGGCAGAGGCAAAAGCAAAACTCTCCGGTCTGTCACCCAAAACAAAAGCGTAGTCATAGCTCTTTTCTTTGAGAATATCGACCGATTTTTGATGGATGAGGGCAAAAGAGTCTATGTGTGCATTTGGAATATTGGGTATGGGAATGTTTATCAGATTGACGCTCAAGTTATGTTTGCACATACTCTCTTCTATCTCTGCGATTGTATTCCATGGCGGGAGCAGATGGGTGCCGGAGATGATGAAGTCGATTGCATGGTGCGTATTCAGCTCTATTAAAAAAGGCAGAAGATACCCGAACTCTGCACGGTTTCCGCTAAAAAAAAGGATTCTATTTCTCTTCATAGCCGCTTCTTGTTGCCCAGTCGTGCTTATATAAATAGAGTGTAAAATCGTTTGGAAGGTAGTCTTGGCGTACAACACTAAAAGGTGTGAGTTTTTTTGTCATCTCCATCACTTTTGAGAGTTCATAACCGTAAATATGTTCTGCTAAAGAGTTTTCGTATGTTTTGTTTATCATGTTCGTTGCAACGCCGAAGTTGCAAAGTTCAAACATTTTAGCAAGCACTCTCTCCAAAAGTTCATCGTTTTTTTCAACCTTTATATTGTGAATGCCGGAGCCAAAAACATAGTCATGTTTGTCTATCTTTTCACTCAATATATCAAGTTTTAAAATATTGAGCACAGGATGTCTTTCTTTTGCCTGTGCAACAATTTTTGACGAGATGTCAACGCCAGTATATCTGACATTTAATCCCAGAGTAGTGTTTAAAAAATCAAAAAAATCTCCAAATCCACAACCGACATCAAGTACGGATTTGTTCTCTAGCGAAGCAATCTCGCTAAAGATATGAAACCGAATCTGCTGCGTTCTTTTGCTTCCCCAATCGAGGGATTTGATGCTGTAGCCGTTTAGCCGGGTTTTTTCATTAAAAAAGTTTTCTATAGTCTGTAAATCATCCATGTTTTGCACCTATATGTAGTTGTGAGCCAAATTCTTGCCGACATTAAAAAGCAAGTCCAAAGAGGATAAACCCTCTGTAAATGAGCTGTTTTTATACTGCTCATACGGCATTTGTTTAAAATCCTGATAAAAGAGTTTAATACTATTTTGTTCAAACTCTTCTTCACTTTGATAGCTTTTTGCTCCCACTCCTGAGAGATAATTTTTTGAATTACTGCATTTTAGCAGCTCAAAAATCAAATCACTCTTTTTACTCTCTTTGTTATAGAGTAAATCCGATTGCAAAATGATTTGCGTCTCTATCTTAAAGAGTTTACAACAAAGCGTCATGGAGTCTATGAGAACATCCGACAGAAAGTTATACTCTTTTGTATAGAGAGGCTCAACCTCCTCTAAAATTTCTCCAAAATAAGGGTGTCTATTGTAGTTTTGCATTAAAAATCTGAGATGTTTTTTTTGCCATCTTTTGTCTGCGATACGCATCTCTTTTATGGTTTTGTCAAAGTAATTTTTCTTCTCAACAGCAATTGTGAGCATGTGAACATTCAAATTTTTATCTAAAAAGATGTTTCTGTTTTGATACCCGCCGTCCAAAAACTGCACCCCGTCCATGACTATGAATTTTTTGCTTTTCTGTATCTTGTTTAATAACCCCTGCCATGGGAGATAAGATGGTTGATGGATGGAGGTTAAGTTCATCCTTGAGCACTTTTATTACTATCTGTAAAATCTACATACTCTTGAAGTCTCTCTTTGTAGTGTGTAATGATTTTTGTGAGTTGCCCAATAAAGAGTTTATTCAAATCTTTCATTAATTTTTTTGGATTCTTTATCTCTTTTGTATTGATAATATCAAAAATATACCCTGAAGTAAACTGAAAATAGAGCGTTAAAATATGCGGTAAGTCCTGATTCTCTACACCTTTTTGAGAGCTCAAACATGCTTGAAACATCCTTAAAACATTGCCTTGGTAAGAGTCTAAATCTTGATGATTTTTCTTTTTAAACGCATTTAAAATATTGATTTTTATATCGCACTCTTCTATATCTGTTTGAATCCTATGAAGTTCGTTTGCAGTCAAAAAATTTTCTGAATTCTCACGAAGAAGAGATTTAAGTGCATCATGGAACAAATCTTTATCGATACATTCAAATTTAGAATAGTCTCTATCCTCCACTCTTAAAGGGAGTGTATTTTCTATATACGCGCCATTGCTCAAATTGTAGATTTTCTTTGTATGCATAGTTGCAAAGGAGTGATAAATTTTGCTAAGTTCAAAGGTTTGATTTCTATAAAGAATTGTTGAATAGACTTCATCCAAAAAATTACCGGGCACTTTTACAACCGCCATCTCATAATCTAAAGCTCCTCCAAGGTTTTCATCTTCTTCAAGTTTTGCTGTTTTAAGGTGTTCATGCGACTCTATATGCGTTGCACCCGTCTCTTGGTCAAGGGCAAAGTCAATGCCGAGCATATAAAACTCTTCGACTTGGAGTTGCAATAGTAATTTATAGGAGGTAGAACCAACATTTTCGGTGACTAAATTTCCGAAATTATCTTTATAGCCGCTGTTGTTTTCAAAGATAAAAACATTCTCTTTCTTGAAATGTTCCGTAAACTCCATAAAAGCCATACTTGCAAAAATGGCAATCGATTTGTCAAAAAAGGAGATATCTTTTACCTTTTGTATGTGTGGCAATGCTTGATAATCCCCATGTATATGCGTTATGATGTCCGGTTTTATGTTGTGCTTTTCTAATTCGTAGAGTATTGTACTGATGGATATAATTATGAATTTATCCTGATTTTTTTTGACCCAATCTATGTTTCTGCCTAAAGACGGACCGGCACCGAGGAGTAAAACAGGCTTGTTTTTGATAAGTTGTTTGTTGGATAAGCTATTTAAATTCAAAATTGGATAGCCGCATTTAAGGTAATCCAAGGGTCGTAAAAAGCTTTTGGTCATGACAGCAAAATTAAATGAAAGATAGCCCTGAGAGACAATAATCTCTTGAATTGCTTTTAATTTTTTTTCGTCATTTACAGATAAATTGAGAAATTTTATATAATGATTGTAAATAAAGAGTGTTTCTAAAAACTTTTGTGTATTTTGCTGAAACTCATTTGCATCATCAAATATTGAAAATAGTATTTCTGAACCGCCCGCATGTATTTTGCTATAGTTTGTAACAAAAAGCGAGAGTTTGAATAGCTCTAAATCATCTTCTACTATATAGTACGCAACGGACTGAACTTTTTGGTGAATTGCTTCAATATGCAGCCCAAGACCCGTTCCGATAAAAATAAATTTGTATATCTTTTTCATAGATGTATTTTGATGATTTGCATATTTATTTGAGTAGTGTAACAGATGCGCAGAGGCGGAGAGGGCACTCTCTTCAGTACTCGCATCTTCCTGCATAGCAACATTTTCCTCATTAATATCAAAGTGGAGGTAAGTCTCATAGACATTATCTTTTTTATTAAAGTTGATTAATTTAGTAATCTCCTTTGCATGCTGGGTGCTGTTTGTGTCATAAAACCACTTTTTGGACTCCATATCCATAACATCAAAATATCCGTCTTTGTACTCCAGAGAGTATCTCTCTTGATGGTATCCATTATTGATAGCATTCTCAAAAGCCGTTAATTTATGAAAGACACTCGGATGGTACATCTGTAAAAAGAGTATATTTTCGTTGTAAGTTTGGAGTGCTTTTTCTTCGATTTCCTGCATAACTATCCTTTGCTTATCTCTTTTAAGAGCATAAAACTCTCCGCATGTTTACAACCCGAAGAAGCACCTCTAAAAGTTGCCAATGCTCTGATATTTGTCGTGCTTCTCGGAAAAGGGGGTTCTTGAATCTCGCTTTTATATATTTTCATTATATCTATTTTTCTATCGATATATTTGTCTATATTTACAAACATGTTAGGTATAAAAATATCATCTTTAAAGACCGGAGCAAACTCCGTTTCGCTCAGAGTCTCCATCATGTAGAGCTTTTCTATAAAGGGGTACCGAAAAGATTTTGTACAGCTGTATGTGGCATCAAAGATTACTCTGTGGTCGCTATGCACATCGCCTCTGAAGGGCAGATAGATTATAGTTGGTTCTACATCTTTGATAACCTGCGAAATTTTTTGCACAAGCTCACTCATACTGTACTCGTCCACCCGCATGGTATCGAGCATTAAATTTGTAACCGAATCAAATTGATAACTCTTTGAAACCTCTTTAATCTCCTCGTCGCGAACGGCTGAGAACTCTCTGTTGTTGTTGACATGTGTGCAGATGAGCCAGTGCGTTTCATCTCCTGCATCTTTATATTTTAGGAGTGTACCGCCGCATCCCAGCGTTTCATCGTCGGGATGGACTGAAACAACCAAAACCCTGTTTATTTTTGGCGTAAGGTTGTAGAATGATTTTTTGAGCAGGTTTGTAAGCTCTGTTGATTTGAGAAGCTCTTTTATCTTATAGCTTGTATCTCTTCCCTGATAGGGATTTACATTTTCTTTGAGAATACTTTTAAATTCGGGTGTGTAGATAGAGTGAATTGCATGGAGTATCTCCTTTTTTGAAGCACTCACATCTATTATGCTTTTTGCTCTCTCCCGCCCCTTTTGTCTATCCCCGATATTGATAGTGGCTATGTTAAAACTCGGTGCTTCTATAATTCCGCTTGAGCTGTTTCCGACAACTCCGTCCATAAATTGCAGGGCACTCAAATATCTGAGCTGTCCTAAAGAGGTGTGGCATGTGGCGCGGAACGGGTGCTCTGAAACATAGGCGTCAATCATGCTGTTTATTGTTTTTCCGTTCGTGTCTGCATTTGCTTTTGTAAAAATAAGAATCGTATCTTCGAGCAAATCAAGCGCATCCAATATCTCTTGAAACGGCTCTGCGGAGTTTTGAGACTCGAGCGTAGTCGGATGAAAAGTTATCAGCAGGTTCTTTTTGCCCAACTTAAAACCGATAGCTTCCTCAAAGACGTCTTTTGATAGCAGCTTCGTATTTTTGATGTTTTCAACACCGAGCGAGCCGACATTATGCACAGTTTGCGGATTCTCTCCGAGCTGAATGATTCTCTCTCTGTAGATTCTAGTCGCACAAAAATGGATGTGGGACATTTTGGTTATAGAGTGCCGGATAGCTTCATCCTGCGCCCCCTCCGTACTCTCGCCGCCATGGATATGCGCTATGGGAATATTGAGCAGCATGGCGGAGATGGCGACTGAAAGCATCTCATACCTGTCGCCGAGTATTACGACAATATCGGGCTGAAGCTCTACAAACGCGGCACTCATATCTGCTTGGAGTTTTGCCATAGACTCAGAGATGACGATAGGTGTGTCTTTTGACAAATCCATACCAATCTTCTTGTCGATTTTAAACTTTTTTTCTATCTCTTCATAAGTATTTCCAAACTCCTGTGAGAGGTGCGTTCCGGTCACAATAAGCTGAAGCGTTAAATCTTTGTCACTCTCTATCTGTTCTATCAAAGGCTCTAATAACCCATAATCCGCTCTTGTTGAGGTTATTACGCATATTTTTCTCATATCAGCTCATCTTCTCTATAATCTTTTGAAGCAACTTTACCGATTATCTCATCCCATTTCATTGGACTTATTCCGGTTCCCGGTCTTTTTACCGTTATATTTTCTTCGCTGAAAATCTCGCCCTTTTTTATCTCTTTTTTTGCGACAATTGATTTTCTTGAGATATTTATATTTTTGCTCTCGCTCTTACTTGGAGTTTTTATGCCGCTGCCTAGAGCTTTTTCTATATTTCGGATTGCTTTGACCATGGCTATCAGTTCATGCGGTTCGAGAGAGGCTTTATGGTCGGGACCTTCCATGGTGTTGTCGAGGGTAAAATGTTTTTCGATGCACTCCGCACCGAGTGCAACCGCGGCAATATCGACCTCTATTCCCAAAGTATGGTCGCTGTATCCGCATGCCACGCCTAGAGTATCTCTTATGGTTACCATTGCGTTAAGATTCACATCCTCCATCGGGGTCGGGTACTCCGTGTTTGCATGAAGCACGGTAATATTCTCTTTCTTTGTGCCAGAGTAGGTTAGTATAGCCAGAGCGTCCGCAATCTCATCCATATTTGCCATACCTGTTGATAAAATCACTTTTTTATTCAAAGCGCCGATTTTTCGTAAATAAGGGAGGTTTGTTATTTCTCCGCTTGGAATTTTAAATATCTTTAATCCCAAATTATGAAGCAAATCCACACTGTCCAAATCAAAGGGGGTGGAGAGAAACATTATATTTTTTTCTTCGCAGTAGGCCATCAGTTCATGGTGTGTTGAAACGCCCAGTTCCAGCTTTTTTATCATCTCAAACTGGCTCTCATTCGCATCTGTTGTACTTTTTTGGTACTCGGCTTTCTGCGCTGTTTTGCTCACAAGATTTTCTGTTTTAAAAGTCTGAAATTTTACGGCATCCGCACCGGCAAGAGCTGCTACATCGATGAGTTTTTTGGCTAACTCGGTGCTGCCGTTATGGTTCACTCCTGCCTCTGCAATGATAAACACTCTTTTCATTTCAGAACACTCCCCGCTTTTATAAATCCATGCGCCGTAGCATACTCCCGCATCACCGCGCCGCTTCCAAAAAAACTGTTCTCTTTTACGGTTGCTCCGCCGTTTATAATCGCACCCGTGGAGATATGAACGAAATCTTCAATAACCGCGTCATGTTCAATCAAAGCCTTAGAATTTATAATACAGTTTTTGCCGACTTTGGCATGTGGATTTATAAGAACATGGTGCATAATCACGCTTCCTTCATCCACAAATGCATGTTTTGAGACATACGCCAAAGGTGAGATAATAGTCGGCATGTGGAAATTCAACTCTTTTAAAAGTTGAAAAAGTTTTACTCTTATTTCGTTCGATTTTATATGCCCGACAGTGATGATTGCATGTGAAAATTTTTGTCTTAAATCTTTCAAATCTTCGTCGCAACCGATGATTTTATAGCCCAAAACTTCGCTGCCTATAAGCTCTCTTTTATCGATTACTCCGGCAATTTTGTATCTTTTTTCCTGTTCAATCACATCAATAACGCTTTTGCAGTGACCGCCGCCGCCGATGAGTAAAATCTCTTCCATTATATCCTCACACTGCTAGGGATATTCACAACTTTCTCTTCTAAATATTTTGAGTTACTTAAATCAAAATATTGACATGTTTTAAACATCTCAAGCTCATTCATAAGCCGCCAGATTGGGCGTGTCATAACGCCTTTTTTGTTCGTAAACTTCAAAAATGCATCTCTCTCTTTTTTATCTTTGAGCAGAACTGCCTGAAGCCAGTAGTTTGACTGTGCATCTTTTGGCTCTTCTATAAATTTTATATCGGCAGATTTTCTGAAAAACTCCGCATATTCACATGATAGAGCTCTTTTATTTTCTAAAAAACTATCCAGTTGTTCAAGTTGAGCAACAAGCAGTGCGGCGTTTAGATTCGGCATGCGGTAGTTGTAACCGATTGCATCATGAACAAACTCATAGGCATGTGGAATTTTTGCGGTTGTCGTGAGATGTTTTGCTCTTTTTGCCAAGAGTTCATCATCGGTAACTATCACTCCGCCGCCGCCTGAAGTGATGATTTTATTGCCGTTAAAACTAAAAGCCCCAAGCTTGCCGAAAGTGCCTGTGTGCTTCTTTTTATAGTAGCTACCAAGGCTCTCCGCCGCGTCTTCAATCAGTTCGATATGCCAAGTGTCGCAGATATTTTTGATTTGCTCAATGCGGCATGGATGACCGAAAGTGTGCATCGGCACACACGCTTTTATGGTTTTGCCTGTCGTTTTATTGATACATTTATTATCTCTAATTTCGCCATGCATTTTCAAAAAATTCTCTAAAGAAGCAGGGCTTAACCCCATCGTATCCAAATCCACATCCACAAAAACCGGTTTTGCACCGCAGTAGCTTATGGCGTTGCATGTGGCTATAAAAGTGAGCGGCTGCGTTATCACTTCATCGCCATGTTCCACACCTGCCAAAATGAGTGCAATGTGCAATGCTGCCGTGCCGTTTACCGTAGCAACTGCATATTTTGAGCCTACTTTGAGGGCAAACTCTTTTTCAAAACTATCCACAAATTTCCCCACACTTGAGACAAAAGTAGAGTCGATGCAGTCGTTGAGATACTTCTTTTCATTCCCAAAAAAACGGGGTTCATGCAGGGGAATAAACTCTTTGGTGTTAAAAGTTTTTTGAATGAAATCTACTATTTTTTGCATCTTACATCTTTCCATCAAGATATTTGCCGGTTTCCACATGCCCGAAGTTCGGAATTAGAGCGAAAAATTCTCGTACAATATCCTCTTTTGTCCATTCAAGGATTCGTTTATAGTAATGCATCGTATCTTGAAAATCATTGAGCTTCTCTTCATTAAAAACAGCTTCGTTTTTTATAACTCCGATGGACTCAAATCTGTCCATATCCAAAACCTCTTTTTCTGTAAAAAACTCTTCAAAATCTTTTTCGCCTGTTGTATCACTCGAAGTAAACAAACAAGGCCATTTTTTTTCATCGGGCAGTGTGTGACAAAGCTCTCTCGCTTCATCCTCGTCTTTGCACAAATAAGGCTCATATCCCAAATCTTTTAAATACTGAACTGCTATGTCGGCAAATGAGATAAGGTGCAGGCTATCGTCGAGTTTTGGAAAAAATATATCACGGTTTTGTCCAAAAATGCAGCTCATCAGGCATAACTCTCCGCTCTCCTGAGGGGTTATAAAGTAGCGTTTTATATCGTTTGGTGCGACAATCGGCTGTCTTTTTTGAATGCGCTGATTGAAGCTATGCAGAAGCGAGCCGTCACTAAAGGCGACATTGGCAAATCTGGCGGTTGAGATGTTAATTTGCAAAGAGCGACGCATCAAAAACATCTCCATGATTCTTTTACTTGCACCCATCATGTTTACGGGGTTTGCGGCTTTGTCCGTGCTTACACAAAAATATTTTTTAGTGCCATTGTTTATGGAGTGTTGCAGAGTTTTATCTGTGTTGAAAATATTTACATCAATCATCCGCATCAGAGTAAAAGCATCTTTTTCGCTTCTTACATGTTTAAGTGCCGAGAGGTTTAAGACAAAGTCATATTTGCCGTCACCTTTTATAAAAGCGTCATATTCAACACTTCCAACATCAAGTGCGAAAGTGGCAAAATCTCCGTCAATATAACCGATTGAGCTTCGTATGTCACGCACCAATTCGACCATGTTGTTCTCAGAAATATCAACAACATGGAGCTTTTTCGGGTTTCGTTTAAATATCTCTTTAGTAACTGCCTGCCCGATAGTTCCTGCACCGCCGATGACTAAAAAAGTGGATGAAGAGACAACCGAGAAAAGCTCTTTTTCCTTTGTTTTCATATCATCATAAAAAAGCTCTCTGTTTCTACCAATTAAATGTAATATATTCACGATAGCTCTCTTATAAAAAATAGTATTTGTATATCTGATAGTAGCAAATTAAGTACCATTAAATTTTTGCATGTTATTCAAAAATTAATGAAATTTACCGATATAATATTTAATAAAAATAATAGTTATGAGAAAAAGGATTTATTATGGGTATCAGTTCACTTGGCGTGGGTTCAAGTATTTTAACACAGGATGTTTTAGACCAGTTAAGAAAGGCTGACGATGCTAAGTTTGTTACGCCCGTGACTTTAAATATAGCGAACGAGGGTGATAAAAAAGGCGTCTTGGAAACCGTCAAGGCTAGTATGAAAAATCTTATAGATAGTCTTACTGAGATTAAAAGCCAAACTCTTTATGATGAGAGAAAATCTGTAGTTACAGGTACTTCTGTGGCTGTTACTACTAGTGCAAATACCGATCTTCAGGATTTTAGCTTGGAAGTTGTAAATTTGGCTACAAAACAGATAGAACAATCGGGTTCGTTTGCATCCAATACAACTACCATCGCAACCGGTGCGGGGAGTATGAACATGAATATTGATGGACAAAATTTTGCTATAGCTTATGATGCAACGACAACTTTGGATGGTTTTAAAAAGCTTATCAATGATGCTGCCGGCGATAAAGTGGATGCAACGGTAGTTCAGATAGCTAGCGGTGACTATCGTCTTTTTATAAGTTCGGTAGGCACAGGTACAACGCAAAATATTACAATGACAGACACTACAGGTAATCTTTCACCTGCTGCTTCTACCGCCCTGACTACTGCTTTTGACGGGGCTCCGATTCAAACGGGTGTTGCGGCAAACCTAAAATTTAATGGGCAGGCGATAACGCGGCAGAGCAATACGGTAGATGACTTAATAACGGGGCTAAAAATAACTCTAAAAGAGGTCGGGACATCGAGTGTAAGCGTGCAACAAAATCGTGATACAATCTTAACTAAGATGGATAGTTTTGTAAGCAAGTATAATGAAACGATTACAGAACTCGGTAAGGTGACTAAGCAAAGTACAGACTCTAAAGTAAGAGGTATATTTGCAAGTGAGAGCACCATAAAGGGCATGAGCAGAGTAGTTTCTGATATGTTTGCTTCTATCAGCGGCACTTCCGGAACGATGAATGATTATGGGTTTGATGTAGATAAAAGCGGAAAACTGTCTCTGAATAAAACTACTTTTGGGGCGAAGATGGATGCAAGTGCTGCAAATGTTGAGGCATTTTTCGCAGGTGGAACTTTTACAAATGCAGATGCAAGCACGGTTGAAGTGACCGGAGCATTTGATGCATATGCTACACAAATAGAGGGATATACTAATTTTAACAACACTCTAGATCAGTTAAAAACTTCGATAACGGATAAAATTAAAACATTAGAAACTAGAAAAACCTCGGAAACAAAAAGATTAGATGATAGATATGCGATAATGAAAAAACAGTATACTGCTTATGATTCGATTATCAGCAAGATTAATTCAGCATCATCTATGTTTACGCAGATGGCTAATTCTAACAGTTCTAGTAATTAAAGTTTTAGTAAAAGAAAGCTAAAGAAAAAGGTTTAGATGTCGATGTACATGGCATGAATAAATCTAATCAAAACAATAAAAAAGGGTCCCAAATGTATGGCAATGTAGCTCATGATATTTACGCGCAAAACAATCTTGGAATAGAATCTCCGGCTAAACTTATAGAAATGTTATATGAGGGTGTTCTTCGTTTTAATGCGCAGGCAAAAAAATCAATCAAAGATGAAAACATTGAAAAAAGAGTCTATTGGATAAACCGTTCTATTTCAATTATTACAGAGCTTATTTCCATTTTAGATATTTCTCAGGGCAGAGTGGCCGAGTATTTGGAAGGTCTTTATAATTATGAGATACAGCTTTTGAACAGTGCGGGATTTACAAACGATGTAACAAAGATTGACGAAGTAAGTAATGTATTTAAAGGTCTTTTAGACGCATGGCGAGAAAGCACGAATGTGGCTAACTAAACTTAAAATAGCCATAATAGAGAAGAATGCAGAGTCGTTAGATAAGCTTTTGGATGCTATTCCAGAGCTTACAGAAAAAACAGAAATAGAAGAGGCAATCTATCTTTTGGAAGAAGCTCGTCGAACATTTAGCGGATTAAAAGATGAGGTGCTCAAATCTATGAATCAGATTCAAAAAAACCTGCAATTCTTACGCTCAACCGATATTCCGACATCACGTAACCTTGACATGATGTCATAGCTTTTTTTTAGAAATCCCGAAATTTAAACTTCTGATGGTATAGTCGCTCACAACTGCACCCTTTCTCATGCTAATTATATGTTCTACCGCGTCGGCAATATCTGAGACCAAGAGTTTCTCCTCCTCTTTAATACTTGTTTCAAATCTGAGTTCATTATAAAATGCGGTCTCAGTCATGTCGGGATTTATATTGCTTATGCTGAGTCCGCTTTTTCTTGTCTCTTCAAAGAGAGAATCACTAAATGCTTTTAATCCAGCCTTTGTTGCGCTGTAAACACCGGCAAATTTACTCGCTCTTATCGCTTCAATAGAGTTGATATTGATGAGATAGCCACAGTTTTGTTTCAAATCTCTTAAAAGTGCATTTGTAAGAAGCATCGGCGCAGTTAGATTTAAAAAGGTCATGTCGGAGATAATTCTTGTACTTAGCTCCTCATGCGGTTCAAACTTACCGAATCCGGCGCAGTTGATGAGCATGCAAACACTCTCTTTTTTCAGAGCGTCACATGCTAAAAGTGTTGAAACTTCATCCGATAAATCTGCTTGCAACGGAGTAAAATTTTCACTCTCAAACGACTCTTTCTTTACGCTTCTGCTGATACCGATAACTCTATATCCAAGCGACAAAAGTCGCAAAGAAATTTCTCTTCCCATGCCGCTGCTAGCACCCGTAACTACTGCTGTTTTCACTCTAAAACCTTATAAAAAATTACTTCTTACGCATTATACTTTAGATATACTTTCAACATGAAAAACATATACATAACAGACCTTGACCACACATTTTTGAGAAATGATTTATCTCTAAGCGATTATACTAAAACTATTTGGAATGCAAAAGCGGACTCCGCACTGCTTAGTGTTGCAACTGCCAGAACTTATAAAAAAACAGTGCAGTTTTTAAGGGGCATCCATGTAAATACTCCTATGATTCTTCTTGACGGTGCATTAATTGCTACGATAGAGGGAAAGATAATAGAGACAAAGTTTATAACGCAAGAGGTTGCAGACACCATTATAGACGAGGGCGGCAAGTTTGGAATTTACCCTTTTGTTTTGGCTTTGGCTGACCAAAATCTGAATGAAGCTTTCCTTTACTCTTCTATTTTAAATGAGCATCAAAAGAGTGTTTTAACTAGATACTCTCAGGATGACAACCTTCAAGAGTGCCAAAATCTCAGAGCGATGCGTGACAACTTTAAGATTGTTTACATGGGAGAAGAGCAGTTATTACGAAATCTTGAAAAACATTTAAAGCAGATGTTTGGTGATACTCTCAAGTTTATTTTGGCACCCGAGGCGTATGTTGGATGTTACTTTTTGACAGTTCTACATAAAAATGCGGATAAGTCGCATGGTATTTTGAGCGTAAGCGAGCAGAGCAATTTTGAGCTCACAAATCTTACGGTTTTTGGAGATAACTTCAATGATTTGGGAATGTTTGAGTTGGCACAAACTGCGGTAGCTGTGGCAAATGCCCAAGAAGAGGTGAAAAAGTTTGCCGATATTGTTCTGCCACACACAAACGATGAAGACGGCGTGGCTAAATATTTAGAAGGAGTATAGTTTGAGCGAAAAGTCAACAATCCTGCCGATGGTTATTATCGGTACGCTCTTTTTTATATTCGGTTTTGTCACATGGCTCAATGGTTCGTTAATACCCTTTTTAAATGTTATATGCGATTTAACAGAGTTTCAATCGCTCTTTGTTACCTTCGCTTTTTACATAGCATACACTGTTATGGCCCTGCCGATGTCCTTTGTTTTAGAAAAAATGGGATACAAAAATGCGATGGCAATCGGTTTGGGCATAATGGTCATTGGGAGTCTCCTCTTTATTCCTGCTGCTTTGGGCGCAAACTATGCACTCTTTTTGTTGGCACTTTTTACTCTCGGAACAGGACTCACAACGCTACAAACTGCTTCAAACCCTTATGTGGTTTTGACAGGTCCAATAGAGAGTGCTGCCATGCGAATAAGCATTATGGGGCTTATAAACAAGAGTGCCGGGGTTTTGGTTCCTTTAGTTTTTACGGCTCTGATTCTCTCCGATATTCCAAATCTTTTGTATGTTGAACTTTCAGCAGCAGATATTGAAGCCTTGGCACATAGATTGATTGTGCCCTATCTTCTTATGGCAGTTGTACTTAGTTTTCTGATTCTTTTGATAAAGTTTTCATCGCTTCCAGAACTTGAGTGCCATGAGGAGCATGAAGATAAAGAGAGCATCTTTCACTTTCCACGGGTAATTTTAGGTGCAGCAGCACTCTTTTTTTATGTAGGCATAGAAGTCATTGCAGGTGATACAATAGGGCTTTACGGGCAGAGTTTAGGAGTAGAAAATGCGACGGCTCTCACCTCCTACACTATGGCTTTTATGGTTTCCGGTTATCTCATCGGGGTTTTATTTATACCCAAATTTCTCTCACAAAAAACGGCATTAATGGGTTCTGCTATTTTTGGAATTTTATTTTTGCTGGGAGTCGCTTTTAGCTCAAGCAGCAGCAGTGAGGTTTCAGAAATTTTATGGGGATGGAGCGGAATTCCCACTCTTCCAAACAGTGTGGCTTTTGTGGCACTTTTGGGCTTTGCAAATGCCCTCGTTTGGCCGACTATCTGGCCCTTAGCACTCGAAGGCTTAGGAAAATATACTGCACAAGGAAGCGCCCTCCTCATTATGGCAATAGCCGGAGGGGCAGTTCTCCCGCTTTTATTTGGAAAAATTTCCCAACTGAGCGGAGACATGCAGTTCACCTATCTTATTGGCGTAGTCAGCTATCTCTTTATATTTATGTATGCTTTCAAATGGCACAAAATGAGCTCGTGGAGCTGACATGGTAGAGTTTAAAAAATTTGAAAACGGGTTTGAGTATGTAGAGGTGAGCAACAGTTCTGCAAGGGTGAGAATTGCGCTCCAAGGTGCACATGTTTTTCACTTTGCACGCATCAATGAGGAGCCGATTTTGTGGCTCAGCGATACGAGCGATTTTGAGACAGGCAAAGCAATTAGGGGCGGTGTGCCAATCTGCTGGCCCTCTTTTGGGATGAATAATCCAGAGTTACCGCAACATGGGTTTGCGAGAGTCTGCATGTGGAGAGTAGAAAATTACAGAGAGATAGATAAAAAAACAACACAAATTATATTTACACTCAAGGATACACAAGAGAGCAGAGAACTTTGGAATTACAGCTTTTTATTAGAGCTGAAAGTGACAATATCTGAGACATTAGTTATGGAACTTATAACCACAAATCTTGATGATAAACCCTTTATAATTACGCAGGCGTTCCACACCTATTTTCAAATATCCGATATCTCAAATGTAGCAATTGGAGGGCTGAGTGATAAACCTTATTTAGACGCCCTTACAGATAAGCACCATGTGCAAAAGGGTGACATTACATTTAGTGGAGAGTTTGATTGCGTTTTTCAAGAGGTAGAGAGCGAGATTTTACTTATTGACAAAAACTGTACCATACGCATTAAAAATGAGGGTTCGTCCTCTGTTGTAGTTTGGAATCCATGGATTGAAAAATGCAAAAGAATGAGCGGAATGCGAGACGATGCCTACAAAGAGTTTGTCTGCATCGAGTCGGCAAATGCTTTTGAAGATTTTAAAATTTTGGAGCCTAAAGAGTTTCACACTCTAAAAGCTACGATTTGCTAAGCCCTAGGTGCGCATTGTAGGCAAGTTTCAAAATTTCAAGAGCATAATCTGAAGAGTTGTTGAAGCTCATAAGTTTTTTTGCATACTCTTTGACATAAGCTGTTTCGCCGGTTTCACTTCTGAAGTAGCTATAATCTTTACTCTCTTTCTCGCTTTTCTCATAAACAAAAGAGCTATTTTTATGAGTTGCACTAAACTTTTTCCAAGCTTTCTCAGTCTCTGCTATTTTTGGTGTTTTATCCCAATCTATCAGTTTCTTAAATGAACCTCTTTTGTTGAGATAATTACTTGTTGAAACTATAGCATCTTCCATTCTCGTCAAATCACCGACTTTTGTTTCATAACCGGCAATGTAGCTGAAACTCTCCGGCATAAACTGCGGTATTCCGACTGCTCCGGAGTGAGAGCTAGGAAAGTTACACTCCTCCGGCTCAATTCCCTTTTTATAGCAGTAGGTAATTATATTTACCAAATTTGTTTTGCCGCTATCAACGACCTCCGTCTGTTTTGTGTTCTCAGGACTCTTTTTTGTAGCCATAGAGTTGAAAACTGTTAAAGCATTGTTTGTGAGTTTTGTTTTGCCGAGTTTCGATTCTTTGAGCAAAATTATTGCGACAATTTCACGATTTACGCCATACTTTTTCTCAGCATAATCATAAACTTCTTTGTATTCCTGCAGGTGGGCGACGATTTCACTCGTATGTTTGGATGACTTTTTCTTAACTTTTTTTCCGTTTTTTGCATCAACTTTGGCATGCTTCTTTGGCATGTTTTTAATTCCGGTTCCATCAGGCTTCTGTGAGTTAAAGTTTGTAACGAGAAACTCATTTGCATAAGCGGAAGAAACTCCATTCACAACCACTTTCTGGCAAATCTCTTTATAATTTCTGTTTTCAAAATTACATTTCTTGAGATTTGCCCAGATTTGTGTTGTAATTAACAGTAGTAAAATTACTCTTATCATATCAGACCTGCCTATTTATGAATTGAAGTCTTTGCGGAGTGCCTATGTCGTGCCAAATGCCGTCATATAACTCACCACTCACCTTTTCTTTGTCGATAGCGTCACGAATAATGGGAGCCAATGCCCGCTTCCCATAATATATTTTATCGAAAATTTCTGGATTATAGTACCCAATTCCGGAAAATGTGTAATTTGTTAAGGAATTGTTTAGAACTGAAAACTCTTTTAGACCAAAATCTCCTTGCGGATTATGGTCTGGATTGGGCACTAGAATGAGATGTGCGAGTTTGTCTTGAAGCTCAAAATTTGCATCAAATGCGTAGTCGCAAAAGACATCACCATTAACTACCAAGAAAGGTTCGCTCCCCAGCAGAGGAAGTGCTTTTATGATCCCGCCACCGCTCTCCAGTGCGCCTTCATTCTGCTCATCAGAGTATTTTATCTCAACACCCCAAGCTCTCCCGTCGCCTAGCAACTCAGGAATTTTATAGCCCAAATGGGCGATATTTATAATAATCTCTTTAAATCCGCAAGAGGCTAGTTTTTCTACATGCCAGACAATGAGAGGCTTACCTTTAACCTCCAAAAGAGGCTTGGGAAGAGTATCCGTGAGCGGACGCATTCGCTCTCCCCGACCGGCTGCCAAAATCATCGCTTTCATTGCATTTCTTTTAAAAACTTTGCCAACTCTTTTGTCTCATCATATCTGAGAGCCGTATCAAGTACATATTTGAGAGTGAGCGGAATATCTTTGAGGTACCCGTCTTTGCCATCACGCAAAAAGAGGCGTGAGAATATTCCAAGTACTTTGATATGTCTCTGCAAGCCCATAAAATCAAACCACTTTATGAAAGTTTTATCATCTGTTTTCAGTCTCTTTTTATCACGAAATTCTAAAACCAGTTTTTCAACTTCTTCTCTAGGAAATTCAATATAACAATCCTTCAAAAGTGAAACTAAATCATAAGTAATAGCCCCGTTCATGGCATCTTGATAATCAATAACACCGATTTCATCTTCACTCGTGATCATGATATTTCGTGAGTGAAAGTCGCGGTGCACAAAGACATCTTGAGGCTGCGCAAGAACAATATTCGAAATAGTGTCGAGTGAAGTTTGAATCAGCTCTTTTTGGGCTTGTGAGAGTGTGTAATTCAGCAGTTTTTCTAAGTACCACTCCCGCATCAAATCCATCTCCACATGCAGAAATTTTTTGTCATAAAGTGGCAATCCTGCGACTTCCGCCTTTTGCATTGTCACAATCGTATCCATCGCATCGCTATAAAGTGTTTTATAATTATCGTCATTTAAAACATTCAAATAGTGAACATTTCCAAAATCTTTGAGTAGCAAAAAACCTTCTTCAAGGTTTTGCTCCAACACCAAAGGAGCATTGACCCCAGCCACAACAAGCCTCGAAGTTACATCCAAAAATGGAGATAATGAGTGTTTCTCAAGCGAAGAATCCATCAACAAAATAGTCTCATTTTCAAACGAAAGTCTATAGTACTTTCTAAAACTAGCATCCGCCGAAGCCACCGTCACACTATGATTTTTATACGCTGTTGTTTGTAACCATTTACTAAATTTATACATATATTTTTCCAGTCAAAGATGATATATTCATTTTTAACATTGTAACCTTATTGGCATGTGGAAATATTTAAATACCAACACTATTTACTCTGACGGGAAAGCCAGTTATATATGCCTGTTCCGACAATCAGCAATGTAACCCCGATGACTAAATAAAAAGCATTGATAAGTTTGCTGTAATCATCCAAAACGATTTTAAATACCGCCAGCAACGACTCGATTGACAAAGCGATGATGATAGATGTCAAAAATTTACTTAAAGTTTTACTTTGCAAATCAGTGCCATAGTTAAATGTTTTAAAAAGAATATCATTTTCTATAATGGTTTTTGCCAAGTCGTAGATGGCAAGTCCGATAGTAATAGAGATAATGGAAGTAAATATCTCATGCATTACATTCTGCGTTGAATTTTGAGAAACTAGCATGTGGAAAAATATATACCCGCCATAAAGAATCAAAAAAACAGACACGATTCCTAGCAGTATTCCACCGGCACCCATGATATAGGTATTTACTCTCTCAAAAGCACTGTTATGCTCAATAAGGCGAAGTTCCTCAAGAAGTTTTAACAAATCAAAATCAACAACAATATACTCATCATTATCGCGTTTTACCGCCGTAAGCGTAGGTAATCCTGTAACATGATGAAGATACGGATTGCTAATATGAATAGACTCTTCCTCAAAACTTACCCATTTAAAATAAAATGATTTATCAGTTCTATTACGACTTTCATCTCTATATTTTCTGCCAATAGATGAAGTGGACTGAACAAAAGAAGCATTGACATAGTAAATGATTTCAGCGGCTTTTTCAAAGTCGAAAATACGATGTAAATCTTTTTCATCATTTGAAAGAGGATGGAAATTTTCCATTGTATTACGAACATAGTATTGAACACTATTTTTATTCTCGCTATAAATACTGATAACTCGTTTCATAAGAATCCTCCTATAAATAAATTTTCGTATATTTTATAGCACCCATAGGATTAAGAACACTCTAAGAAATAGAGATAATAGTTATATTTAAGAATGTAAAATTAAGCTTTTAATCGTATTGTAAACCGGTTCATTGATTCGTAGGCAATATGAATCTTGTTTTGCTGCTGGTTTAATATATCGATATCTTGTATAAAGTTACACTTATTAGTAGGTTGCATGATTATAAACTAAAAAACCTCTTAAAAGAATTTCAAGTTCCTCTTTAATCTGCACTTGAAAGGGGATGTTTTTTATGTCATCCAAAACATCGCAGATTTTATGTGCAATAAGAATAAACTCTTCTTCCTTCATCCCCAATGTTGTCAATGCGGCAGAACCTATGCGCACTCCTGAAGTAGACGAAGAGGAGCGAGAATCTGATGGAATCGTATTTTTGTTAACGGTGATACCGGCATTTTCTAATGCTACGCTTGCCTCTTCACCTGAAAAATCTTTGTCTATCAGTGATACGAGTATCAGATGGTTATCGGTTCCTCCGCTAACAAGCTCATAACCTCTTTGTATCAACACATCGCCTAAAACTTTTGCATTGGCTTTGACCGCTTTAGCATATTCTTTCCACGAAGGGTGTAAAACTTCACCAAACGCCACCGCTTTTGCGGCGATGACATGCACTAGCGGTCCTCCTTGCGTTCCGGGAAAGATAGCGCTGTCGATTTTTTTGGCAATCTCTTCATGGTTGGTCATAATGATACCGCCACGAGGTCCTCTGAGTGTTTTGTGTGTTGTGGAGGTGACGACATCAGCATACGGAAATGGACTCATGTGCTCTCCTGCCGCGACCAATCCAGCGATATGAGCGATGTCGGCAAAAAGTATCGCACCCACCGAATCAGCGATATCACGAAATTTTTTAAAATTAATCTCTCTCGAATAGGCACTCGCCCCACATACAATAATCTTTGGCTTAACAATTTCTGCAATCTGAGCAATCTTCGTATAATTCATTCTGCCATCAGCCTCTACACCGTAGGTAAACGAATGGTAGTTTTTCCCAGAAAAACTGGGTTTCGCACCGTGCGTCAAATGTCCTCCGTGGCGTAAATCCATTCCAAGCAGTTTATCTCCGGCTTGCAGCAACGCTGCATAAACGGCTCCGTTTGCTTGACTGCCAGAATGGGGTTGTACATTTGCAAAACTACATCCGAAAATTTTGCAAAGTCTATCTTTCGCCAACTGTTCTACCTCATCCGCAAATTGACATCCTCCGTAGTATCGTTTGTTCGGGTACCCTTCTGCATATTTGTTGGTAAAAACACTCCCCATCGCTTCCATAACGGCCGGAGAGGTAAAGTTCTCACTCGCAATCATTTCCAAATGCTTTGACTGTCGGTTAAACTCATTTTCAATGATGGCGAAAACTTCCGCATCTGCAACCGATAAACGCTCTTCATGTATAAAACTCATTATGTATCCTTTGTGAATAGTTCGTAAAAGTTTATCTATCCTGATAGCTATTTGCAATCCAAATATTGCTCTAATACAGGACATAATGAGCAATTTTTGGATTGATTTTGATGATTTTCTGAACTATAATTTACCAAAAGAAATTATTAAACATGGGACACAGAACCAAGACATATCTGCTGACACAAGCATAGGTAGAAGCATGGAAGAGTTATCTGCCAATATGATTAACTCGACTGCTGTAATAAGAATCGATATTGCAAAATGTATAGGTAGATATTATAAATAAGCACAACAATGTTTATCATCTCACTCACCAACATTCACCTCTTTAAGAGGTGAATGTTGCCAAATAATCATCATAACTCCTACGGTTTTTTTTACGGTTGAATTCGAAATGGAATCATTGCTGATTTTGAAAATCCCATACTTTCGTAAAATCGGTGTGCCAAGAGATTATCCGCATCTGTAAGAAGAGTAATTCTTTGAATCCCTTTTTCTTTGCTGCAGGTAAGGGCGTATTCGAGTAAAGCCGAACCTATATCCTCTCCTCGGTGTTTCTCATCAATAATCATGTCTTCAAGCATGGCAACGCTCTCTCCCAACGCCGTAGAGACTGTGTACAAAAGGTTGACCATTCCAACAATTTCATCTTCTTTGGATGCGATGTATATCTCCCCAATCTCTTTGTTTTCAATAATCTTTTTTAGCGCTTTTGTCTGTCGTACACAATCGGGTGTAAACTCAGCTTCTTGGGAAAAAAGTTGATGCAAAAGTTGACACAATTTTGGAATTTCCTCAGTCGTTGCTACGCGGTAACTTGTTAAGTTCTCTTTGGAAGCTAATTCATAGGCGATGAGAATCTTTTTTCGCTCTATGCCCCATCTGTATCCGCTCATCGCTCCACTTTTTGCGATAACACGATGACAGGGGATGAGATAGCCTACATGATTTTTGCCAATAGCACTTGCAACTGCACGAACAGATTTTGGCTTATCAAGAAAATTTGCCATATCTTGATAAGTTGCAACTACTCCGTTTGGAAGATTTAAAAGTGCCTTCCATACATTTACCTGAAAGTTTGTTCCTTTTACCAAAAGGTTGTATTTTTTATTTTTAATAAAGATGTTTTCTAGGTATTCACATGCTTTTGCATCATCATAAAGCAGGTTTGCATTTTCCCAAAGCTCTTTAAATTTGCCAAATATCAGATCTTTGTTGTTGTCGATAAATCCCAAATAACAGATACCTTTGTCGGTATATGCGATTAAAGCTTCACCAAAAAGAGTCCGTCCGTAACCATAGGTAATAAGAACATCTTTACCTTTTTCTCTCCATTCTTTTGGAGTCACGCCTATGAGATTTACAAAAAGCTCATGCAGACGACTAGAACTAGAAAGCCCTATGTCCAGACTGCTGTCTAATATGGATTTTGACTGTTTAATATGTTCTTTAGCATAATTGAGTGTGACGGAGTGTAAAAACTGTTTTGGAGTTACACCCACATACTCTTTAAAAATGCGGATAAAATGAAATTTGCTCATACCAATATTTTTGGCAATTTCATCTATTGAGGGCTGGTCTTTAAAGTTGTCATCGATATAACGGATAGCTTTTTCTATATGTCTATAATTATCTGATAAATCAAAGTTAGACAAAGAGCTCATTTACAAACCTTCACTTAATTTTGTAAAAGTATAACTCAAAGATGAGACAGACACAATCCAGAAGTTGCTAACTTCAAGTTCATATTTATATACTTCTCAAATCAACAGGTACAAAATGCTTCTCTTTATATTCTTTAAGATTACCCTTTTCATCCATACTTACTGCCCAGTCTCTTAGTGCATTTCTGTCGCTTTTGTACTCCATAAACGGAACTGATTCACCACAACTAGACTCCACAGCATAGATACTAAACTCAAAAAAATCTCTTACAATACTCTCTTTTTCTGAAAAAAGTTCAACATATTCATAAAATTTTTCACTTTGAGATTCGATAGCTTTTGCTTTACAAAAAAGTCTGAGTATCTTTGCCACGCCCTCGTAAGCATTAAAAACAAGAGTAAATTCACCATCATTTAGAGCATCTGAGTAAGTACGATTTCCACTTCCGGGGTAGTTTAAAAACACTAAAGTTTTTTCATCTATTACTCTTAGTGTGTCATACCCTTTTGGAGAAAGGTTTACCTCTTTACCTGAACAACTAGCGATATAAAATAGTTTTTGTTCTTTTATAAACTCTCTATCATCGTCTGTTAAACTTTTATATTGTTTTCCCATTTTTAAACCTTTATAATTTCAGTAAAAATTCGCTTCTTACTTTTTCTTCTCCATTGATAAGAATGGAAATATAATGTTTCCCAACATAATACTTTCGTGTTGTCATATTTTTAAAACTCTGTTTTTTTAAAAAACTTTTTGACGATGATTTTATCTCATTTTGACTTATCATAAAAACTTTTTTATTATGATTTTTATTCGATTTGAGATACTCGATCAAGTATTCAACCCTTACATTGCCGATTGCCTCTTTTGCTCTGAGTTCAAATGAAAAAGTAAGCACATCCTCTAAATTTACTACTTCATCATGTCTGAAATTTATGATATTCACATGCTCTGATTTTCCAAAATTAAAAAGTTTGAAGATAGTTTTGTTCCCTTGTTTTAGCAAAGTTCGAGAGCCATGTTTGCAAATCCAATCCAACTCTTTTGATACACCGAGATTATTTTTGACAAATTCCTGTACCAAAACAGGGTTGTCTTTTGAAATATCATTAAGATTATTTGCTACCGATTTTCTAACATAAAGGCTTGTGTCATTTTTCAAAAGCTCTATTATCTCAAATACTTTTGAAGGATTTTTTTTAAATTTTGTAAGTGCAATAGCCCAAGGAAGTTTTGGACGACACCCTTCAGATGCAAGTCTTCGCAGATGTTCATTTTGACTTTTTGCCCAAACTTTCATTTGATACATAGTTTGTTCTTCATACTTTAAAATAAATTGTCGTACAGCAAATTCACTGCTTGATTCAATGGTAAAAACTTCTAAAGCACGCATCGAGTTTTCAAAATCATTAAGTCCAAACACTTCCACAAAATCCTGAAAAAACATTGCTTCATAGGAGTGAAAATTTTTTGAAATAGATTTGAGTACAGCCAGTTGTTCTTCATACGCAAAGGGTAAAAATTCGCCCAATTTTAGGGCAATATGTCGCATCCGCCCTTTAAGCTCCAACTGATTCCATATGCCATGAAAGATAGATTTAATAAAATTTGTATCATCAAAATTTTCATAGTTCTCTTTGATTTTAAGAGCTAAATTTTGTATATATTCTTTTGTATAAACATTTTTCAGTAGTTCTGCCATCAAAAGTCCTCTATCAGAGATATACTCCACCCAAAACTGAATTTTCCCTAGCTCCTGTCACAGAACTTAGTTCCACTTTTTCATTATGCACTCTTTTATACGCCAACCATGCAAATGCCATGGCTTCTAGGAAGTCGCTGCTTACTCCGTAGTCATCACTTTTTGCCACTTCTATTTTGCAAAGTTCTTGTAATCTTTGCATTAAGAAGCTATTTTTTGCTCCGCCACCGCAGACTATGAGTAAATCTGTTGGAGTGTTTGTGAGCTCATTTGCGATACTTTTTGCGGTGAGTTCTAAGAGTGTTCTTTGAATATCTTCGTCATTTATAGTTTGAAAAATCTGCAGATGTGATGCGAGCCAAGTTGCGTTAAAATACTCTCTTCCTGTGCTTTTTGGAGGGAGTTTTTGGAAATATTCATCACTCAAAAAGCTATTCAAAAGTTCTTCGTTTACACTTCCACATGCCGCAAACTCTCCGTTTTTATCAAAGGATAGATTTTTGCATTGTTGCATCCAATAATCCATCAAAATATTGCCGACCCCAGTGTCATACCCTCGAAGTTTGCCGTCTAAAAATGTGATATTTGCCATTCCGCCTATGTTTACGACTGCTGTTTTTCGCCCGAGTGAGCTAAAAATTTCTTTATGAAATGCAGGGGCAAACGGTGCGCCTTGACCGCCGTTAGCGATGTCTTTGCGTCTAAAGTCACAGACAACACTTATTCCGGTTTTTGCAGTGAGAACATTCGGATTTCCAAGTTGCATGGAAAAGGGAAAATCGCCACCCGGTTGATGCCAGAGCGTTTGCCCATGTAAGCCGATAGCAGTTACTTCATCAGGAGAGAGATTTTTTTCTTCTATAAAAGAGTTGATTGCGTTGGCAAAAAGTTCGCCTAAACGGGTGTCGAGATGACCTATAAATTCAAGCGTAATCGGTGCATTGATTGCATGTAAAACATCCTCTTTGAGCTTTTTATCAAAAGGATATTCCGAGGAGAAAAGAAGTCTGCAACTTTTTGAATTAATTTCACAAAGTACAACATCAATGCCGTCAAGGCTTGTTCCGCTCATCACCCCAATATATTTTTCACTCATCATTTGCTCCTAACTGCATTACGCTAAATGCGACAATTGTCCCTATAACTATCTGCCAAGAAAAATCCATTGTAATCCCAAAAGTGTAGGGTTGCAGAGCCAAAACACTCAAAAATCCTGCAGACAACGCCCATAGAACTGTTTTTGCATTTCCGCGGCTTGTAAAAATCGCCGAAAAGTAAACCCCTAAAAGCCCTGTGTAGGCAAAAGCCATCACGCCCAGTGCAAAGCTGATGAGTGAAAGGTCGCTATATCTCTGCCAAAAGTAACTAGCCATAGCCATGAGCGAAAGAGCAAGAGCAAAGAAAAGCACTGCAACCCTTGAGGCTTTTACAAAGTGCATTTCCTCAACGAAACCTTTTTTTAGCTTCCACGGTTTATAAATATCCTCAACCGCAACGGATGCCATCGCACCCAAAACAGAGTTTGTGCTTGAGAGTGTTACGGCAATCGCCCCGATTGTGACAACTGCACGCATGCCATCGGGCATTTCATTCAGAATGTAGTACATGAAGATAGTGATTTTTTCACCTTCAAAACTCTGTGCAACTGCGCCTTGCATGTAGAAAAGATAGAGCAAAACCCCGATGGTTAAAAAAACAAGAACAACAGGAATGGTGAGCAGAATGGAGAGAATAAGCGATTTTGCCGCCTCTTTTTTATTTTCACAACAAAGTACCCTTTGCGTCATATCTTGATCAAGACCGAATGCAGCAATATTGAGAAGTAATACACCCGTAAAAAGACCAAAAATATTGAACTTTCCATCGAAGGATGTGTCTATAAATTTGAGCTTATCATGCGCATTGAGTGTCTCCAATATGTTCACATGTTCGAGAGAATTGAAGAGAAAAATCATCACTGCAATTGCCGCACCGATATAAACTATGCCCTGAATAACATCGCTGATAATTATAGACTTTATTCCGCCGAAGTAGGTGTAGCCCAAAGCTCCTAACATCAAAAGAGAGATGGAAAAAGCGACATGTAAAAAGAGAATATCTCCAAAAAGTATCATGCTGATTGCGATGGAACCTATATAGAGTCTCGCTCCGCTGGCAAAAATCCGCCCTATTAAAAACATAACTCCTGCCTGTTTCTTTGCACTCTCTCCGTAGCGTATCTGCAAAAGTTCATAGACCGTAACAGCCTTCATTGCATAAAATTTCGGAACAAGTACAAAGGCTACAAAAATGACAGCGAGCAGTGCTGAAAAGTAAAACCCTATAAAGGTGAAATTATTTGCATAGGAGTACTCCGGAACTCCCAAAAAGGTTGCGGCTGATTGAGATGTGGTCAGTACCGAGATGGCAACGGCGAGCATCGGCATCGAGTTTGAACCGATAAAATAGTCTCTTGAAGAGGTGATTTTAACACGGCTTAAAATGATAGATGAGACGCCGAGAACTAAAAAGTAGGCTGCAAAAATTACCCAGTCAAGAGAAGAAAAAGCGCTGTTCACTCTTTTGTACTCTTCTTGAACATCTGCTCAATCCGTTTGTTTGACTCTTTTATTCTCGCCTCTGGAATCTCTCCGCTTTTGACCTGTGTCAGTATCACATCCACAAGTTCATCAATATCCTGGGTAGCTAACTGATTGCCAAAAAGAAGCATGTCAACGCCCGAATTAATCGCTAACGCAACACTCTCTTTTACGGAGTAGTTTTGAGAAATCGCCTTCATCTGCATGTCATCGCTCACTATGACACCCCTGTAGTTCATCTGCTCTCTTAGGAGTTTTGTATTGATTTTGTAGGAGAGTGTGGCAGGGTACTTTTTATCTAAATGAGAGTTGAAAACATGTGCCGTCATTATCATCTCAACATCTTTTGAATCTATAAGGGTTTGATAGGGTTCCAGCTCTTTTTTACTCCAGCTATCACTTATATCTACATATCCTTGATGCGAATCTCCGAGTGATGAGCCATGTCCTGGGAAGTGTTTGAGCACGCCTATGACACCTTCTCTTTTTTGTGCATCTAAGAGAATCTTTGCGTAACTGCTTACCTGCTCATGTGAGCTTCCGTAAGAGCGTTCAAGTCCTACAATAACGCTATTTTTTGGATTAAGCGCCAAGTCAACAATCGGGGCGAAGTTGCAGTTTATGCCGTTTGTTTTTAACATTTTTGCCATTTTTGCATATGTTTGTTTGGCATGTTGGGTGCCCTCTTTGGATACTTTGAGAGCGGATGGAATTTCATCAAATCCGTAGGCGGGTTTTAATCTTGCGACCCTCCCTCCCTCTTGATCCACCGAAATTAAAAGCGGTTTAGCAGAGAGTGATTTTAGTTTTTCTGTAAGCTCTTGAAGCTGTTTTGGCGAGCTAATGTTTTTAGTTTTTGTTTTGTCGCTGTAAAAACGGTCAAAAAGAATTACACCGCCCAACTCATACTCGTTTATCTGTTTTACTATTTTACTTTTTTTATCGATTTTTTCATCTTCAAACCCTACAATGAGCATTCTTCCTATCATCTTTTTAAGTTTTATATCCTCTTTGTTTCCATCGTTTGCACTAAGAGAATGGGTAAGAAGCAGAAAAAGTAGAATAATAAATTTCAAGATTTAGCCTTAGTAAAAATTATATTGTTGATAGCGTCTATCACATTGAAAATAAGTGATTTTGTGCCATCCTTTGTAACTTTATGAGGTTCAAAATGGTCGGATACAACCTTGAAAATATAGCTACTCTTGATGGCAGGAGAGTGAATGACTGCGTCATAAAAACCAAAAGATTCCATGTCAACAATCTCATATTTCTCTTCACTTGACTCTTCATCGAGGCACTCGATAGCTGTTGTACTATCTTTATGGAGTGTGTATGTTTTGTTTTTATAGTTTATTGCATCTATCTGCAAAAGCTCGCCTATTTTATACTTTTGACTTGCCCCGCATATGCCGACATTAACATAGACATCATAGTCCGTAATATCAAAGTGATTGATGAGAGTTTGTGTTGCAAGTGCCGCATTTTTAACGCCAAGACCACTCACAATCAGAGTTATATCTTTGTTTGTAAATATATTGAAATCACCCAATTTACTCTTTTGAAGTTTGGATCTGTCAATGAATGCTTGAGCTTCAGGTTTGAGTGCGGTTATAATATATAGCATTTGTAATTGTATCAAAATAGTTTTGTAATTTTAGCTTTTTTGGCTATAATTCTATCGCTTCTCTTTAGACCTGTGCAATGGCAGTTTGAGATATTGTGTCAGGGTAGGAATACAGCAGCACACCTTTAACCGTTATGTGCCGCAGGTATCTGGAGAGAAGTACTCTTTCTTAAAATGTTTCTTTTAATCTTCCCTATATTTTGAAATTCCACATGGCTGATTTGGTTTTGGCGGATTATTCTTTAAATATGTTAAATCTTCTAACGTTTGAGTCAGAACTCTTTTTTGCTGAAGAATCGGAAGCATTAAATTATCTTTTTCATTGAGCGGAATACTCCAATCAAGCAACATCTCTTGAACCTCTTTATCTAACTCTGCAAGTGCATTTTCTATGTGTTTTATTGAATTCATAAAGCTATTGTATCAAAATTTTATAATAATTCGGGTATAATCCGCGCCTCTATAATGAGAATTTTACAAAGGAGTTATCGATGCCAAAAATGAAATCTGTTAAAGGCGCTGTAAAGCGTTTTAAAGTTAAGAAAAATGGTACTGTTAAGCGCGGAACAGCGTTTAGAAGCCATATTCTAACTAAACAAGATGCAGGCACTCGTCGCAAGCAAAATGCACCTAAAGTGATTGCTAAAGTAGATGAGAAAAATGTAAAGGCTATGATTAACTAATTTTAGTTGATTATAAATCTCCAATTATTTAATTGGGCAAGACCACAAAAGTTGTGGCACCTCTGAGACAAAAAGTATCACGGGTAAAGAAAAAGGAAAAATATGCCAAGAGTAAAAACAGGTGTTGTTCGTAGAAGAAGACACAAAAAGATATTAAAATTAGCGAAAGGTTTTTACAGCGGACGCCGTAAGCATTTCAGAAAAGCTAAAGAGCAAATTGAACGTTCATACTACTATGCGTTCCGTGACCGTAAGCAAAATAAACGCGAATTCCGTAAATTATGGATTGTTCGTATTAATGCTGCTTGTCGTTTAAATGGAATGAACTATTCAACTTTCATAAATGGACTTCATAAATCTGGTATCGAACTTGACCGTAAAATTCTTGCTGATATGGCGATGAATGATGCAGCCGCATTTACTGCAGTTGCAGAAGCTTCAAAAGCAGCACTTAGCAAATAAAGCTAAAGACCTTTTGGTCTTTAGCTTTGCTAAATCTTTCTAATCTTCATTATATTAAATCCATTTAGAAATATATTTTTTAACTTAATAACCCTGTTTCCACATACCGTGACATGCACGGAATGAAGAGGAGTTTTTGAATATTAAACTTTAAATTTATGCAGGGTATTTTGAAGTTTTTGTGAATCTGAAGAGAGTGTTTTAGCAGTATCTTCTACCGTCACTCTTAGTTTTGTATTTTTAGAACTTATCTCTATGACTTCGTCCATATCAGCGATTAGCTCTTTAGTTTTTGTAGCTATGTATGTACTTTGGTGCATAACATCAGTTGATTTGTCTCGTGTAATAGATAAATTATTTTTTGTTTCTTGTGAGGAAGCGATTAGCTCCTGAGCTGAATCTGCAATGTTGTGCATATTTTGTGAAGTTTTATCGGTTTCGCCAGAAATCTCTATAACATTCTGCGTGATGAGGTTTACATTTGCGCTTATCTCACTTAAACTTTTTTGTGTTCTCTCTGCCAGTTTACGCACTTCATCTGCTACAACTGCAAATCCTCTTCCGTGTTCGCCGGCTCTAGCTGCTTCAATTGCGGCATTCAGTGCCAGAAGATTTGTCTGCTCCGCAATATCGGAGATAATGCTTAAAACCTCTTTGATGTTTTTAGCCTGTTCGGTTAAGGATGAAACCTTATGTGCTAATTCCTCCTGATGAATACTCCCTCTTTCTATAGAGCTTACTACCAAGTCTAGTTTACCTATAAATCCATCTAAGACATTATATGTTTTTTCTAAATCCTCAGTTACTGTTATAGAAGATTCTTCAACATTATCCAATCTGCTTCCGACTTCAGATACTAAAATATTAATACTTGCTATTTTGCTTTCTGTAATTTTGCTATTGACAGTCAACTCATTTACGACTTCATTTAACTTGCTACTTTCAGAAGAGGTTGAAGAGGCGACTTCTATAGAATCATTTACGCTCTGCTTAAATGCGATTATCATAACATGTATGGCTTTTGAAATTTGTGATATTTCATCTTTACCGGGGACTATGATGTCACATGTTAAATCTAAATCACGGGAAACGCATTCAATTTTTTCTAAGCTAGATTGAACACTTTTGTTCACCCCTCTGCTTATAACTAAAATTATAATAAATATCAGAATAGTAAAAATAGTATAGCTTGTGAGTATTATAGTTGTTCTAATTTGTGAAGCTGATTTTAATTGCCCAAGCAGGAGAGAATTCTGCTTAGAAATCTCATCATCAACTTCCTTTAATAAATTAATTTTTGTAGAGATTGTTTTAAACCAAGTAACACTATCCACTCCAAATTCACCTGTAAAGGCTTTGCTTTTTGCAATTTCTCTCATCTTATTAACTTCTTCTATCGAAGGATCGTTAAGTTTATTTTTGTAAAAAGCTTTTGTGCTATCATTTGCCATAACAAAAGCTGCGTCTAGATAGCTATCTTGTTCTGCAACAAGAGTTATCCATTTAGCAAACATTCCTTCTCCAAATTTATCTGCTGCAAAAGTTCCACTTAGCACAGCTCTTTCTATTCCTGCTCTCTCTTTAGATTTTAAAAAGTTAGTGTATGTGCCCAATGCTTTTACAAGCTCTGGAGTATTTGCCAGTTTCGCTGTCAAAGAGACGATATTTAAAATTTTACTATTCATATTTGTGTAATAAGCCACCGCATCTTTAGCGCTTATACTAAGTGCATCCACTTGTGTACGAATGGTGTCAATTTTGCCCATTTCTGTTCCAAGGGCTGAAACTTCTGATTTTAGCTCATCAGGAAAAGAGTTTAAATTAAGAGTTGCAATATAGGCGTTTAGCTCTCTGCTCATTTGCGTCGTTAAAGGTCTCTGCTTCGGTAAAATCTCAGTAAACTCTTTGCCTTTAGAACTAATAAAACCGGCACTCGCCCCTCTCTCTTTTTGAGTTTCATGTATAAGAAGACTTAGTTTTTGAGAAAGAACATTCAGCTCTTCAGCTTGAGCTATAAAAGTTCTATCAGATACTGCATTTTTTATGCTCAATCCTATAATAACTAAAGAAAAAGCTAAAACCATTGTCAAGATGATATTTAATTTATATTTTATAGTCATAATTAAACCTTCTTGAGGTTAAAAACAGAGGTGAGATTTAAATCATCTAAAAGCTCATAAAGTTGTTTGTCTCCAACATTTACCTGCATGCTTATTCTGTCTTTTAAGATAAGTTTATTAAAGTAACCTATCACGGCAGAAGTAAGCGATAAAGAATTTTTAATATCTATAACTATGCTCGTGTTGCTAGCAATTACAGAGTCAATACTGCTTTTTATACTCTGGAAATCACCGATTGTTTTGATATTCCCCTCTATCGTGATTCTATTCGAGCTTGTAGATATATTCATAATATAAATCCTACTGTTAATTTAAAATGCGCCTATATTATCTAAACTTCACTCTTTTTTTCTTGACTAATGTCAAGATTTATCAAATACTATATCCATCCACTCTTTCATTTTTTTTTCATAACCGATACTTTTTAGTGCAACAAACTTGAGCGGTTTTGAGAGATACTGCTGCTCTACATAACCACCAAAGTCATGCGGATAGAGATAATTTTGATGGTTGTTTGTAATATTTTTTGGAATTTCTAACATAATTCCATCATTAACTGCTTGAAGTGCTGTATTTATTGCCAGATATGCAGAGTTAGATTTCGGAGAAGCGCACAGATAAATAACTGCTTGAGCCAAAATAATTCTGGCTTCTGGGTAACCAATTTTTGAGACGCTTGTCATGGCAGAAGTGCAGAGAGTGAGAGCCTGCGGGTTTGCGTTCCCGATATCTTCGCTGGCTAAAATCACTAGCCTTCTTGCGATAAATTCTGCACTCTCTCCGCCGTCAATCAATCTTGCCAAATAGTAGATACCGGCGTCCATGTCAGAGCCTCTTATGGACTTAATCATGGCACTTGCTAAATCATAATGGACACCCGCTTCGCTGCTTCCTGCACTGAGTGCATTTGGTCGGAGTGATTTTAATAATTCAATTGTTAGGTGAGTATCTATATTTGAAGCAAATTCCAAAAGTTTCAGCATCGCCCTTGCATCACCGCCACTGCTCGCTACAAGATATTCTTTTGCTTCCTCATCTAAAGTTATTGCACTCTTCCCAGCCGAGGCACTTTCGCATGCTAAGAAGAGAAGATTTTTAAGTGCATCATTTGTTATATGCTTTATTTCAAAAAGCATGGAGCGGGAGCGAATAGCAGAGGTAAGCGAAAAGAAAGGGTTTTCTGTGGATGCACCAATAACCAAAACTGAGTTGTTTTCCATCACAGGAAGAAGAACCTCTTGCTGGTTTTTAGCAAGTCTGTGGACTTCATCTATGAAAATAAGAGGTTTTTCCAGAGTGTTTTTGTACTGGTCAAAGATTTTTCGCAGTTGTTCAATTTTGATGGAGGTGGCGTTGAACTCGTAAAACGGGAGTTGCATGCTTTTTGCAATGACTCTGGCAATTGTTGTTTTTCCGCATCCGGCAGGTCCATAAAAAAAGCTGTGTCCTAAAACACCCTTCTCGCAAAGGAGACGAAGAGGAGCATTTTCTGAGCACAAATGCTCTTGCCCGACTATCTCATCAAAATTTTTTGGTCGCAGCAGTAAAGTAAAATCTCGCAAATTTACTTTACTCCCCTCTCTTTTGCTTTCTTATTTTCTTCTTTCATAAATGTAAAAAGAGCTGAATATTCGCTTCTTGTTAAAAATCTTGTTTTGCCTGTCGGAAGATTGTTTAACTCAACCTCCGCAAAACTGATTCGCTTGAGGTCGGCTACTTCCGCACCGAAATGTGCAAAGAATCTTCTGATTTCACGGTTTTGACCCTCAGCGATAGCTATTTTTAAAATAGAGTAGTTGTGTTCGCTTTTTTGTATTTTATAGCCCAAAAAAGGTGCGAAAGTCATAGATGTAATTGTGCTATGAGAGTGCCCTCCGGCAGATGCATCTTCAAGTTCTAAGCCGTTTTGCATCGCTCCCTCCATTTCGTTGGTAACAGGACCTTTTATTTTTACCTTGTAGATTCTTTCTAAGTTGGAAGTCATGAGAGCAGTTGCAATTTTTGAAGCATCTGTCAGAAGCAAAACTCCCTCGGTTGCATAGTCAAGTCTTCCAACCGGAACAAAGTGTTTGTACTGTTTGTCGAGTGTATCGTAAATTGTTCTTCTCCCTTTTGGGTCTGTTTTTGTTACAAGCTCGCCCTTTGGTTTGTTATAAACAATAACCGTGTATTTATCCTGTGGGGTTACCGGCTTTCCGCTTATGTAAACCACATCTTTTTTTTCATCCACTTGCGTTGCCGGATTGTCCTGTATTTCGCCGTTTATTCTTACATAACCGCTCTGGATAGCAGCGTCTGCTTCGCGTCTTGAGTAGCTCGAATTGTGAGCAATATATTTGTTTAATCGCATCATTATGATATGCCTTTTTCGATTAAAGTGTGAATATGAAGCACACCTTTTATCTTTTTATTTTTATCTGTAATTACTAAAAGTTGTATTTTTTTCTCTTCTATAAGAACCAGTGCTTCGCTTGCTAACATGTTTTCATCTTCGCATGTCGTAGGATTTTTTGTTGCATACTCCAAAACATTCGCTTCTAGGGAGAAGTCATCTCTCAAAAGTGCGCGGCGAATATCGCCGTCACTTATCAGTGCCACAAGTCTCTCTTGTTCATCTACGACCAAAACTGTACCTAGACGCCCATGACTTATTTCAAGAATCGCATCTTTTACTTTAGTTTCTCTACCGACAATCGGTAAATCTTTGGTTCGCATGAGGTTACTTACTTTTACAAACAATTTTTTACCCAAAGCTCCACCGGGATGAAATGAGGCAAAATCACTCTTCTTAAAATCTTTTGCCCGCATGAGACAAACCGCAAGAGCATCGCCTAAAGCCAAAGTAAGAGTGGTGGAACTTGTTGGCGCAATATCTAGGGGACAAGCCTCTTTTTCAACCACCACAGCAATAACCAAATCGCTAAATCTGCCAAGCGTAGAGTTTGAATCTCTTGTCATGCCGATAATCGGAGTGCCAAATCTTTTGATGTGAGGCAAAATGGAGCTGAGCTCTTCACTCTCTCCGCTGTAGCTGATGGCAATCACTGCGTCATCCTTGCTAATCATCCCCAAATCGCCATGAAGTGCCTCTGTAGGGTGAAGAAAAAAGCTGGGAGTTCCGGTAGAAGCAAAAGTTGCAGCCATCTTTGCACCGATAAGCCCACTCTTTCCAACACCGGTAACTATAAGTTTACCTTTGCATGAGAGTATAAGCTCCACGACATCTGCAAAAACATCATTCATGTTTTTTGAGGCATTAAGTAGAGCCGATGCTTCAATATTTAAAGTTTCTTGTGCAATCTCTTTGTAATTCATAGCGAAATTATATCTTTTTTAGCTTCATATTTATCGTTTTTATCGTTAGATAGAACATACATTTGATTAGAAAAATCAATAGAGATAGAATGTTTGTTAAAAATTAATTCGATATCATAACCGTGCTCAAATTGTCACGGTTATTATAGCTTGCGCCAAAAACTTGGTTATACGCACAAAAGTTGAGTAATACTATTAATATCCTCTCAAATAATATCTGATCCCGACACCGATAGAAGTTTTATCCTCATGCTTGATTTCAGACCTTGCTCCCGCTGATGCAAGATTCGTTACAAAACCAAATTTTTGATAAGAAAGGACAGATACAACACTCCAATTTTTATATATGTGATGTTCTATTCCCGATTCGATTCCATACATCACAGATGATAATGCCGTATCTTTGGCTTGAGAAATTAGAAGCGGATCTTCCTGCCAATTCAAATTACTTATACCGAAAGAGACTCCTATAAAAGGATTTAAATACGTCTTAAATTGATAATCCAAATTCATGTATAAGCTGTCTAACGCAATATCATCCAGATTCACCCTTTCATAATCGGCAGATAGAATATAGTCATCTATTTTCATCCCTATTTCGAATGAGCCGGATAATGCGCTTTTGTCCGGTTCTGAGTTTAAAGTCATTAAACCTATGTTGTCTTTTTTATTGACACCGAGTGCATTATAAGCTAATTTAGCACCTATGAAAGAGGCAAATCCCTCTTCTACCCTAGGAACTGTTACTTCATTATTAGCGTTCGTATCATCTTTTTGTATAGAATCTATTTGCGAACTTACGAGAACTTCGGTCTGTTTATCCTGAGCAATGATGATGTTTGTATCTATGTTTTCAACATGTACTTCATCTTGTATTTGCGGATTCTCTTTTAATGAATCTTTTGTTTCTATCTTTTTTTCTGTTTTTTCATTTATCTTTGGACTATCTGCATGAACAGGCATTAAATTTTCATACTTTTTTTTACTTTTTTTACTAAAATCCAAATATTCGCACAAGACATATCCCCTTGATGTTTCACACCATGACGAACCCTTGATATTTATCCGACGAATCACATCAATATCCTCTCCTTTTACAAGCGTACCCACGAGATCGCTTTTATTGGAGGGACTTACTCTAACCTTGGCATTTCCTTTAGAAATAGCAACGGATGACTTTTCCGATTTTATGGCAGCTTGCATGCTGCCGACTGCAAAGATTAAAACAAAACCGACTTTTACTAAACTTTTAAACATTTCCTTCTCTCCTTATTTTTAAACCCAAAACTTAAATTTAAAAGATAGTTATCCCTACTTTTTTTCAAGTGTTGCCGTTCCTTTTATAAGTTTTGCTACTCTTGATCCGTCTTCAAATATAAGCGTTAAAGTTACATTTGCATCTTCCGAAGTAGGGGTGATGATATCACCGCCGCTTACCGTATAGTTTTGGTCTATGACCATATGTATCGTTTTGTCAAAACTGCCTTCTCCGTTCCCACAGCCGATAAATGCTATAGATCCCAAAACAATCAGTAATTTAGTTATTATGTTTTTCATTTTTATTTTCCTTTTTTAATTGCATGTTGCTCTCAATCCTTGCTAACGCGTTGCGCTTGGTTGGTACTAGGATCCCATGTTACTGATATCACTAGCCTGCTGTTTGGTGTTCGGAATTATGAAAGACTGCCCGTTAGGAATGGTGCTAGTCACACCCCTAGTTGTAACTACTACCGAGTTTCCGGATACAGAGGTTGATATACTGCCGTTTGTATAAGTACAAATCATTTCCAAATCAGTAGGATCTGTAGTAACAGTTACTCTACAATTTAATGTCCCCATGGTAGAATAAGTATTGGTCTGGGCCGTAACTGTAGTGCTAGTACCTTCAATAGTTGTTGTTGTCCCAGGTATTTGAGAAGTTATAACGGCTGTGCTGTTGTTTGTAACAGTCGTAGTCTGATCTGCGGTTATTGTTGCAGTAGTAGTACCCTGAGTTAAAGATACGCCGGTATTATTTACAACAGCATTCCCTCCGTTTGTAGATTGTGACGTTGTAGCCGTACCGCCCGCACTTTGGCTAATTTGCGTAAAACCGGAGTCGGCTTGTGTTGCGGTTGCAGTTGTCGGCAAATTATCACTTCCCACTGTAGTAGCCGTAATTTTAGTTGTGCCGTTATTACTTGTTTGTGAAACAGCCACACTAGCCGTGAGAGTTCCTTTTGGCGTCGTAACGGTAGTCGATGACGGCACACTGTCATTAACACTCAAATTAAAAGTTTGTTCCACTTCATTTGTGCCGTCACCGGCAACAAGCGTGATAAAGTAACTTCCGACCGCATTGACCGTACCGCTAAGTTTTAATGTTTGGTAGTATTTTTTAATAGCATGATTTTCTGTATCAGCAATATAAACATTGCCGCTCTTATCTACTGCTATTCCTTGAGGGAAATTTAAACCACTGCCAACCAGAGTGCTCACACTCGTTCCGTCAAACTTTTTTATTGCTTTGTTAACTGTATCAGCGATATAAACATTGCCGTTGTTATCAACTGCTACTCCTCTAGGATATCCTAAACCACTGCCAACCAGAGTGCTCACACTCGTTCCGTCAAACTTTTTAATTGTATTCTTATCTTTATCAGCGATATAAACATTGCCGCTATTATCAACTGCTACTCCTCTAGGATATCCTACATCACTGCCAGCCAGAATGCTCACAATACCACTCGTTCCGTCAAACTTTTTTATTACTTCGTCATCTTCATCAGCGATATAGACATTGCCGCTCTTATCTACTGCTACTCCTGTAGGGAATTTTAAACCACTGCCAATCAGAGTGCTCACACTCGTTCCGTCAAACTTTTTTATTGCTTTGTTACCTGTATCAGCGATATAGACATTACCGCTCTTATCTACTGCTACTCCTAGAGGGGAGTTTAAACCACTGCCAACCAGAGTGCTCACGCTCGTTCCGTCAAACTTTTTTATTGCATCGTTATTTGAATCAGCGATATAGACATTACCGCTGTCATCTACGGCTACTCCTCTAGGATAGCTTAAGCCGCTCACTATCGTCTCAATATTATTCGCCGACTGCAAAGTAATACCGTCCGGTAAAGTTGTTCCCTCTTTTACTTTCCAAGTGATAGTTTTACCGGTTCTACTTTTTGCGAGAGGAAAATAAAGATACGGTGAATCGACCGCCATACTCAAAACAGGTGTGCTGGTTATCTCAATTTCTACGGTTTTTACCGTAATCGTAAAGTCATGGATTGTTGAGAGTGCTCCATCGCTTACACTGAGAGAGACGGTATTTGAGCCCACATCAGAGCTTGTCGGTTTGCCTGAAAGTTTGGTTATTCCATTTGTTGTCGTAAGTTTTAGCCAGCTAGGCAGTGTGCTGCTCCATGTGAGAGTATCGCCGTTACTGTCTATTGCTCCTAGGATATATTCATATTCCACCGCCGTATTTGCCGTTGTGATAGCCGTGCTTGTAACAATCGGTGCTACATTCGTAACAATCGCAGGGACAGTCAGTGTAAATGTTTGCTCATCGCTTCCGCCTTTGTCGTCGCTTACTACTAAAGTGATAGAGTAAACTCCGGCTTTTGTAGGTGTACCGCTTAGTTGAGGGGTCGGAGTAAACTTTTTAATTGCTTTATTATCTGTATCAGCTATATAAACATTGCCGTTCTTATCTACTGCTACACCATAAGGATGTAGTAAACCACTGTCAACCAGAGTGCTCATACTATTAGTAAGTATGTCAAACTTTTTAATGGCATTATTCTGTGAATCAGCGATATAAACATTGCCGCTTTTATCTACTGCTACACCAAAAGAGCGTTGCAAATCACTTCCAACCAGAGTGCTCGCACTTTTAGTAAGTATGTCAAACTTTTTTATTGCATTGTTCCTTGTATCTGCAATATAGACATTGCCGCTTTTATCTACTGCTACACCCATAGGGAGCTGTAAACCACGGTCAACCAGAGTACTAATAGTATTAGTAAGTATGTCGTACTTTTTAATGGCATTATTATGTGAATCAGCGATATAAACATTACCGCTGTTATCTACTGCTGCACCATAAGGCGTATTTAAACCACTTTCAACCAGAGTGCTTATAGTATTGGTAAGTATGTCAAACTTTTTAACTGTATTAGCAGCTGCATCAACGATATAAATGTGACCGCTGTTATCTACTGCTATACCAAAAGGAGTAATAGTTGAATCGCTAACCAAAGTACTACTTTGTCCATTCGATAATGTAACTCCTGCAGGTAAAACAGTTCCCTCTTTTAGACTCCATGTGAGAGCGTCACCGTCTGAATCTATTGCACTTAGCATATACTGATAGAGCGTATCTATGGTACCTTTTGTAACTGCCGTACTTGTAATAACAGGGGCATCATTGGCACCGATAATAGAGATATTGAAATATTTACTCACCGGGTCGGTAGTTGAGTTACTAGCGATACAAATGTTATACGAAGATTTGCTTTCATAATCAAACACGCCGTTGGCTACTAGCTGTACTCCATCCATGTGAATGCTAAAGTTGGCATCATCGCTCCCGCCGCAAAAGGTGTATCGGTTAGTAAGTCCGTCGGTTGTAGAAAATGTTCCTATGATTGCACCTTGTAGGTTGTTCTCAGCTAGAGTGCTTTTTGAGAGGTTTATATCTGTTTTGCTGAATTTTACGGATTTTGAATCGGTAGCAGAAGTTACTTTTGTTCCGATATTTCCGGCCATGTCGCTATAGTCGATGCTAAATGAAAGGTCTCCCTCTATATCGGCATCCGTTAGCGTATAAATAGCCATATAATTTCCTTGAGCCATTGTCGCAGTTACCGCATGCCCTGCTATCGTGACTGTCGGGGTCTGAATTGTTTCACTTGCCGTCAAGCTGACATAAACTTTTTCGCCTGTCTTGAGTTTGTAAATAGTAGTGCTATTTTGCAAACCGAAAATGGTTACCGGATTTAAAGTCGGAGCCGTCTTATCGAATGATACAGAGGAAGAATTGGTAGTAGCCGATGCGGCTGTTCCGGCATTTTCTGCACTATCTTTATACGAGATGTTAAAAGCTACTGTGCCTTCCGTATCCGCGCTCGTAAGCTTATAACTTGCCGAATAATTTCCGCTTAGCGTAGCAGTTCTTCCTGCTATCGTGACTGTCGGAGTCTGAATTGTTTCACTTGCCGTAAAACTAACCGTAACGGTATCTCCTACTTTTGCTTTGGAGGTGTTATTATTATCTGAAGATATCGCTACCGAAGTAAGTGTCGGGCTTGTGTTATCCACAGGTGCTGCCGATGCTGCCGGCGGTGAATAAGAATAATCATAACCATAAACTCCCATGCCGTAAAGCAAGACAAAAGGTGCTACAACTCTTTTAAAAAAAAACGCTATTTTGAACATCTAACCCTCGTGTGTTTTTATTTTATTAACTTTACCACTATAAGCCCAAAGCCCATAGTTTTTTTTTCATTTTTAACATCTTGAAAGTACATAGTTGTAATTAGTGAAAGTTAAAATAAAACTATAACAATTTATGTTTCTGTGAAAAAAATGACTATTATAATATCAAATCTTTGTTGCAAAACACTCTTTAATATAAATATTTAGAATTCGATGTGATGTTTATAAAAAATATGAGATAACGACACAAGTTACCACACATAAAGTTAAAGAAACTTAGAGATATAATAACCACTAAAAAAATTTCGGAGAAAATTATGAGAAATGTTATAGGAAAATTTGAGAGTAGTATAAATGCACTGAAACTTGAAGAGCGAGCGCTTCGTTATAATACTCTGATTTTGGCAGAAGAGGGTGCAGGCAAAACGAACCTGGCATGTAAAATAAGAAACTATGTTGTTGATAGCGGCGTTGCGACTTTGTACCTTGATTTTGCGGATTCTAATGTGGATGAGATAGAGTCAAGATACAAAGATAAGCATTTTAATTATATAAGATTTGATGAGAGTGATGCGTTTAAAATAGAGCTGGATAAATTGATAGCAGATAGAAAACACATTTACATGGCGGTTGATCCTCGCCACTTCTCGAACAAAAGAGATATTACAAGTAAACTCACACAAACGCTTCAAACGCAGGGGCTTTTAGAAAATTACTACTACTTTTTTCATGATATAAAAAATTTGGATGGTTTTTATACAAAATTTGAGGACTTTTTACTTTACATGCTTGGATTCTTAAATCTCAAAAAATATGGTTTTACATTTTTGGCACAGCCGCATGAGATTTTTGAAAACCCGCAACTCAAACTCCTTTTCACATTTTTGTATCTCGGTAAATGCTCAAACTTGGAGTATTACAACACGGCGCAGCTAAAAACTTTAGCAAAAAATGAGTTTTTTCATCAGTACCGAACATCCCACCGTACGCTTCTTTTCAATAATATCATAAGCAATTTAGTCAAAATTGATGAGTATGTCGCAAAAGATTAAAGATGCAAAAGCTTTTTGATGAGGTTTCATCGCTAGATAAAAGATGCTACGAAAAGTTTGCTTTGAACGAAGATATTTTGATGGAACATGCCGCCAATGGAATGGCGGAATTTATCCGTAAAAACTTTGCAAAAGGGTCGTCGGTTATTGTGGCATGTGGAAGTGGCAATAATGGAGCAGACGGTTTGGCATGCGGAAGAATTTTGCATGGAGAGTATGCCGTTTCAATCTTCTATGTAAAAGAGCCAAAGTCAAAGATGGCAATTTTGCAAGATAAAAGAGCCAGAAGTGTCGGCATACATGAGTGTTTTGAACTTGCAGACTGCGATATTTTAGTCGATGCAGTCGTTGGCACCGGATATGACGGCGAATTCAGTGATGCACTGAAAACTCTTATGGCTCAACTTAACTCTTTGAAAGCTTTTAAAATAGCCTGCGATATTCCCTCAGGGCTAAAACAAAACGGTGAATGTGCCGATGCATGCTTTACAGCCGATGTGACTCTCACAATGGGTGCTTTGAAAAAAAGAATGTTTCTTGACGCCGCAAAAGAGTTTGTCGGCAAAATAGAAGTTTTGGATTTGGGTGTTTCAAGAGCTGTATATGAGACAGATAGCTCTTGGAATCTGCTTGATTTGAATGATTTAAAACTTCCTTATCGAACCAAAAAAGATTCTCACAAGGGAAGTTTCGGGCATCTGGCTCTTATTTGTGGAGATAAATCCGGCGCGAGTATCATGAGTGCAGAGGCTGCTCTGAGATTTGGAGCGGGATTAGTAACTCTTGTAGGTTATGAAGATGTGCAGGTTCCGCATGCAATAATGTATTCACATGAAACACCTCATAACACAACGGCATTGGCACTTGGCATGGGCTTGGGAGAGGAGTTTAGTGACAAAGAGTTGAATAAATTTTTAGACAATAATCTTCCTCTCTTGGTGGATGCAGATATTTTTCACATGCCGATACTTACAGATATTTTAAAAAGAGAGAATGTAGTATTGACTCCGCATGCCAAAGAGTTTACGGCACTGTTAAAGCAGACAGAAATCGCAGATATAGGCGTTGATGTTTTACAAAAAAACCGTTTCAAATATGTAGAGCTCTTTTGTCAGAAATTTCCACATGTCACGCTTTTACTCAAAGGTGCAAATGTTATTATTGCAAAAGATGGTGCATTTTTTATAAATCCTCACGGAACACAAGCCTTGGCGAAGGGTGGAAGCGGCGATGTTCTAAGTGGCTTAATCGGCTCACTATTGGCTCAAGGCTATACTCCGCTCGAAGCTGCAAAAAATGGTTCACTCACACATGTGAGCTTGGCAAGTAAATACAGCGGTGCGGATTTTTCACTTACACCTTATGATTTGATTGACGGCATTGCAAAGTTATAAAATTTAAAATATCAGGATATAAAATGGACACAAAATTAAAAATCGGAAAATATGAGTTAGGTTCTCGTTTAATAGTAGGAAGCGGAAAATATAAAGATTTTGAGACAACAAAACAGGCAACGCTTTTGAGCGGAAGTGAGCTAATCACAGTTGCAGTTCGCCGCCTTAACATTACAAACCCTGACCAAGAGAATCTTCGCGATACTTTTAAAGGAACAAATGTAAAGTTCTTACCAAACTCTGCAGGATGTACAACTGCCGAAGAGGCGATAACGACATTTCGTCTCACGCGTGAAGCAACGGGGATTGATTTGATAAAATTAGAAGTTATCGGAGATACGCAAAAAACCCTCTATCCCGATGTTTTGGAGACTATTAGAGCATGTGAAATCTTATCAAAAGAGGGTTTTACAATTATGGCTTACACTTCGGATGACCCGATTATGGCAAAAAGACTTGAAGATGCCGGTGCACATGCCATCATGCCTTTGGCCGCACCCATCGGAAGCGGTTTAGGGATTCAAAACCCTTACAACATCGTTTTCATCCGTGAGGCTGTAAGCGTTCCTGTAATTGTTGATGCGGGAATTGGATGTGCGAGTGATGCCGCATATGCGATGGAGTTGGGTGCGCATGGGGTTTTAACAAACACGGCAATCGCCTGTGCGCAAAATCCGATGATTATGGCTGAGGCTATGAAACATGCGGTAATCGCAGGAAGAATGAGCTATTTATCCGGAAGAATTCCTAAGCGACCTTATGCGACTGCCTCTTCGCCGATTGACGGAATGATACAGTTTTAATAAGTTACCACTCTATTTCTGCCGCTTTGTTTGGCGTCATAGAGTGCTTTATCAACTCTATCTGTTAAGCTCTCTCTGCTTTCATTATGGATGTATTCTGTCACACCAAGAGATATCGCCTGTTTACCCGCACTTTTAAAAGTATGCCCTTCTACTTTTTTTCTGATTTTCTCTGCTAAAGTTGTTGCCTGTGCTTTATTCGTACTTTGAAGCGTTATAATAAACTCTTCACCGCCCCATCTTGCCACAAAATCACCTTCCCTAACAGTAGAGGATATAATTTTAGCTATCTCCACTAAAACTTCATCACCTACATTATGCCCAAGCGTGTCATTCACAGTTTTGAAGTGGTCTATATCCAAAAATATTATCGACAGAGGAGATAAGGTTGTTTGGCTAAGCACTATAGATTGAGCTAAAACATCGTTAAATTTACCTCTGTTGAAGAGTTTTGTTAAGGTATCTCTTGCAGCTTCCTCTTTGAGCTGTTGAATTTTTTCGTAATGTTTTGTTATATCATTAAATATAATCAGGTAAAGTGTTTCATTTTCAACTGATATTTTTTTGGCATGCGGTTTAAAGTATCGATTTTGGGTGTCTTTTTTTATTAATACTTTTAGCTCTTTAGCATGTTGTTTTTGCAAATAATCTATCCAATATTGACCATCTATATATTGCTGTAAGAAATCTTTTTTATCTGTTTTTTCAAAAATATCTGAAATGTGTTGAAATTTATCTTTGAACTCTTCTAATGAATTTAGTCCAAAAAAATCAAGGGCAGTCTTATTTGTAAAAACAAGGTTGTCCCCATCTGTCACTATGAGTAAACTGAGGTCGGCATCTAAAATTTGTTGAAGAAGCTCCTGAGTCAGTTTTATCTCTTTTGTTCTTTTTTCAACTTCTAATTTGAGATATTCATTGTTTGCAATCTGTTTTTTTATCAAAAATGTGATTGCTGACAAAAAGATTAAAATTAACGAAATACTTAGAAACGATTTGTTTCTTGTGTCTGTAACAAATTGATTATATTCGCTGCTGTCTAGGCTGACACTAATTCCACCTCTAATATCACCAACTTTATATCCTTGAACTTCATGACAGACTAAACAATCTTTTGTCGTTATGAGAGAACCCATGTAGTTGAATTGATTATTTTCGGATAACTCATAATATTCGTTTTCTCTTGTTTTTTCAATATATTCAAGTGCTTTTTTTTCAAATGGTGTTGCTTTATTATTCGGATTTATAGGATTAAGACTTGTAATGCGAAAGTGGAAATCTTTTATATTTGAAATTTCAGAGAGCTGTCTTGTCATCCAAGCCGGATTTATTTTGATAAGAGTTCTATTGTCATCAGTTTTTAAAGTATTGTTTTTGAGATAGGGATTTGGTTCTTCCCCGACCTTAGCAAAAGCATATACACCGCCGTAAGAGGCATTCCACTTTCTTGTATTTATTTGGTCAAAGTAGTGAGTTTGAGCCTGTTTAACAAGTATCTGCTTTTGAAATTCTATACTTTGCGTAGAAAATTGATAAACAGCATAAGAAAGTCCAACCAGCGTTACGAAAGCAATAACATAGAGCGTAACATATTTTGATAAATTATTCATAAAAATATTTTATCAGATATTTATAGCTAAATGACTTAAAATTATATTTTTTCTGAGAGATGTGTCATTAATAATAGTTGACCCATTCCTTCGAAAAATCTATCAATGCCCATTTCTTTAGCATCTAATGATTTTTCTAGGGCAGTGAAAAAAACAGTTTGTGATTCATCTGAGGCTTGCATGAATGTCTCGATAATATAAAGAAAGCTGAGTGTATAAACCTTTCCATTTACATCAAAATCTACTTCCGAATTTATATCTATGCCCTCTTGAGTTAAAAGTTTTTTGCATCTATCTTCTGTATTATTCATATATAAACTCCTGAAAAAATCGATGTAATCTTATAGAATATGCTTTTTTAGTAACTCACAATCCATTTATATTGAAGTCATTATACTTAAAATCGTAAATATAAAAAAGAATTGGCAAAAAAGTATTGACATTCTAAAAGTTATTGACTATAATTTCGCCTCATTAATCAGCTGTTTGCTTGATTAATTGTGATAGGTCGGGGTGTAGCTCAGTATGGTTAGAGTACCTGGTTTGGGACCAGGGGGCCGAAGGTTCGAGTCCTTTCACCCCGACCACTTTTAAAATAATTTTAAGTTTTATATTTTTTAGCATGGTGGGATTAGCTCAGTTGGTTAGAGCACTGGTTTGTGGTGCCGGGGGTCACGGGTTCGAGCCCCGCATCCCACCCCATAATATAGAAATATAATACTTAATGAAAATAATAAACTATAGTAGCGTTCGTGGCTCAACTGGATAGAGTTTCGGATTTCGGCTCCGAGGGTTATAGGTTCGAATCCTATCGGGCGTACCATTTGATTTAAACGATAAATGAACTAAGTCCATTTATCTACGCTAGACGCTTGGTCACTAAAGCTTTGATTTTTTATGAAATCAAAAATTAATCATGTTTAATTGATTAAAATTTGCGTCCTTAGCTCAGCTGGATAGAGCAATGCCCTTCTAAGGCATAGGCCAATGGTTCGAATCCATTAGGGCGTACCACTTTTATTTTTTATAAGCTAGCCGCTGAGGCATTAAAGCTTTAACTTTTTAAAGTTAAGAAATTGAAATATTCAGAAACATACAAAATAGTGTGCGGATGTGGTGAAATTGGTATACACGCCAGACTTAGGATCTGGTGCCGCAAGGTGTGGGAGTTCGAGTCTCCCCATCCGCACCACCCTTTAAAATAGGGCTTTACAAGACTTCTTCAATGAAAAAACTTCAAAATTTAAAAAACCTTGGGTACGGTCTAGGGTACGGTTTTAGATTTTAAACTTCACTTCTTAAAATTAAATTCTTTTTCAAACTAATCAAAAAAATTAAGCAAAATTATTATAAAAATAGAAAAATTACACCGCTATATAACTTCATATAATTTGGTATATGTAAAACTCTCACTTTTAACACTCAGGCAAAAAATTTCAAAAATTATTATACTGCTACATACAAAGAGAACTATGAAAATTAGGGATTTTTGATGTGGTAGATTGAAGAACTCTATAAGTTTTTTCCTTGATTAAGACACCTGGAAAAACTTATAAAGCGAAGACTTTTAAAAAAAGTTAGCGTAATTGTACACTTACTTACTTTAAAGTTTCTTTATCTCCTACAAAATCAATACAAAGATTATGTAAGATGAAAGATTTTCAAAACGAACTTAACAAAACACTTGACCGCTTTAACAAGATAAGACTATTCCATACTCATGGATGGATGAACATCTTGCCGATGAAGTACCTCAAAAAAAACCCTCAGAGATATAATCAAATACAACTAAATACAGATGACCACTTCAACGCTATTATCATGGATATAGACGATGAAGAACTGCTCACAGAGTGGAACGCTGTCGGCTTGCCTACTCCTACAATCCAAACATTAAATAAACATAACAACAAAGCCCATCTGATATGGCTTTTAAATGTACCGGTAAGCAAAAAGAACCGCAAAGCTGTCAAGTACTACAAAGATATTGTTAATAGCATTAAGCAACTAATAGGAGCAGATAAAGCATATCAGAACCACCAGACAAAAAACTTTTTAAATGAAGAGCTTTTTCGAGTGACTCATAATGATTTTGCTTATGATTTAGGCGATTTTAAAGATTTTATAATTAAAGATGAAAGATATCAATATACTCAACATAAGCCAAAAAGTACAGGAAGTAGACATATTGATCTATTTAACGAGCTTAGATTCTATGGCTATACAATCGCAAAGCATAGAGACCTCGAAGAGAAACTAATAAAGAGAGCAGAGCTCATCAACGAGCAATTTGATTCTCCAATTAAGCCTAAATCTATCATTAAGTCTGTTCTACAATATTGTGAAGAAAATGCAAACAGCTTCTCAAAAAAAAGAGGCGCGATGAATTTCGGAAAAATAAAGAATTTATCGCAAGAACAATACAAAAAAGAAGTGTACAGACGACAAAGCAAATCAGCAGCAAGAACGGCAGACATAAAGCGTTTAAAAGCCTCTGCACGCATCAAAGCCACAGTTGAAACACTACTACGCAAAAAAATCAAACTAACCTACGCAAACATCGCAAAACAAGCAAAAATGGCACTCAGAACAGTTAAAAATCACACAAAGATAATCAAGCTTTTTACTCAAAATATCAATGGTGCAACTAGCTCTTTAAGGGTAATAGCACTTGGGGCGGGCGTAGCCTGCACTTATCCTCTAGAGTGCTTTGTAGGTGATGTTATGCGTTTAAATTTACAGAACAAAGGAGAAATAACATGTTATCAACATC
>CANMJR010000016.1 GCA_947498025.1 Helicobacteraceae bacterium
CATTATTGTAATCATAAGCACTACATCTATTTTATGTTGTTGTGCCTGTCCTCGTCTGCTGTCTTTTAGTGTTTTTAGCTCTTGGCGTAGTTTAAATTCTTGCATAACTCACTTTAAGCAATAAGTGTTCTTGTATGAAACAGCCATGCTTCTATTAACTTCTTTTTATTATTTTTTTAAGAAATAAGATAAAATGCGTAATGAGTTTACCAATTATTAAAAAAGAACAATTAAGTAATATTATTATAATTGCTTCGAAACCGCCAAACTTTAAAGTTTTTATAAAAGATTTACAACTATTCTTTATAAAATAATCTAGTAAACTCAACTTTATATTACCATCCTACCCAAGTTCGACGTTGGTTTGGCCATCTAGAATAAGTAAATCCTCCATTTGTAGGTGCATTTAAATATGCACCAGCACCCCAACCGAACGATAGTGCCCAAAAGACAGGAAGCCATTGACCTTCTGTTTCTTCTAGTTCCTGCTCGTTTAAAGCGATAGCACTAGCAGAACCCTCAAATAAAAACTGACTATCAGCCTTATTCATAGTTGTAAAGTCCATATTCGGACTTGGATTTGCATTTGCTACAGATGCAGCAAAGAGTAAGCTTGCTACTATTAACATCGATCTTTTCATAACTTCTCCTAAACTTGATTTTAACTTTAGCTAGCCTAAAATTAAACATCAATTTTAATAAAAAAAAAACTTTAATATTACTTAATTTATCTCGATTTTAAGTATTTTTTTTTGTTTATTTTAATAATGTAGCATTTTATCATATTTTTTTATTGCTTGAAGAAACCGGATATTAATATTACACCCCAATATTACACCCCTGTGAGGAATGGCACTAACTTAAGCAAATAAAGAGTAAAAATCAGGGAATAAAGAAGCTGGAATACAACTGGCTTTAATCAAGAAATCATCACCAAATGAAATTCTAAAATTAAAGTCAGTCGTAAAATGAATCATAACCAAAAAATAATTAACTTACAAAAAAATATCAGCCTGAATAAACTAAAAAACAGTAGTTCAGATTTCATACAAAGATTTACAACACAACATAAGCTCACAAATACACTCAATAAAAGAAACCGTATTTATACTCCAGAAAAAACATTATCAATGTTTGTATCACAATCATTAAATCAAGATAGTTCTTGTCAAAATACAGTTAATAAATTAGCTTTAACAAGAGCTGAGAAGACATCCATATCAACAAGTGGATATTGTAAAGCAAGAAATCATTTATCAACCTTAGTAATAACAAATTTGACAAAAGAAATAGCTATAAAAAATCAACAAAGGCTTGATTTGCAATGGAAATTTAGAGGTAGAAATATTTATCTAGTTGATGGGACTACTATCACAATGGCAGATACAAATTCAAATCAAAAAGAATATCCCCATACAAAAATTCAAAAAGAAGGTTTAGGTTTTCCCACCTGTCGCATAGTTGCTATTATATCTTTGACGACAGGTTCAATAATTGATGCCAATATAGGTACATACAGCGGTAAAGGAACAGGCGAGCAAGCACTGCTTCGTGATATATTGCACATTTCTAAAACATCATAATATCGTTCCAAGCATGAGCAGGCGCGGCAACTGCTACGATAACGCAGTCGCAGAAAGCTTCTTCAAAACATTAAAAAAAGAGCTTGTCAGAAAACATGTATTTTTAACAAGAGAAGTTGCAGCATCTAAAATATTTGAATATATAGAAATGTTTTACAACCCAAAAAGGAGACACAGTTATCTTGGATATATTTCGCCTAATGAGTTTGAAAAAAGATATAATTTGGAGGCTTCAAAAAATAAGGTGTTAACTGAATAAGTTTTTGTCTATTAAATCGGGGTCATTCCAGAGTGATATTGATATATTCGTAAAAATGAGACCTAATATGTTTGATATGATAGCAATAAAAGAGCAGATAGAAGAAGACCTACATGCGAAGGTCGATATTGTCAGAGAACACAAAAACATGAAGCCTCTTTTCTTGGAAATGATACATAAAGATTTAATTTATGCTTAGTGACAAAGAAGTTTGGATGCAGAAACCATTTTTGATATTTGCGAGAATGATTTGCAAGAGCTACTAAATACAACTATACAAATTCTCAAGGATGTAAATCCAACTATGCCCCTTTGAAAGAAGCTTCAAAAAAATCCACATGCCAAACAAAAATCAAAATTCCATAACAAGATAAAAAAACATGAAACCACTCAAATATCTCAACCACTACAACGAACAGACAAAAGCTCAAGTGCACAAGCTTATCGACGAAGATAAGTTGGGGCTTCATCTTCTTAACAAATATAAAACTTCACATGGCATCAAAAATGACAAAGCCCTTTTTTCTTATGTGAATGAACTCAAAAATGAGCATCTCAAAAAAGCACCGCCGCTGAGTAAGATAATCTATGACGGCAAAATCAATGTTATTCACAACGCTCTTGGCACGCATCATTTCATCTCAAGGGTGCAGGGAAGCAAGCTCAAAGCAAAAAACGAGATTAGAATCTCCTCCATGTTTAAAAGTGTACCAGAGGAGTTTTTGAAGATGATAGCGGTGCATGAGCTCGCCCATTTTAAGGAGAAAGAGCACAACAAAGCCTTCTACCAACTCTGCCAATTTATGCAGCCCTCTTACCATCAGGCAGAGTTTGATTTGAGACTCTATCTGACGCACATGGAGACGAATAAAAAGATTGAAGAGTGGGCTTAATTTATCCAATAAAAAAAAGATAGTGCTATACTTATCGAAATCAAAGTTTATATGTGTGAGATAAGATAGGGAGTTATAATTTGAGAGAGATAATAAAAGATGAGTTTTTTAGGGCTTCAGCGGTTCCTCTTATATTTATAATTAGCGTTGTTGTTGCGCGCTACTTTGGCGGACATCTCCTTTTTCACAGCTTGGCTGAAATTTTTTCTGTTATAATCGGATTTACGATTCTAATTGTCTCCTATTACACTTACCAATTTACAAAAAATAATTTTTTACTCTATTTGGGAATCGGCTATTTTTGGATTGCGATTCTTGACCTTTTTCATATGCTCACATTCAAGGGTATGATGATTTACTCCATAGAAAGTTCAAACATAACACTGGCATTCTGGGTACTTACCCGCTTTTTAGAAGCTTTGCTATTTATGAGTGCCCCTTTTGTCTCTTTTACCTATATTCCAAAATTCAGAATTTTCATTTTATTCGGTTTTGTCTCCAGTCTTGTCTATTGGATTGCATTTTCAGAGTATTTACCTGATTTATATATAGAAAATGAGGGTTTGACATCTTTAAAGATTGTATTTGAGTATATTATTATTGCTTTACTTTTTGTTGCAATATTTATCTACAAAACATTAAAAAAGAGATTCGAGACAACAATCTATCGCTACATCATCGCATCCATTATTTTTACAATCTGCTCGGAGTTTGTACTTACTTTTTATACGGATTTTTATGGTTTCGGCAGTATGTTCGGACACCTTTTTAAATTTTTATCTTATTGGATGATATTCTTATCTCTGGTTCAGACATCATTAGAAAAGCCATTCAAGTTGATGGCGAATAAGGTCAGTACATATAACGCAATTCCCATTCCCGTGGTAATTGTTGATGCAGAGGGGATTATTCGTCAAGCCAACCGTGCAGCAAAATTGTTTTTAAACCTATCAAAATATGAGATAATAAATCACTCTAATCATCTCCTATTTCATAATAAAAAGATAGAAGAGAGTGCATGTGAACTTTGTATTTTTATAAAAAATATGAAAACGGTTTCATCCTATGAGTTTCATAATGATTCACACACATACAGCTTTACAATCAGTCCTATTGTTTTGGCAAATCAAACAGAAGGAACAGTTCAGGTGTGCATAGATATATCTGAACTGAAAAATATCGAAAAACAGCTAAAGCGAGAAAGTACTTTACTGGAAACAATTATTAACGCAGTTCCTATATCGATTTTTTGGAAAGATAGAGAGTCTAAATATTTAGGCTGTAATAAAATATTTGCAAATGAATTAAATTTAGCTTCCCAAAAGGATATTGTAGGCAAGTCTGATTACGACATGCCATGGGTAGAGGAAGCGGAACTGTATTTAGCAGGTGACAGAGAAGTAATGGAGTCAAAAAGAAGCAAAATAAACTATGAAGAGCCACAAACAAGATTGGATGGCTCAAAAATATGGCTCAACAGTTCGAAAGTACCTTTGATAGATGAGTATGGAGTAGCACATGGTGTTATAGGAGCACACTTTGATATAACGGATAGAAAAAATTATGAAGAAAAACTTAATTCTGCATATAAGATGCTTAATGATGCAGAACGCATAGGTCATATCGGCAGTTGGGAGATGGATTTAGAGACAAAAGAAATAGTTTTGTCCGATGAAGTTTTTAGAATATTCGGTGAAGAGATAGCTTCTTTTAGACCTGAATATGAACTTTTAATGAGCTACCTCTCGCAAAAAGATCAAAATAAAATAAGAAGCTTAATTGCAAAGATTAGAGAGGGAAAAACAGAAAAAGAAGAGATAGAATGCGTGCTTACAAGAAGAGACAATACTGAGCGTAATGTTAAAATGAAAAATGAGGTTGTTAACTCTGTTCAGGGTGTTCCTATAAAAATAACAGGTATTATCATAGACACAACAGAGCATGTGTCTTCAGAACAGGAGCTAAAAAAACTTAAAACAGCTATTGAGCAGAGCCCTGTATCTATCGTAATTACCGATATACATGGAAATTTTGAATATGTAAATCCATTTTTTACAAAAACTACCGGCTTCACTTCGGAGGAGGTTCTTGGACATAATCCAAGAGTGCTTGCATCAGGTGCTACAACCAAAGAGGAATATGTAGAGCTTTGGAATAAGTTGACACATGAAGAGACATGGTCAGGCACTTTTAAAAATATTAAAAAAAGCGGTGAAGAGTATTGGGAATCAGCAATTATTTCTCCTATAAAAGATAAAAACGGGAAGATTGTAAACTATATAGGAATCAAGCAGGATATATCAAATAGAATTATCATGGAGAGAGAGTTAAAACAAAAAGATGAGATGATGATAGCACAGTCACGCTCGGCGGCCATGGGGGAGATGATAAGCATGATAGCACACCAATGGCGCCAACCTATAAGTGTTATATCTATGAGTGCAAATAATATGCTGCTTGACCTAGAGCTGGGGAATTTGAATGATGAGGAAGTGCAGCAAGAGGCGAAAGATATTTTAGAACAAACTAGGTATTTGTCAAATACGATAGATGATTTTAGAGATTTTTTTAAGCCAAGCAAGGAGCTAGAAGAGGTAAATATAGAAGAACTGTTAGAAAATTCATTAAAAATGATGTCCAAAAGCTTGGAAAACAGCAGTATAGTTTATAAAATAGATGTTGCTCCTACTCCTAAGATAAAAGTGTATTCACGTGAGTTAGTGCAAGTATTTATAAACATACTAAAAAATGCTAAAGAAGCTTTGGTAGAAAATAGGAAGGAAGAAGATAGAGAGATAACAGTAATCATAAAAGAGAGTGAAAATAGTATAATTATAAATATGTGTAACAATGGCGGACGAATAGAGGAGCGTAATCTCTCTAAAATATTTGATCCCTATTTTTCAACTAAAGAGAGTAAAAGCGGCACGGGAATAGGTTTGTATATGTCAAAGATGATTATAGAAAAACATATAAATGGCACATTGAGTGTTACAAACACAAAAGATGGTGTATGTTTTTGCATTGAATTGCAAAAGAACAGAGGGTAGTTTGAGATGAGAAGTGTACAAGAGTTAAAAAATATTTCTAAAAATATCTCTATTATCTATGCAGAAGATGAAGATAAATTAAGAGATAAATTTGAAAAATACTTGAGTAATTTTTTTGAAGATATAAGAGCCGTTTCTGATGGACAAAAAGCTTTGGATGCGTATAAAGAAAGAGCTTGTGATATCGTTATTACAGATATCAGAATGCCTCATTTAAACGGTATTGATTTGATAAGAAATATTAAGGAAATCAACCCTGCACAAGATATTATCATTACATCGGCATACACGGAGAGCGATTATTTGATAGAGTCTATAAAGCTTGGTGTCGGCTCTTATATTGTAAAACCTTTTCAAAATGACCAAATGCTGGATACTCTCTATCAGTCAGTCGGTAAAATAAATGAAACAAAAGAAAATAAACTTTATCATCAACATTTAGAAGAGTTGGTAGAAAACGAGATAAAAAAACGTGAAGCCATACAGATAGAACAGATTGACAATTATGAACAGACGCTCATTGCACTTATTGACTTAATCGAGCGTCGTGACAGCTACACGGCAGGGCACTCTCAACGCGTTGCCGATTACTCTAGAATGATAGCCAAAGAGATGAAGTACAGCGATGAGGATTGTAACCTGATTTACAGAGCCGGAATACTTCACGACATAGGAAAAGTCGCTACTCCGGATTCAATACTTTTAAAACCGGGTAAGCTGAATGAAATTGAGTATAAATTAATTCAGGAGCATGTAAGCGTAGGCTTCGATATGTTACATAAGATTCCTATGTTTAAAATAATATCAAATATTATAAATTCTCACCATGAGCGTTATGACGGAAAAGGGTATCCAAAAGGGTTAAAAGGGGAAGAGATTAATGAGCTTTCGCAAATCATGATTGTTGCGGACTCTTTTGACGCCATGACGACAAGCAGAATCTACAAAAGCAGAAAGAATCTCGGTGAAGCATTAGAAGAGCTGCGTCAGCTCTCCAATATACAGTTTCATCCAAAAGTAGTAGAGAGTGCGGTAAAAGTGCTATCAAAGGTAGTATTAAAAGAGAGTGCTACGCAACTGCCGGAGAGTGAGCTCGAACATGAGCGCTTTGTATATTTCTTCAATGACAGAGTAACGGAGCTGTTTAATCAGGATTATTTGAATATTGTTTTTTTAAAGAACAGCATAAGTCGGGTTTATAAATACGTAGATATAGTTTTTTTACATAACTTCAAGGAGTACAATGCGAAATATGGATGGGAAATGGGAAATCAGTTACTTTCTGATTTTGCTAAGCTTTTAAAAGAGATGTTTCCAAACTCACTCCTTTTTAGAATACATGCAAATGATTTTGTGATTTTAAGCAGTGATTCTCAAGAGATAGACCTTACTTTAATTCCATATCATGCTGTTTTCAATAAAGAAAAGATAACAACATCCCTAAAGCATTTAGACATTAAAGATGGGCAGATGTTAAATATTGCCATGATGGAAAAGAATTAATTTTTAGAGCCTTACGCACTTTATTGAAAAAGTGGGTAAAGCTAGATACTAAAATTTATACTTTACACCTACAAACATATTCGTAAGTGTATCTACTTTTGCTGTTTCTTTTAAAGTTGCCGGATAGCCATAAGCCGTATCATTGTAGGAAGCGGATTGTTCCATGTTTGCTTTCATAAAACGGTAACCCGCTTCCAAAGAGATATCTGTATTTAAAGCATAACTTACCCCTGCTTGTACGCCATAGCTCATGCCGGATGCATCCAAATCATTTTTAGAGTCATTGACACTGCTGCGTCCTGCAAAAACTCCTACAAAGGGTTGAAATGAACTCTCACCGATTAAATAATCATACCCGACACCGTACATGGAAACTTTTACATCCTCGGCACTGCTATTTTGATAAAACGCAATGGCACGGTTGTTTGCATTAAACATGTAGCCCAGTTTCAGTGTTTGAGAAAAACCGCTTTCTTGAGTATCAGAGCTTATAGAACCTTTTGTGTAGGGATCTACTAAAAGTTCTGAACTTAGTTTGGTTGTTGAGTTTACTGTTGTTTGTCCAATATCTACTCCAACATATATATTTGAATCCGTTTGTGTTTGAGATGCAATTAATCCTGCGTTTAACGCAACAATCATAGCTAATGTAACTGTTTTCATGTTCTTCATATTTTTCCTTTTTATTTGATTTGAAACACCCAAACGAACGCGTCCGTTTGGGTGGCAAAATGTCCTTGCAACCCCCCCTAAAGCTATAAAAAACTCTGTTTTTTTAAGAATCATGAGGTATTTTATTGGCTCGTGCGGGCAAAGCCCCATTTTTAACCTATAATCGCATCTGTCGGATAATGGCTTCCAACGAGAGAGATGAGATTATCAATTATCACAATATCGCTACCGTCACTAAAAATAATCGATTCAAAGTTTTTGAGCTCGTTCATAGTTCCGTTGATGAGCGATGTGATTTCTACTCCCGTCTGCGTTTGCTCAATTCTAAAGTCGTTAAAGTTTCCGCTTACATTTAAAATATCGTTTCCGCCTTTGGCATCTACGCTTAAGCCGTATAAATTATCAGACAGTTGGTAAATATTGTCTGCATCTGTTCCTGCAATTGTTTGCGCTAACGGCACATACAAAATCTCTGCCTTAGCATGTCCGAGTGCCAACAACATCTTCTGCTGTACATCATTATTTGCAACATACAAAATTTCGCCACTCTCAAAGTGAATTTCATTCATGTCTTTAAGCATATCTACACTGCTTTTCACTTCATTGGTAAGAGTAATAGTTCCGTTTGCTATTTGTATGGTGTAGTCTGATTTGCTTCCCTCTTGCAGTGCCGTATCGTATCCAAGCCCTCCATTTATGAGGTTGTTTCCTTCACCGCCGCTGAGCGTATCCCAGCCGGCTCCTCCAAATACGGTATCGTCTCCTGCTTCACCGTAAATAGTATCGTTACCGCTCACGGAGCCCACAATATCTTCTCCTGCACCTGCGTAAAGTTGGTCATCATCTTTTCCGAGAACGATGTTCTGAGAACCTGCTCCCGAGAAGAAGATATTGGCGCCTTCTCCGCCTCGAATAACAAGATTTTCACCTACTACAACTGCAAATTCCACATTTTGTAGATTTATTTTTGTTCCTGCCGTAAGAGTTGAGGCATCAATTACAATCGCTTCTACCGGTGCTTCTTGACCACTTGAAGTTGCCATAGTATTGGCAGTTCCGTTAATTGTGATTGGAACATTCGGAACAGATACCGTATTGTTGGTTGTTAGCGTAACTTTATTGACAATCAAGGTTTCAACACTTAAAAGTGCTTTAAGAAAATCTTCTCCACCTCCGAGCATTTCTCCTTTACCTGCATCGGTATCGGGCGTAGTTGTATCGATATAATAAAGCAAATCTCCCAATGCTGATGCGGTTGTTTGTTCTACACCGGGTGCACGCGCTCCTGATGTTACCAATCCTATGCCTACGGGAATATTTGCTGTTGTCGCCCACTCAGTTCTGCTGCTTTCACCCCAAAAGAGTGGAACATCTGCTGTAGCTTCATTTCCTGTTTCATTGGTGTTTTGAGTGACTGTGGCAACAGTAAATTGTTCGGTAATAACTTCTTCTTGCGTCACATTTCCACTTGCATCAACCGTGCTTCTTGTTTCTTTCACTTGTTCTGTAGTTACTTTCGTGCCATCTACCGTTGAAACAGTCGGAGTTTCTGTTGAATCTTCTGCTGAATCTTCTGTCGGATCCTGAGTCGGAGTTTCTGTTGAATCTTCTGCTGAATCTTCTGCTGAATCTTCTGCTGAATCTTCTGTCGGATCCTGAGTCGGAGTTTCTGTTGAATCTTCTGTTGAATCTTCTGTCGGATCCTGAGTCGGAGTTTCTGTTGAATCTTCTGTTGAATCTTCTGTCGGATCCTGAGTTGAATCTTCTGTCGAATTCTGAGTCGGAGTTTCTGTTGGAGCTGAATCGTTACCTTCACCAGTCGCATTGCTTGCAATCTCGGTATATTCGCCGTTTGTCACGTCCTCATACCCGACCATGACGCGTATCTGGTTGCCGCTTAAATCTTCAGTAACAACAAAGGTGTCACTCCATGCCTCATTATCAATGTTTACCCATTCTTCATTTTCGATATCATATACTTGCCATTGGAACGACATATCGTTTTCAGGTACTGTTCCATCAGGATTGTCATCGGTGACCAAATCCGGGTCAGTGAGCGTATCTAGTCCTGTTGCCGTCAGTGTGCTTCCAGTCGTCGGTGTTCCCGAAACCGTTATTGTACCTTCGGTAATACCATCTGTCCACTGCTTGAGGTAAAGGAGGCAAATGCACCGTCAGCATACATCAACATGTTTTCAACTACTGTGACACTCCCCGCCGCTAACATGTCGCTATCAAAACTCAACACATCTTCGTTATTAAAGCCGCCGTTACGCTGAATGGTGAGCGTGCCGCCTGCATAGTTGTCTGCTGCATGTTGTTCTACATCAAAAATCTTTGGCGGATAATCGCTATACCAAGCACCAATCGTGACGGGGTCGCCACCTTCTATAAGCACATCGGTGCTGGCATAAGCCACCGAATCATATAGATCGCCAAACTGTGTATCGGTAGCGCCTGTGGTGTTATCGATGCGAGTAGCGATAAAGCTGCTTAAGAAAGCACCGTCTCCGCCATTTTCCCACGGTGAGTAATAGTTGTCCCAAGCCGTTGCAACGACATTGCCATCCGACTGAATCAACAGATTGGAATAAACTTCCGACTCCTCGTTGTACATCGAGCCATTTTCAATATCTTCAGGAATCAAAAAGCCGTTCGTACCGATGGTTGTATCCAACACACCGCTACTATTGAATTTGATGAGTGCAGGGAACATGACATTCACCATATCTCCATCTGCATTCTCTCCGAGATAGTTAAAACCTCCTCCGACAAAGATATTGCCGTTCTTATCTATGGCTACAGAATTTGCGGTGTCGTTGCCTGTTCCTGCACCACCGACACTAGAAATGGCACCACCGATTGCAGAGAAAATGACCTTTCCGTCCGTGTCAAAAGTCGTATCCAAGCTTCCGTTGGCGTTCAATCGAGCCAGTGCAATATCATAATTGCCGTTTGCGTTGGTATCGCCGACAACAACAATTTGTCCATCTGCCTGAATCGCAATGGCGTTTGCCGCATCATCATTGCCACCCATGTCCTGAAGAATTTCTCCCTCAGTACCAAAACTAGTATCCAGCGTTCCATCCGCATTCAATCGTGCCAGTGCAAAATCGCCATTGTTTCCACCGCTCCCTGCAATAACAATCTTCCCATCCGCCTGTATGGCAGCTGCATTTCCACCGTCTGCATTGCCAAAATTGATAACATTGTAGCCGGTGCTATTAAATGTATCATCTAGTGTACCGTCAGCGTTGTAGCGGACAATAGCCATATCTCCACCATCACCATCTACAATATTTTGCCCGCCGACAAGCAGGATTTTTCCATCTGCCTGTACAACTATTTTTTCAGCGTAAAGAGCATCCAGATTTGTGTCACCAGAAACATTCGCCCAGCCATTATCGCCAGATGTAGCGAAACTATTATCGATTGACCCATCGGCATTCAACCGTGCAAGAAAGAGTGCATTATTGTCATTAATAGCTACAATCAGTATCTTGCCATCAGGCTGAATCGCTACCGACTCAGCGCCGTAGTAACCCTCAATAATCAATTCGCCAAACTCACCAAAGCTCTCATCTAAAGAGCCATCCGTATTGAGTCGTACCATGGCAATGGCACCTGTGCCTCCATGGACCTCGGCATAACCTACCATGACAATCTTGCCATCCGGTTGCATAGCACTGGCATAGCTTTCTGCAATCCGATCTGAAGAGTACGTAGAGTCACCAAATCGATTAAAATTATCCCAGAAGAGACCGCCATCATTAAATGTCGGTGTGTCATTCACGGCTGAGACATTGATTGCGGCGGTATTGACCACATTATCGGCCGTGCCGTCGGATGTTGTCATGGTGAGCGTAGCCTGATCGTTACCGTTCTCGTTTGCAACCGGGTAAAAATTGACCCCTCCAGCCAACATCAAATTAATATTGTCCGCTATACCGCTAAAACTGATACTTCCATCCAAACCGTCGGTATCTATAGCCGTGACGTCATAGATGTTTGATAGATTAAGAGTTCCGTTATTTACGCTTAATGTCACTGTTAGTGTGTCCATAACTGCATCGGCGACGGCTAAATCGGTTATGGATAACTGAGTATCTTCGTTGGTTGTATAGGTTGCCGAGATAGTGTTTTCCGGAGCGGTGTTTGCAACGCCAGGAGCAGTCAGCGTCACATCATTTCCGTCACCGCCTTGGTAGTCAATAATCATATCTACACCATTTACAGTGACGGTCATACCATCTTCTAAATCAGCAAAACCCCCTGTAACAGTGTCAGTCCCATCGTTATCGATTAGAACCAATTCTGTACCTGCAGTGACGGTATAGTTGGTATCCACTACCGTTAGCGTGGCACCTGCAATATTCACTGCACCGACTACCTTAAGTTGGTCATAAGTTGAACCTGCAGTATTACCTTTAATATTGAAATGAAGCGTACTGCCAGCTTCTGCCGTTAGCCCGCCCTTGAAGTCGATATCTGCAACCGAGGTTGCATAACCACTTATATTACCGGCCCCCAGCGTACCACCGCTTTTAACCGTAACCAAACCTAATGCCGTACCATCACCGGTCAAAAGTCCAGTGTCATCGACTATAATAGCACCACTGAGATTCCCACCGGATCCAAGAAGAAGCTTGCCGTTGCTGTTGACCGTCGTCGTTCCGCTGAAACCACTCATCGAAGCCGCATTTGAGTTCACGGCAAAGGTGTGAGTTGAGTCCCCTTGAATGATTAGATTACCGCTACCAACCAAACTGCCTGCAAAAGTACTGTCATAGTTTCCACTGACTGTCAGTGTGTTGCTGCCGATTTCAAGGCTGCCACCGTTTGAAAACAGGCTGCCGATGGTTTCGCTGGCTTGGTTAAGAATGACTGTTCCCCCCAAAACCCCCAGATAAGCAGTATCTTTAATTGCGCTGTTAGTTGTGCTAGAGAGAGTCAATGTGGCATTTTCACTGACCGACACCCCTCCGGCATTGGTATTGGTGCCGGTGAAAGTAACTTGTGAATTAGTGCCATTTGAATAGATACCAAAACCATTATCGCCACTCATATTGCCTGAGAACACCACGGACTTTCCACTACCGATATACAAATAGTGATTATTTGTGTTCAATATGACTGCATTGTCAATCGTGGTGCTATCCGTGATAATCAAATCACCTGAAATCATCTCCAATGCACCACTGCCAAGGTTACTATCGCTTGCAATACTGACAGAACCAAAGTGCTGTGCAGTTGTCGCTATATCAACAATGGTTTTACCGTCAAAAGTATTAGTACCGGAGAGTTTGATGATTGGCATCACTGAATTATCAGCGCTACCTTCGCCTTGCAGTGTCAAATTGCCGGATGCGGTGCCGGAAATTACGCCGCTAATTGTGGTGACGACACCACTGCCGCCCGCAACCTGCTGTATGACCCCGCCATTCGCATTGGCTATAGCAATAGAGCTAGTGATGGTGGTATTAGCGGTGTTGGTAAGAGATAGCGTTGCAGGCGTTTGGTTAGAAGTGGAAGCAAAATTTATACCGCCTGAACCTATGTTGGACTGCCCTGCAATTTCAAGCGTACCGTTTGAGAGCGTAGTACCGCCGCTGTAGGTATTGGTGCCACTCAGCACTATTGTCCCTGCACCGCTTTTGGTGATACTGCCTGTTCCTGTGAGTGTTGTGCCGATGCTCAATTTGTCGTTGACTTCTATTCCATCGACATTAGAGGTCGTGAGCGCATTGGTCACGGTGAGAGTGTGTCCATTAGTGTCGAGTGTACCGCCGTTGATAATTGCATTTTTAGCAACATCACCATTCAAAGTCACACTTTCGCTCAAGCTGGTAACACTGAGAGCCCCAATGGTTGTGTTAGCAAGGCTGCTGTCGATATGAAGTATGTTCGAGCTTAAACCATCCGCCGCCGCCATGGCAATCGCCTCACTAAAACTTATTCCGCCGGTGCTGTTGATTGTAACTGTGTCTGTAGCATTGTCGATATAAATTTCAGGATTGCCAGCTGTAAAGCTATATGTGCCAGTAACCGCCGCAGCCGTGCCGTCATTGACACTAATACCAATACTAGCCGCACCATCTGCTGTAGCTGTGAATGTTGCTCCTGTGAGGGTGGCGTTGATGTCTGCAACCGCACCAGTGAGTTGAATACCTGCCGTGCCGCCGTCTGTATCGGTGAGGTTATTGATTGTGCCGTTGGTTGCGGTGAGGGTAACTGTGAGGGTGTCTCCGTCGGTATCGGCTACAGTGAAGTTATCAAGGGCAGCGGCAATACCTGTGGTGATGGATTGATTGCTACCGGGTAGGTTGCCAATGGTTGGGGCGGTGTTTGCTACATGGTTCTGAATGTAAAACCTGTTGAAATACAGAGGTGTGTTGTCTGCGAAGTCAATGTTTACCGATTGAAGACTGGTAAAACCGGTCAAGTTGATGGTAGTCCATTGACCAGCTATTGCAGTCTGTGTGGACAGAACCGCTTCTCCAGCTACACTTCCATTTAGCTGAGCGAAAGCGAATGCAGAATATCCTTTGACAGTCAATGCGACATCAGAACCCGTCGAGTTATAAACATCGAAGCTAGCCATATCAAAGGTCGGTTGACTAGCGTTTATTGTCCATACATGCAATGCATCAAGCATTTCTGGCGCTACCACCCAAGCAGAGCCGACGTATTCTGCCAGAGCAACACCAGAGCGTCCAGTCGAGCCAACATCATTAACAATTGCTGAGCGAGGGTTGTTGTCGTTAACGCCTGCGAATGTAATCATTGTTCCACTAATATCTGAACTTCCATTCTGGAGTTCAAGAAACGAACCATTTACAATACCTGCTACCGTAAATTCGACATTGGTATAGGCCAAGGTATCAGCATATTGATCGGCTGCCAGCGGTTGGGCTTGAATGGCACCTGCCGTTACCTCCAGTGCCCAATCACCGCCCTTATCTCTTGAACCCGTCAAATCATCCGATGCAGCGATATCTGCCCCCGTAACTTGAGAGAGTTTCGAGATAAATTCAACTCCTGCTTGCCCCTCTGCAACGTTACACCCATAAAGTAAAATATCGCCGTTTTCGCTGAGTGACGAACCTATGGCGGAGAGGACGGTTGCATGTTCGGCAAGAGTGTTATTGTTTAGAATTGTGGAACCGAGGTCTAAAGCTCCGTCGCTCCCATGCGAGTAGAGATGGATCGCATCCAGATTCGAATAACCGGACGTAATCGCTGCCATCTGCGCGAGGACGTCGCCGCTGCTCTTTAGTACATAAACGGGGATTCCGGAGGGGATTCCCGCAACGAGGGTCTGATTATCGGCGATGTTGTCGAGGACAAAGGCGATTTGTTGATGTGTGGTAGTATCCATTATTAACTACTCCTTGTAAGATGCTTTCTACTTCAAATCTTACAAAAGACAAATCATTTCCCCATCACCTCCATATCATATTGGCGTCACATTTATTGAGTTATTTTGGAATATGATGTAGAAATGATGTTAAAGCTTTATAATGTCGCATAAATTTATACGGAGCGGATATGCAATCTACATCTGAGATATTAAAAACTTTAAATATACTTTATGCCGAGGATGATGAATCGACTCGTAAAAATACCCTTAAAACACTCTCTCTCTCTTTGCAGGTCATGTTTTTGAAGCGGACAACGGTGCCGATGCATTGAGAATGTTTCAGAAAAAAAATATCCATATCGTTATACTCGATTATGTGATGCCCTTCATCGACGGATATGCCGTCGCACTGGAGATACGCAAAACCGATTCGGACATCCCGATTATTATCACGAGCAGTTTCACCGAAAAAGAAAAACTTCTCGGCGTCATCGGTTTTAATCTCGTCAGCTATCTCGAAAAACCCCTCCAGTTCAACGATCTGATGGAATCGCTGAAACAATCGGTTGAGCGGCTGAGCCATAAAGGGAAACTGAAAATTGCTCTTTCGGAAGAGATCGTCTATGACTCAATCCGCAAACAGCTCCTCATCAACGGATCAGAAGAGCCACTTACCAAAAACGAATATCTGTTTCTTGAAATTCTCTTTGCCAAACGCTCGATGCTCGTAATGACCGAATATATCGAAGAATGTATCTATGAAGGGAGCGTTGCCCCGAATACCCTGCGAAACATGGTCTATCGGCTACGCAAAAAACTCCCCGTTGATTTGATTGTAACGATTAAAGAAATTGGCTATATGTTGAAACCCTTATGAAAACAGTAATTCTGTTTTTATTTCTACTCTCGCTGCGTCTAGCAGCCGACCCTATCGTCTTGTATGAAAATTTCGCCCCCGTTATGACCCGTACGCATCAAATAGCAATCGAAGATGCCAACGCTACCCTCACTTCCCAAGATGTACTGGAGGGAAAATATGCCTCGACATATCCCAAATATTTTACAAGTTACACTCGCTCCGTATTTTGGACGAAGGTAACCCTTAAAAACGGCTCCGACAAACCGCAAAATTTATTTTTTAGAAATCCTAGGACAGGAACTAACATTGATGCTACTATTTATCAAGGAAAAACCATCAAAGCTTCGTATGCATTAGGAGGTTTACGGAATCAAAAATTTCATTCCATCGCCTCCACCAAAAGCGTATTTGAATTAAGCCTCAATCCGGGTGAAGAGGTAAACGTCATTACACGCTTCGAATCCTTAGGCGCTATAAATCTGGAGTGGGAAATATTGAGCCCTCAAAAATACTCCTACAGCACTATCATGGAAATCGCTCTCTATGCATTCTTCGGCGGAGTAATGCTCGCTCTCGTCATTTACAACATGTCGATGTTTCTGAGTTTAAAGGAGCCTGTTTATCTGATGTATATTTTACATGGGATAACTCTGATATGGTATCAATATTCAATTAACGGGATGTTTTACTTTTTAGACATCGGTATCAATTTCTATTTTATCATTATCAGCACTTGGATAAGCCCTTTTTTAACGACCGTCTTTTTTGTTTTGTTGACGATTACCTTTTTCAAATTCCATGATAAAAACAAAAAAATATTCTCTGCGTTGATTTTTTTCGGATTTCTCAATTTCGTCATTTTTTTACTTATGGTTTACCAGTTAATCGATCCGAGCCTACTCCTGTACACAGCCTATTTTATACCTATACCGTTGATCACAGGCTTTTTTATTATCCTCGTCAGTCTCTACGCTCTTACTAAAAAGTATGTCGGCGCACTCTATTTTCTTATCGGCGAAGGACTCTATATGTTGGCTGTAGTATATGTTGCACTTGGCACCGGCGGTTATTCCAGCTCATTTGCTTTACCGGCGTACATCATTGTCCCCTTTGCCGTTCTCATTGAAATGATTTTGTTGTCCATGGCGCTTGCACAACGTGTTGCGCAAATCAAATCCGACAACAATCTGAAAAGCAGTCTCCTGATTGAAGAGGAAAAATTTGTATCAGTCGGAAAAACAATCGGGAACGTCACTCATCAGTGGAAAGAACCCATATCGCAACTGAGCTCGTACCTGATGTATTTTGAAAGCCTCTACCGCCTCAAAAAACATGATACTCTGTTAGCCGAATTCGGCTCCAACATCGAAAAAATGAATACTGTTTTAGTCTATATGAAAGGTACGGTCGATGATCTGTACGATTTTTACAGCAACAGTGATTATCAGAATAGCTTCAATCTCAAAAAACAAATCGACATGGCGTGCAAACTTCAGCGAGACAATCTAATCCTCTCTCATATAGACGTTGTTATGAATTGTCCTGAAAATATTATAGTATCGGGGGCGAAACACGCTTTTGCCAATATTTTGATGATATTGTTTGACAACAGTATCTATCAGCTTACCCATGCCGCAATCAACTATCCTGTAATCACCATTACCGTAACAAAAACGGATGATACGGTAGAAATTCGCTTCGGTGACAATGGAAGCGGTATCGACCCTAAAGTAATTACTAAAATATTCACATCTCCCTGCACGACTAAAGGAGAGAACGGGTGTGGAATTGGTCTCCCTTTAGCAAAAAAACTCATTAATGAACGGCTGAATGGATCGATAAATGTTACCAACGACACGTATGGGGCACTATTTACTATGACACTCAAACAGTCACATATTAGTCATTAAAACTAAAAAACATAAATAAAAGGAACTCAGATTATGAAACATTTTTTACCCCTTATCTTGATTGTATCGGCGCCGATAATCGCTGCTGTCAATGATGTTCTCCCGACCGATTACATCGCCAATAGACCCGGAGAGAGTTTCGCCACTCTCTACTTTAAAGAATCCGACAGCGACGGCTACTACAGAAACGGCACTAAACTCATCAACGACTCCGTGTCACTCTCGGCTCAAGCGCTCCGATTAGGACACACAACCGAACTGTTCGGCTACACCACCTCCTTTACGGCTGTAGGGGCTTATGCTAAAACCACCTTTGACGGAGCTGTTGTCGAAGCGCTTTATCCGAAAACGACGTCAGGAATGAGCGATATACGGCTTGGAATGACCACATGGCTACTCAACAAACCCTCCGAAAAGGAATATTTGGCACTCACCCCGATGATATTCTTTCCGACCGGAGAGTACGACTCTTCCAGAGCTTTCAACATCGGAGAAAACCGCTTCAAAGCGACGCTAGGGGCAGGTTACGTCAATCGATTTATGAAAAACGATGTTGGGGAACTCTTTTTAGAAATATCCCCTGAATTAGCCGTTTACGGAAACAATAATGATGCCAAAGGGAAAAAACTGGAACAAGCTCCTAGCTACGCCTTAACGAGTTATCTGCGATACCATCCCTTACCGATACTCGATATCTTCACAGGGTGCCAAATCAATGGGGGAAGCGAAACCAGCGTTAATGGTGTAGAGCAAAACGATCAACCAAATAATACACGGCTAATGTTCGGAGGATCTTTTGTTCTCTACAGAACACAAATTATGTTTCGACATGCTTACGATACCGGTATCCATACCGGATTTAAAACTGGGAATGAAACAATGATCCGACTCCAATGGAGTCTATAATCACAATATTGTTTGAGGCTTAAAAAAATCTATCACAGTGAAAATGAATAATTAGTCACCCCTTAAAAATGACAAAACAGACAAACATGGCGGAACAGGTATCGGGCTTTTTATTGCAAAAATGATTATTGAACAAAAATTGTATGCAAAAATAGAAGTGTATAACGACAAAAACGGGGCAGTTTTTGAGATTAAGTTTTAGTGTAAGGATTTATCTCAAAAAACAATTGCTAGCCCTCAAGCTCTTCTAATTTTTTATCATAACTCTCTAAAATTTCATCTAGCTTGTTTTGAGTAATCTCTAAAAGTTCAAACTTGTTCTCTATCTCTTTTTCCGACTTTGCAATAAGCTGTGAAATCTCCATAATTTTGGAGTTGTCCGATTTATTTGAAGCCTGCATTAAATCTGCATGATAAATCTCTAACATCTCCTCACTCTCAATTATAAATTTTTCCAGTTTTTCAACCTCTTTTTTGAGGGAGGAGGTTGCTTTGCTTCGCTCTTGAACAAGGGTAGCTCTTAGTTTTTTATTCTCCTGTCTGTTCCCTTTTGGAGCAGATTTTACCTTCTCTTGCGCCTCTTCCTCTTCCCAACCGATTTTTTCTAAAAACAGGTCATATCCGCCGTCAAAATATTCAGCTCCCTCTTTGGCAAAAATTATCAGTCTGTCGCAAACTCTTCGGAGCAGCTCCTCGGAGTGGGTAACGATAATGACCGAGCCTTTGAAGTTCTGTATGGCTATTGTCAGTGCTTCTATGGAGTCCATGTCGAGGTGATTTGTGGGTTCATCCAAGAAGAGCAGGTTGACGTTGCGAGCCAAAATCTGCCCCAGCATGACACGGCTTTTTTCTCCGCCTGAGAGGAGTGAAATTTTCTTTTTTGCACTCTCTCCGCTAAACATCATGCCGCCGCAAATGCTTCTTACATTAGACTCAGAGAGGTTAGGATTTCCTACATAAATCTCATCCATGACTGTATTTTTAGGGCTGAGATGTGCAATGTTTGTCTGTCCGAAGTGGGCGTATGCAGTCGTAGTGTGAAATTTCACCTCTCCTCTGAGAGGCTTTAACTCTCCTGCAATCGTATTTAAAAGAGTCGATTTTCCTTTGCCGTTTTTTCCGATGATTCCTAAACACTCTCCTTTTTCAAGTGCAAACGAGATGTTTTTGAAGAGAATATTTTCGGGTGTATATCCGAAGCTTAAATCTTTGACCTCAAGCAGAACTTTTGCAGGGGTCTCTTTGAAGTTAAAATCAAATTTCAGAGTCGAGTCAAAGCCTAAATCTTCAAGTAAATCCATCTTCTCAAGCTGTTTTACTTTTGACTGGGCAAGAGCCGCCGTAGAGGCACGGGCTTTGTTTTTGGCTATGAACTCTTCAAGCTCTTTTACCTTTTTGTCCTGAGAGATTTTCTGCTTCTCGTAAAGCTCCTCATTTGCTTTGAGCTGGGCATAAAATTTATGGGTGTCACCTTGAATCAGGCTAAGAGACTTGCGGATAATCCCCATAGTGTGGGTTGTAATGCTGTCCATAAAATCCCTGTCATGGGTTACTAAAATAATCTCCCCTTCAAAAGCCTTGAGAAAAGCTCTCAGCCAGCGAAGAGAGACGATGTCAAGATAGTTGGTAGGCTCATCCAAAAGCAGCAGGTTCGGCTCAGTCACTAAAAGCTTCGCAAGGTTTATCCGTATCTGATACCCGCCGGAGAAGGAGAGCGGATTTTTTTCTAAATCATCTTGCGTAAAGCCCAGACCAAAAAGAATCTTCTCTACTTTATAGAGGCTAAACTTATCGTCATCCGCCAAAGCCAAAGCGGCTTCTTCTCTAAGCGTTGGCTCACTGAACTCAAGATGTTGTTTGAGTGCTCCGATTTTATACCCTTTCGGCAGGACTATTTCGCCGCTATCGGGAGTGTCTTCACCCAAAATCAGTTTAAAAAGTGTTGATTTTCCGCTTCCGTTTCTTCCGACCAAACCTATCTTATTGCCGGAGTTCAGCTTAAAGTTGAGGTCGGAGAAAAGCTCTTGTGAGGTGAAACTTTTAGAAATATTAATAAGTTGTATCATTTGATTCTTCTTGTGGATTTAAAATTTTCGTATTATATCATTGATGTTGTACACCTTGTAATTCTCAAAAAACAAAGTTTTTTCTAAAGAAACATTTTCGCTATGCGAAAAACGATTCTCTTGTTTTGTAGCTTTAGGGGGTTGTAGGGACAATTTGCAGCAGCCACTAAAACGGACTCATTCTGTGCTTTTATATGGCACAGAACACACGTGTTCGTTTTAGTGCGTAATTTAGTTAAAAACTACATTTTTTTAGGAGCAGCTCCATCGCCTCTTTTTCGGTGTCTGCCGTGTCGCAAGAAATCTCTTTTTTGTATCATACAACTCATATCATACCATAGAGTTATTTTTTAAAAAATATAACTTAGTTCTCAATAAGACTTAAGCCGACTTTACCTTTTTCATTATCAATAGAGATAACCTCTATTTGAGGCAGATATTGGTTGAGCGAGAGCACTTCAAGCGGGTGAGAGATGCGAGAAGCACTCATTTTAGAGATATGTATCATCCCGTCATTTTTCAGCCCTATATCCACAAAAGCTCCAAAATCTGCAATATTTCGTACAACGCCGGAGACAAAACTGCCGACACTCAGCATTTTTATATCCGTAATACCATCTTTAAACGGAATGGCAGGCAACTCCTCTCTTGGGTCGAATCCGGGTTTTTTTAGCTCTTTTACAATATCTTTGAGCGTCTCAACTCCCACATGCCAAGCCTCTGCTTTTTGCTCAACATTCAGCGTAACCAAATCCATACCGTCAAGTTTTTTTGCTATTTCGTAACTCTCAGGGTGGATTCCGCTGTTGTCAAAGATGCTTTTGCCATCTTTAATGCGGATAAATCCTGCTGCCTGCTCATACGCTTTTTTGCCCAAACCTTTTACTTTTAGAAGCTGTTCTTTGCTTATAAAGTTGCCGTTGGTCTCTCTATGTGCGATAATATTTTGAGCCACTTTTGCACCTACTCCTGCAACATAGGAGAGAAGCGAAGCGGAGGCGGAGTTTATGTCAACGCCCACGCGGTTTACAAGGTCTTGTGTAACATCCGTCAGTTTTTTCTCCAAAAGTTTTTGGTCAACATCATGCTGGTACTGCCCGATTCCAAGAGATTTCGGGTCAATCTTCACAAGTGCCGCCATCGGGTCTCTGAGTCTTGCAGCAATAGAGATAGCACCTCGGATGGTTACATCAAGGTTCGGATACTCCTCGGATGCGATTTTTGAAGCGGAATAGACCGAAGCTCCGGCTTCTGAAACAACGGTGTAGTTGAGCTTTGCATTTTCCTCTTTGTTGATACGGGCAAAAAACTCCTGCGTCTCTCTTGAGCCTGTTCCGTTTCCTATGGCGATACCTGTAATGTTATATTTGCCCACGAGTTGCAAAATCTTTTTTTTGGAATTTTCATAATCCTTTTGCGGCTCTGTCGGATAGATTACTGCAGATTCCAGATAGTTGCCGTTTTCATCAATCACAGCCAGTTTACATCCGGATCTAAAAGCAGGGTCAACACCCAGAAGAACCCTCTTTGTGACCGGAGGAGTCATGAGAAGCTGGTTGAGATTTTTTCCAAAAACAGCAATTGCGGAGATGTCGGCTTTCTCTTTGAGTTCTGCCTGAACTTCTCGCTCTATTGAGGGAAGGAGAAGCCGTTTGAGCCCATCTTTGTAAGCCTCAAAAAGCAGCTCTTTTGCGCTTGAAGCATTGCGTGGAATTTTGTACTGTCTGATATTCTCTTCCACATGCTCCGTATCAATAGTTATTTTTACAGAGAGCTCTTTCTCTTTTACGCCGCGCATGATGGCTAGGTAGCGGTGCGATGGCATGTAAGCAACTTTTTCACTCTTTGCATCTTTGGCACCAAAGTTTTTAAAAGTCCCGTTCTCATCAAAGGTTTTTGTTCTTTTTATCTCCAACGCTCCATGACGCATCATGGTGTTTCGAATGGCTTCACGCTCTTTTGGGAGGTCGGCGTATCTCTCTGCCAAAATATCCTGTGCCCCTTTTATCGCCCCATCTGCCGAAGTCACAGCACCTTTTACAAACCCCTTTGCATGTAAAAGCAGCTCTTGAAGTGAGAGTTTCGCACTCTCTAAAGTATCGGCGAGAGAAGTTAAACCATTTTCTATAGCAGTGGCTGCGCGGGAGCTTTTTTTCTCTTTATATGGACGGTAAATATCCTCTAAAGCTCTCAAACTGTCCGCTTCTTCTATGCTCTTTTTGATTGCCTCACTGAGGGTTGCTCTCTCTTGAATAAGTCTTAAAACTTCCTCTTTGCGTTCTAAAAGTTTTTTAGAGCTCATGTAAATAGTCTCAAAATCACGAAGCACTTCATCGTCCGCTCCGCCTGTCATTTCTTTGCGGTAACGGGCTATGAATGGAATGGTCGAACCCTCTTCTAAAAGCTTTAAAATATTTTCTATATACTCTTTCTTAAGGGCTGTTTTTTTTACTAATAGGTCTGTTAAATTATTCATATCTCTTCTTTTGTAAATTGGAGGCACACTGAGTGCAGTAGCTTGATTCCGGAAGTATAAGAAGGCGTTGGTAGGGAATATCTTCTTCGCACTCGATGCATATTCCGTACTCTTCTCTGTCCACTCTGTTTATACTATATTTTAGTTTTGTGATTCGTATTTTTGCTTCATGTAGGATGCGTTCAAAAACCTCTTGTTCGCTCATCATCTCGAAGCGCTCATCACTCCCGATGCAGCAGTCCGGAATTATGGGCTTGGTCTTCTCTTCAAGCTCAATTACTTCACGCTCAAGGGAGTCCAAATCTTCTGAAATCTTCTTTTTCAGCTCATCTTTTTGTGCTAAAGTCATAGTTTTTAGTATCTCTTCCCGATGCATTCTATAAAATCTTTTTCGCTTAAATCTTCTACAAGCGTTTTAAAGTTTTTGAGTGCATAGAGTTTGAGGTCGTCACCCTTCTCATTTTTTAGCTCGTTTGAAAAGCCACTTTTAGAGAAGAGTACGAAGATGTCGGGAGTAAGCTTGGCTGCCTCACACTTCTCTTTGAGTTTTGTGAGGTCACTCTTGTTTGCTTTTGAGTTTGAATATTTGCAGGCTCCGGCTATTATTTTGCCGGACTTTGTTTTTGCTAAGATGTCTATCTCGACATCTCTGTCCCAGTAGCTTCCAATCTCGACAATACGGTCTTCTTTAAAGCTTTTTTTGAGCAGCTCTTTTGAAAGTCTCTCAAAAATAAGATTAGAAAATCCGCTCTCACGGTTGGCAAACTTCTCCTTAACCTCTTTAAAATCTCCCTCTTTAATGCTCTTAAAATAGGGTGAAATAAAGGCAAACCAAAAACGCATAAAAGGTACGGAGAAGTTAAGTTTATCGGCTATCTCCTCACCGTTTGGAGGAGTTTCTAATGACTTTTCAATGCTCATAAATCCCATCGCACAGAGGGAGTCAATTACACTCTCCCCTTCAGCTTTTGTGATGCGAGCTCTCTTAAAGGCAGAGTGCGTACGGCGGTCTCCCGAAGCCACACCGCTAAGAAGTGCATGGCTTGCTTTGTCGCTCTTTGTAACCTTGGTAATATCGCCATGAATGTAGGTGTAGTTTCTCAAAAGCTTACTTTCGATGAGGTTAATCGGCGGCACCGATGTATCAACATCCCATCCCATTCCGCCAAAAATAGAAAAATATTCAATTGCCTCTTCGAGGTCTTTAGGGTTATTTTGATAATAAAATGAGCGAAACTGTTCTAAAAGCGTAGGGTATTTTGCCATGGAGAAGCCTTTTTTTGTTTTTGCAATTATACTTGAATTATGTTGAAACAGTAGTTTGCAGGCTTCATGCAAACGTATTCATAAGCAGATAAAATTTTAAAGATTTTTGGATAGCATTTGACTATTAGGAGGAACTTTTATGAACTTTAACGAAATAGACACCTACTTACTTTCAAAAAAAGGCGCCACTTTTGATTACCCATTTGATAAAACGGTGCGAGTCTATCGAGTTGCCGACAAAATGTTTGCACTCATGGCAGATGAAAAACCACTCTCCATCAATCTAAAATGCGACCCACTCTACGCACTAGAACTCCGCTCTTTGTATGAGTCAGTAAAAAGCGGTTACCACATGAACAAAAAACATTGGAACACCGTAACACTCGGCGGTGATGTGGATGACACGCTTTTGAGGGAATTCATAGACCACTCTTGTGAACTTGTTTATGGTAAACTTACTAAAAAACAAAAAGAGTTATTGAAAAAGGAAAGAGTGTGAATACGATTTATACGATAGGTCATTCAATATATGAAATTGAAGACTTTGTCAAATTGTTAAAACAAAGTCAGATTAATACTATCGTAGATGTACGAAGTACTCCATATAGTAAATTTGCCCCACAATATAATAGAGAAACACTAAAAGAATATCTAAAACAAAATAGTATCTGTTATATTTTTATGGGTAATCTTCTTGGTGCAAGATATGAAGATAAAACTCTTCTTTTTGATGATGGCAAAGTTAATTTTAAAAAAGTTCAAGAAACTAAAAATTTTCAAGATGGTGTAATGAGATTGCAAAAGGGTATTGAAAAGGGCTATAGTATTTCATTGATGTGTTCTGAGAAAGAGGCTTTTGACTGCCATAGATTTGGATTGATTTCAGAGTTTTTGTCAAAAAAATCAATAGAAATAAATCATATTTATCCTGATAAAGTTGTTATACAACAAGAACTTGAGCAGAAATTATTAAAAAAATATGAAAAACAAATTCCTAAAATAGATTTATTTAATCCAAATATTAACTTTGAAGAGCAATTAAAAGAGGCATATAAATTAAGAAATAAAGACATAGCTTACAATGCACTTACACAAGAAGGAGATGACGAATGAACTTGTTTACAATTGGATATACTCAAAAAAGTGCAGAAGAATTTTTTACTTTATTGACTAAGAATGGTGTCAAAAAACTCATTGATATAAGGCTAAATAATACATCTCAATTAGCAGGCTTTGCAAATGCAAAGCACCTACCTTATTTATTAAAACTTCACAATATCGGATATGAATACAAAACAAAATTTGCGCCGACAAAAGAACTCTTAAAAGGTTATCAGGACGAAAATATAGATTGGGAAGAATATGAAAAGCAATATAACCAAATTTTAATAAATAGAGAGGTGTTAAATAATCTATTCCTATCTGAATTCGAAGATGCAGTTTTATTGTGCAGTGAACCGACAGCGGAACAATGTCATCGACGATTGGTGGCAGAGTATATAGCAAAACATTTTGAAAATGTTAATATCAAGCACTTGTAAAGGATGAAACATGGAAATTATTATTACGGATTTAACTAGATTTAATACATCAGATAAAGTATGTATCGCAGGAATTAATATTAATACGAATAAATGCATTAGACCTATGCCTTATCTTACTGCCACTAAGTGTGAGGAATTGAATATTTTGCCAGGTTCAAAACTTAATGGAGACTTTCAGCAAAATACAAGTAGAGGGTTCCCTCATAGTGAAGATAATTATTACAATAATCTCACACATAATGGTGCATGTACAGCTGATGAATTTCATGAAGTATTAAATAATACAATTGCTGCCTCTGTTTCAGATGGATTTGGTTATTTATTTCCTGAAGGAGGGAAAGTGATTCCCTACACAAACATACCACATCAATCAATTGTAACAGTAACAGTTAAATCTTCTCAAATTAGAATAGTGAAAGATAGTTTTAGTCACGGAAAAATTAAATTAAATTTGAAAGATAATGATAATAAAAAATATACATATTTACCAATAACTGATTTGGGCTTTTATAATTATGCGATGAAACATTTTGATGATATAGATTTTCCAGAAAAAATTAATGTTTTTATTGATGAACAGGAAGAGCTATATTTAAGAGTGGGTTTAAGCGGAAGATATGCTGATAATAATGGTAGAGATGGTTATTGGCTTCAAATAAATGGGATATATACATTTCCAAATTTTGATACAGAAATACGTAGTTATACATAAAGATAGATGCAAAAACAAAGTTAGTATCTTGGCATGTGGAAATCAAAAGAAAGTCATATGTCAAATAGTCATAAAATGTACCAAATTTTGTCATTTTTAAAATTGATAGTTCAAAAGTAAATATCGATGTTGTATTTGCTGATGAGACTTTGTGGCTAACACAAAAACAACTTGCCGAGCCTTTTGAGGTTAATGTTCCTGCTGTATCAAAACACCTAAAAAATATATTTGAAACGGGAGAGCTAGAAGAAAACTCAGTTGTTTCCAAAATGGAAACAACTGCAACAGACGGCAAAAACTATAAAACCAATTTTTCCTCGTTCCCACGGTCTCCGTGGGAATGCATACTGCAACAATAACTTGAAATATACACTCCCACGCAGGAGCATGGGAGCGAGGGAAACGGCATCTTCGGAAGCGATGGCTTGCCTTCGTCAAAGAGAAATCCTAAAAGTATCGGTTTTCAATCACTCTCATACCGAAGGCAAGCCATCGGTTCCAAAAGAAATGAGTTCTTTCACAGTCTCTTCAGTTTTGGAACGAGAAAAAGTGCAACTTGTAAGGATTTCTTACAAGTTGGTACAGAAGACGGTAGAACCGTACAAAGAAAAAGTAAACACTACAATCGGGTCAAGATATATCAGACCATTTTGCCGATGTCGGGAAAATGGTTGAAATAGTCTCAGGTGCGACAAAAGAGGTGGATGACATTATGCTTACTCGTAATTCATGTTATCCCATAGCTCAAAATGGAGATAGCAAAAAAGAGCAGATTGCTTCACTCCGTTCGCAATGACGGTCATTCGTCAATGAGGAACGACGAAGCAATCCGAGTTTTGCCGGAAGCTTAATGCAAATTTTCAACTTAAAAGTCGTACAATATATTTTCACCAAAAAAAGGGGGAAATTATGCAGTTTAATGAAAAAATTACTCTTGATGAACGGTGGCTTCTCACTATTCTTATCGTTGCTGTTGCCGCTTTTATTGCTTTAACTCTCGCCATGCGTGGCGGTTATTTGGCACAGTTCGACCAAAATATATTGCACTGGTTTCATAAAAGAAAAAATCGGGCTTTGGACAGTTTCTTTTCTTCTATTACATGGCTGGGTTCTTTGTGGATACTTTTGCCTCTTTATATCGTTCTTATACTCACTTTTTCACACTATTTTGAAAATATTGAAAAACTTTTAGGAATTGGATTTTGGGGTGCATTTTTAACAACATATATTCTCAAATATCAGCTCGATAGAAAACGACCTCGTTTTTTTTCTACCATCTACGAACTGCCTATTGACCCCTCTTTCCCGAGTGCGCATACTTCTCAAATTGTTACCTTTACTCTTTTGTTTTGGTTCATGGACTATAGCGGAAGTTCTCTATTTGATACTCTCTTTACGGGGGTGTTGCTCTTTATCGCATCGGGGGTTGCACTCTCGCGAATGTATCTGCAGGTTCATTTTCCAACCGATGTGCTTGCCGGAGCTCTTGTTGCGATTGCTTGGAGTTGCATAGCCATATTGGTGATAAAATCAGGGGGATTAGTATGAAAAACAAGTTTTTAGATACGGGTGAGCATGGGTATCATCCCCTGAAAAAATTTAAAATCATCCTTTCGGGTTTACGCTTTGCCGTACTGTATGATTTCAGCGTTATGTATAAAATCGTGGTATCGGTTGCAATACTCATCCCCGTTTTCATCTTTAATGAGTGGGTGGATGCTTCATTAATCATCCTCTCTACCGGAGTCATGTTATCGGCGGAACTCTTCAACACCTCTATTGAGGCAGTTTGTGATTTTATGGAAACCCGTTACGATGAAAAAATCGGTATTATAAAAGATATTGCGGCAGCGGCTGCCGGAATTGCCATTTTTGTGTGGATAATCATCATATCTTTAGAAGTGATGAAAGTAATAAAAGTTTTTTTACAATGACACTTTCTCCTTCGCCATGGGCTCAAAAGATAGATGATTTACTTTTAGACTTAAATACTACCCCTAACGGATTGGAGATTGTTGAGGCTCGTGAGCGTTATGAGGAGTTTGGTCCCAATGTCTTGAATGAAGAGGAGAGCTCCAAAGTTGCAATCTTTCTCAATCAATTTGCCAGTCCTATCGTGCTTATTTTGGTGGCAGCAGCAGTTATAAGTGCATTTATGGATCATACTAAAGATGCAATTATTATTTCAGTTATACTTATTATTAATGCACTACTCGGCTTTTATCAAGAGCTAAAAGCAGAAACCTCAATTGGGTCGCTTCAAAAACTTACAGAGAGCCACTCTCGAGTTTTACGCAACGGCATAGAAACTATACTTCCCTCTCGGGAGCTCGTCCCCGGGGATATTGTTATGGTAGGAGAGGGGGATGTAGTTCCTGCCGACATGCGTCTGTTGCAATCATTTGCTTTGCAAGTCGATGAAGCACTCTTAACCGGAGAATCCTTGGCATGTGATAAAGGAAGCGAAGCTGTTTTGGCGGAGACGGCGCTACTTTATGAGCAAAAAAACTGCCTCTTTTGCGGCACATCCGTTGTTCGTGGAAAGGGAGTCGGTGCCGTTTTTGCGACGGCAGAATCGACGGTTATGGCTCACATTGCACAAGCGGCACAGCAAAGCTCTCCTCACTCTCCTCTCACTCAGGCAATCCGTCATCTGTCGGCGAGACTATTGGGAGCGATAATCACGATTCTTTTCGTGTTGGGAATAATCTCGCTCTATCAAGGACGGAGCGTTGATGAAACAGTTATGATTTTGCTCGCACAGCTGGTCTCTTCCGTTCCCGAAGGGCTTCCCATCGTTATCACGGTTATATTGGCCATGGGGGCATATCGTCTGAGCCATCATAAGATTTTGGTGCGTCATCTTCCTTCCGTAGAATCACTGGGGAGTGCGACCCTTATTGCAACGGATAAAACAGGAACCATTACCGAGGGGATACTGTCAGTAAAAGAGTCTTTCGCTCTTGATGTGAGCCAGTTACGCCGATGTGCGGCACTATGCAACGATGCCAGAGAGCAACAAGGGGACAGCGTCGATATCGCTTTATCTCGTTGGCTTGGGAGTGATTTCGACATCTTAAATGCTGATTCTGAGCGTGTTTTTGATCACCCCTTTGATCCGGTGTCGCGGATGATGGCAACGGTGAATCGTGTCGATAGTGTTGATAAACTGCATGTCAAAGGGGCATACGAAGCACTTTCGGCGCATAGCACGAACAGCGCCGAAGAGCGTAAAATTTTGAGTGATGTACATGATATGATGGCGTTGCAAGGGTTAAGAGTGTTGGCGTTTGGCGTGAGCGATAGCGAATGGGAGAATCCGCATCAATGGAAAATCACGATAGTAGGTCTTGTAGGATTTGCCGATAGAGCCAAAGAGGGGGTTAAAGAGGCAATCGAACTTGCTAAAAATGCAGGGGTTCGTCTCATCATGATTACGGGGGACAATCCGATTACCGCAGGTGTCATCGCAAAAGAGGTTGGCATGATGAAGGAGGGGGATTCGATTCTTCTGGGAAAAGAGATTGATACTCTAAGCGACGATGCCCTTTTAAACTCTTTAAAACACACTTCAGTTATTGCCCGTGCCATGCCTGAGCATAAATATCGAATCGTCCGGATTCTTCAAAAAGGGGGCGATGTTGTTGCAGTTACAGGCGATGGGGTCAATGATGTTCCAGCACTCAAGGCGGCTGATCTGGGAATTGCCATGGGAAGCGGAAGCGAAGCGGCTAAATCCTCTGCCAAAATGGTCATTGTCGATAACAATCTTGGTGTCATCATCAATGCGATCCGTCAGGGAAGAGTAATAGCCGACAACCTTCGCAAAGTAATTTTTTATCTTTTATCGACAAGTCTTGGCGAAATTATTATTATTACCTGTGCTATCGTGATGGCACTCCCCCTTCCGGTTCATCCGACTCAGATATTGTGGGTGAATATTGTTACGGATGGAGTCTGTGATAAAACTTTTGCCGTCTGCAAAGAGGAGGGGGATGTGATGCATCGCGGAGTTCGTCCGCTAAGCAGACAGTTTTTTGACCCTATTTTGGTTTATCGGATTATTTGGTTTGCATCTGCGACTGCAGTGATGGTGCTGGGGCTGTTTTTGTATCTGCTCTCACACAACTACTCCCATGACAAGGCTATGACCGCCGCGTTTACAACTCTTGTCATGGCACAATGGATTAATGCTGTTCTTTCGCAGAAGGAGTCAGAACCCTTTTTCAAAAATATCCGAACCAGCCTCGGCATCAACCCTTGGATATGGGCAGGAGTTACTCTTGGAATGGGTTTACAAACGATAGCTCTTTATATCCTTCCGGAGTGGTTCCATGTCATACCTCCGAGCGCCGAAATGTGGGGATATATTTTGATTGCATCCCTCGGAATTTTTACTTTGGCGGAGGGGTATAAATGGGCTGAATATGGTTATTTGAAAAGGGTACGAGGCACCTTTTTTTGGCAGTGATGCTACAGAGTGAATATATGCTATTGTAATTGTATGCATTCCCACGGAGATCGTGGGAATGAGAGAAATTCCTTAATGTGGAAAATTTATAATAGCAGAGTCAAAGGCAAAAGCCGATGAAACAAGAACGGCAGATGCTGGGACTAAGAGAGTGAGTTTCGTTAGGAGTTTTGTCATTTTTTGGTTCCTTTTGATTATTTTGTTCTAGTATCTTTTGCCATCAATTATTTTTATACACGGGCTGAAGATACGTCAGGTAGATTGGTATGCTTATCTTCCATATTCGAATGAGCATCCTCTGGGTGCATTTTTGCTACATATGCCAGAATTAATGCAGATACTATAAATACTAAATGCACGATTACAGCCCACATAACATTGAAATTAAATTTTTCCTGCACTTCATTATGCTGTTCGAGACCTAGAAATATTTGTAATAAATGAACTGATGATATTGCTACGATGGAAGAGGCAATTTTTGTTTTAAGGTCACTAATACCAATTTTACCAAGCCATGACGGTCCACCTTCTCCAGCTTTTATTCTAGAAACCGTGTTTTCATAGCCACTAATAAGTACCATTACGATAAGAGAGCCGATAAGCAGGTGATCCAAAACTGTCAGGATTTCAATAATAAACGACTCTCTATGCTTTGCCAAAGCAATTGGATTACCATTATGCAACCCCCACATTACATCCCAAGACATTGGAACTAAATGTAAAATATCACTTATTACTTCAAATGCCAAAGCCAACATCACAAGCGCACCAAACAAATATACTGGTAGCATCAGCCAGCGAGACCAAAATAACAGCGTCTCAAAGAATTTTTCAACCCTATTACTTGGTGAAAAGCCAAACATTGTTTCTTCTTCTACTGACTGATAGATTTTATTTGGCAGACGAGTTTTAACATTTTCGTACACAGCTTGTTTTATCTCATTTGCTAAATCTGCAATTTCTTGGTCATTTATAGAATTGTGCAAGTTGTTATTCAGCTTTTGTGATAACTTCTCACTTGTTTTGTAAATACTATGTTCTTCTTGTGTAGATGACATTTTTTCTCCTTTTTCGTTTTTATTGCTTTAAATTGAATAATCACATGTGAAATGCTTCATCGCCTAATATTACTTTTTACCATCGCTGATATTTTGATTATCTAGTCGCTCCTCAATCTATCAAGTTGTTTCTTTTCTCTTTCTTAATAATATAGTAAAGCACATTGTATCTTATAAAATTGAAGCATTATTTAAGCCCATGGGATGGATATGAAAAAATTTGCGAATGCTGAAGTTGATGATATAGCTAGATTTCATCAAAAGATTTCTAGCAATATAAAAAAATACGAAAAGCCAAAGGCATGAGTCAGCTTGATGTTGCTCAGACTATAGGCATGACATCTGTGACTTTTTATACCAATGCCGAAAACATTAAACTTTATCTTTCTCTCTTTCGACGCGGCAATGTTTTTGCATGTTTTGCCTCTTAAAACGGTACTGATTTTGTGAAGAGTTTTTGTTTTCTAAGATTTTTATTTAGAATTGTGATTAAGTGATTGTTTTATATGTAGGATTTTCACATGAGTGGATTTTGTTTGGAATGGACTTGACAAATTTATATATATGAACATATAATATGTACATATATATAAACAAGGATAAGCGAATGTTAGAATTAAGTGTATCCCAAGCACAAACACAATTTACAAAGCTTTTAAATCAAGTTGTGCTGATAGTAGATAAAAAATCACATACCAAAAAGGCTGTTATTCTGCCTTATGAGGAGTATAACAGACTTTTAGCCGGGTCTATTAAAAAAGAAAATTTGGAAAATGGTTCTTTTAACCAGTTTATTGGTCTGTTGGATGGCGAGTTCACAACAACTGATGAGAAATATAATGAGATAATCAAGTGAAAATATTTTTAGATACAAATATATTTTTGGATTTAATTTTCAAAAGAGAAGATTATAACGAAGCGGTGTTGATATTTAATGCCATAGAGAAACAGATTTTTGAAGGGTTTGTTCTTGATATTACACTTTTAAATATTGATTATGTAGCTAAAAAACAAGTGAAAGATATACGAGCATTTTTGAGTTTAATCAATAAAAATATGAGTGTAATTGGAGCAAATAATGAAATCATTGATGAAGCACTCCATTTGGATAACAATGATTTAGAAGATAATGTTCAATATATCAGTGCGAAAAATATTGGATGCACTCTTATAGTGAGCAATGACAAGAATTTTTATAGTCAAAATGTAGAAAAATATAATAGTGTGGAATTTGTTGAAAAATACATAAAGTAGAATTTTTTCAAAAAGTAATCAATCTGATATTTCAATAAAAGAAAAAGTTGAAATCTTCGAGATTGTTAAATCTATCAAAGCTAATGCATAAGGGAGTTTTGGCATCCCAAGCTTCGCTTGAGCACATGTGGATTTTAGATCGCTTCGTGCCTCGTAATGACGGTTATGTGCCAAGGAAGAATGACGAAGCAATCTTGGGTTTGCAAGAGGTCTAACGGGTCAGTGGCTCAAAGAGGGGGCAAAAGCTTTTGTGTTTACATGGACGCTTTGTCCGATTTTAAATGTTTTTGCTTCTGCTTCATCCATGACGACTTCGACGATATTTTGCCCAATCGCGATTATGCCGATATAAATCACATCCGCTTTTAGGATGTCTAGCAGTTCGCCCTTCAAAGAGAACTTCTGACTCCCTTTTGTTTGTAGTAAGACCTCTTTCGGTGTCCCGTCTTGCATAATTTTTCCATGGCTTAGCATGACGACTCTGTTTGCAAGTCTGTAAATTTCGCTCGGATCATGGCTTACCATGATTGTGGTTGTTCCAAACTCCTTGTGAAGCTTTAAAATATCATCTTGGAGTTTGTTTCGCATCTCCATGTCGAGTGCTGAGAGCGGTTCGTCCATAAGGAGAATTTTTGGTCGCCTCATAAGAGAGCGGCAGAGTGCGACACGCTGTTTCTGTCCGCCGCTGAGCGTATGGGGAAGGCGGTTTTGCAGCTCTGTGAGTTCGGTAAGTTCCAGCAGGTGCGATGCCAATTTTTTATCTTCTGACACAAAAAGAAGATTTTGCAAAACGCTCATGTTTGCAAAAAGCGCATAATCCTGAAAAACAAAACCTATCTCTCTTTTTTGGGTTGGCAGATAATTTTTACTATTTTGCCAAATTTTTTCTGAAACGATAATCTCCCCTTGAGCCTCTTCTAACCCCGCTATAATGCGAAGAAGTGTCGTTTTTCCGCTTCCGCTTTTGCCTGAAAGTGCCACAAAATCATGCTCTTTTATCTCTAAATTTACATCAAGATGCATCGCACCATGTGAGCCTTGAAGCTTTTTTTGCAGTGAGAGTTCTATCATACGCCTATCCTTTTATTGTGACGACGGTTAAAGAGATAGACCCCCAAAAGCACCAAAAAGCTAAGAGAGAGCATAATCAAACTATAAATATGTGCCGTTTTATAATCCATAATCTCAACCGCTTCATAGATGGCAACCGACGCTACTTTGGTCTCATTCGGGATTGAACCACCCACCATGAGAACCACTCCAAATTCGCCTACGGTATGGGCAAAAGTGATAATTATCGCCGTGATGAGTGCGGGTTTTATATTTGGCAGTGCTACAAAATAGAGCGTCTGCAACCTGCTTTTTCCTGCAATATAGGAAGCTTCCAACATGTTTTTGTTGAGTGTTTCAAAACCGCCTTGAAGCGGCTGAACCATAAATGGGAAAGAGTAAAAACAGCTGGCAACCACAAGTCCCGTAAAGTTAAAAACAAGTTTAATTCCGAAGGTTTGTTCAAAAAAGGCACCGATTGGAGAGTTTTGCGAGAGTGCAAAAAGGATATAAAAACCTAAAACAGAAGGGGGCAAAACTATTGGAAGCGAAGTGATAGCTTCTACAAAAGGTTTGCATCTGCATTTTGTCTGAGAGAGCCACCATGCAACGGGCAGGGCGATAATAAAAAGTATAAGCGTTGTGATTGCCGCTAATTTAAAGGAGAGAAGAAAGGGGGCGAAGTCTAACTCACTCACTTTAAAACCTCCAAGATAGATAAATCACTTGATTTTATAAGTGCAATAACTGTGTCGCCCTCATGTAAGCTCAGTCGCTTTGAAGATTCAAGTGTGATGATGCTCTCTAAAATAAAATCTTCAAAACGAAGCTTGATGCTTGTGAGCAGAATCCCGTTATTGACGGATATAACGGTGGTTTGTAACTGATTTGAAATACTCAGCTCTGTGCTAAGATTTTTGGCTATCGATATGCTTGAGGCTTTGACCCCAAGCGTAACTTTTGAGCCGATTTTGATATTTTTATCAAGCTCTAGTGACATCATTTTGAGCGCTTGCCCAAATGAGGAAAAGGAGACTACTGTAATATTTTCCAGACTCTCTATTGCCTCGACTTTTGCGTCTATTTTATTCAAACAGTGTATCCATATTTTTTCAAAATTTCTTTGCCTTTTGGACTTAAAACGAAGTCATAAAAAGCTTTGTATTCGTTATTGTCGGCACCATTTTTTAGGATAACAATTCCCTGTTTGATTGGCGTATAAAGTTTTGTGTCAACGCTTACCCAGTTCACGCCCTCTTTATACTTCTTCATATTTGCACCAAAAAGAGAGGATTTTGCAACAAATCCGATATCTGCCGCCGTTGTAGCGTAGGTTACGGCTTGAGAGATGGACTCTGCAAAAACTAATTTACTTTTCACGCTCTCATACACTTTAGCGTTTGTCATAGTCTCAACAGCCGCTTTTCCATAAGGAGCAGTTTTTGGATTTGCAATGGCGATTTTTTCTATGGAAGGCTCTGCGACAAGAGCGATGCCTTTAGAAAAATTTACAGACTTCGCACTTAAATAAGCAAGTTCACCCTGTGCATAAACAACAGGCTCTGTGATAGCAATTTTTTCTTCATATAGGGCATATGGAAACTCCATGTCGGCAGAGAGAAACACTCCAAAAGGAGCACCGTTTTTTATCTGAGCAACAAGTTTTCCGCTGCTTCCAAGCATTACCTGAACTTCTGTGCTCGGATTGCTCTTTTGAAATTCAGCTTTTAACTCCTCCATGGCATCCGCAACATTCGCCGCTACGGCTATGTTGATTGTCCCTCCAAAAAGAGAAAGAGTCACCAGAAGTAGAGAGAGAGCTATTTTTTTCATATTTTTCCTTAAAAGAGGTAGTTCAACTCAAAACGAGTATCAACGGTATCGGCATCCACTTTTTTTGTGTCTTGGTAGCCGATTCTAAAACGCCATTGTAATTCCGGCATCGACGGTATATTTTGCGTAAAACCTGCGTAGTAGTAGTTTTCGTCAAATTGACCTTTTAACTCATCCGCATCTGTGTGGAGCGCTGAAATTTGCATCATCACATCTTTGTAAACTGCTGATTTGTTGTCGTTTATCACTATCTCTGCACGGTAACTTTTTGTGTTTGCTATCCAGTTTGTTCGAGCCATTGAGCGCGTGTATCCATCGGTTGGAAAAGCTCTCCATGGCATTACTAAATCCGCTTCATCCAAAATCTCTGAGTAGCCTAGATTGAGTTTGTAGATGCTATATGCTCCAACTAATCGAGCAGCAACCATTTGAGATTCAAGAGAGTCTGCTTCTTTATAGCCTCCGCTTATTCCTGTCTTACCGACCAATTTACCGCTAAGGGCAGCTCCGCCAATTTCACCTGCACCATCATCAAACTGCTTGATGTAGCGTACTCCAGGAGTTAATGAGAAACTTCCCATTTTAACATTGTAATTTGCCTCACCCATAGCCTCCGAAATAAGAGAGGGAACTTGATAAAATGAAGCATCAAGGGAGAGATTTTCAATCGATTTATTATTAATTTCTCCAACCATAAGCGGTGCATCCGTGTTTACTCCCACAGCTTTGAGAGCTGTATAAGTGAGCCCTAGGTGCATCGCTGAATCATCATTTGCGTTCCACATGCTTTTGTTTGCAGCATCGCTGTTGTCATACATTAAAACGGAGTGCGCATCCGTATGTGCACGAAGCTTCTCTTCTGTTAAATATGCAAGTTTCATGCCTGTGCCTGGTAGAGCTTTTGTTTGAAGAGTAGCACCGTCAAAAGTATTTGGAATCATCTTCGTATCGTTTGATTTTGTGTAAAAAGTCTCAACCAACTGGCGACCAACTTTTACCTCTGTTTTTGGAATACTTTTATAGTTAATATAGGCTTGACCCAAAACAGCTGTATCTTGAGAACCTGTGTGTGAATAGTTGTATTTGCTGAAAACATCTTGCCCTGGTTTGATGAGTCCCACATTATCATCTGCGATGCTAAAATATCCATGACTGTAGTAGAGTCCTGCTCCAAAATCAAATCCGCTATAAGAAGCACTTTGATAAATAGCCGAACCGCCGAGACCGCTTGTTACATGATTTTCTTGTGCAGCTGTCTCTTTTTCCCAAGTGTACATGAATGTGTTCGAGCGAAGTCTTCCGTAGAATGTTCCTTCTTTAAACATATCTGAAAAACTCTCAACTGCTACAGGCAATTTGCCGTAGATAAGTTGATAATTGCCTTGTAGTGCTTGTTTAGGAGCTTCTTCAGCTGCGTAAATAACGGTTGCTGAGAGTGTTGCAACTATTGCTACGATACTCAGTTTAATATTTCTTTTCATTTTCTTCCCTTATTTTTTATCTATTATACTTTTGCTTCTTTGTTTTTAAAGTAATTTGCTCTGATTTATTATTTGTTTCTCCTTTTAGAATTACGATTTGTATCGTTATATTTTTTATTATATAGCGATATATATTAAAAATGCAACTTTTGTTCTACTGTATTTTTACAATAGTGTCTTAATGTTTAGAAATGGAACAATTTTAGTAGTCGGAAGCATCGACTCTAAAACCATCCTGCTATTGAGTATCTTGTTTTGTTGGCTTTTAAAACCTCATGCGGAAATGTGTCACTCAAAAAAACTATCAAAGTATTAGCATTGGGAGCTACTGTTTTTAAAAAGTTGTTATTATTATAATATACGACAAGTTCCCCGTCATCTTCTTTTTGCCAGTTTTCATTCAAAAAGTAAACCAACTTCCTTATCGTAAACGGTGCGGTAATTGTCCCTACCTATGGAGTTTCTCAGGATGAAGAGGCGTACGGCTATATGCCCATATTTTTAAAAAAATTCCATTTCTGTGTCTGAACACTCGCTGTCATTTATCAAAATATCTATTTGCGCCACATTCGCGTAAAAAGAGTTGTCTATGTAGTTTATATCCTCTGCATCTTCTCTTATGAAAACGGCATTTTTCCACTCTATGAGGTCATCAATTACTTTATTCAAAAAAATAATCAACATGTTATTGGACTCTTTTTCAAGCTCATAGTGAAATAAAGTAGCAGTTAAGAGAGAGATAGAGTATGAAAGTTCTTTAAACGCATAGAATGTGCTGAGTGTTCGAGAATATTTTTCTAAAAATTCTATGGCTGTTCGTTTTGACTCTGCATCCATTTTTTCTTTATAGAGTGCATCTTTTATCTCATCTTCGAGTTCTGCCAACTCTTCTAAAACACTGTAATCTAGCTCAATATCTTCTAAAAACTTGCTCGCTGATATTTTATTACGCACATTGAGATTCGATATTTGTTCTGCTTTATCCTCTTTTTGCTCTTGTTTTGCTTCTAGAGCATCCGAAAATTTATGCTCACTGTAAAACTTCAAATACGCCTGTATGTAATATCTGAGTGCATTATACAAATCAAGTGAACACGCACTGAAATTTTGCAAATTATTCTCTTCAATGGAAGCATTAAAGAGTGTAAGTGTCTCAAGCAAAAAGAGTGAAATATCTTTAATGTCGTTATCATTTTTGTCTAGCAGATAGGATATCTTACCGTCTCTTATAAAGATTTGGACAGTTTTCAAAAAAGAGGCTACTTCGCTAAAGAGATTCTCTTTTTGTAATAAATTCGCAAATTTGGACATGGCATCCGCTAAATGATAGGTGGTTTCAACATCCGAAGGATTACGCAGCAGCTCCATCCCTTCGCTTATAATATTGAAGTAGTGTGTCTCTAAATCTTTGTGCTTGTGTTGTAAACTTTTATATGTTATCTCATCCAAAAATGTATTGTTTGTGAGTATTGAATTTTTGATGGTATCAAAAGCTTTTTTGACAATTGCTTCCGACTCAATGCATTGCTCGGGAAAATAGTTTGCGGTAAGCGGTTTTGACATAAAGTAAATTTTTCCGATAACATTGAAAATAAATTCAATTTTAAGCGCGCTCGTTCTAAATCTCAGGAGTTTCTCATACTCTGCGCCGGTCAGTTGAACTAAAAAAGTTTTTTCAAAAGTTTTTCTGCTAGAGATATTTGTCTGCTTGAGAGTAACAAAATATTTATCTTCAAAAGCAAAAGTGCTGGCTTCGTATTTATTTGTATTATGTGTTATTAGCTCATGCCGTATGGGCTGCTGAATGTTTTTAACTAGGTTATGTTTTATATCTTCAAATCGTATCTCATCCGTAAGGTAAAGGTCAATTTTATTGTCATTCAAACCAAAACATCTTTTGCCGACCACCGTAAAGAGCCTTTTTCTTCTCTCTTCATCGTCTATCGCGGCGTTGGCAACTTCCAAAAAGTAGAGCCTGTCAAGATTTATGCTTATCTGTCTTGAGTGCATATTATGTTCGTCAATTTGCCGATACTGAATGTAGTTTATATGATGTTTTTTGTTGTCTTCTTCAATGATTGATATTATGTTGTTAAAGCTTTTGTCGTCTGCATTATCTTGTGTACTGAATTTAAATGTGTGAGAATGCGTATATATCATATTTTAAGCCTTCAGAATATTTAATTTTACTTCGCTTGACAAGCAGTATAAAACAATCTACTTTAAATCAAATCACATGATTGTACCAAGTTGTATCTGAGTAAAAATATAATGGTCTCAATATGGTTACAATTTATCGATTCGGTTTTAAAATCCCATCGCCAAATGGCATATTCGATAAAAATTTAACTTTATTTGTAACTAGATTGTTTAACATGTCGGCAAACATACTCTCACAAAGTTCATCAGACATTTTATCTATGTCCATAAATCCGTCAATTACAAGGGAAGATAAACCATGCAGGGATGACCAAATCAAAATAGTTCTCATAAAACTATCCTCTTTTTTGAGAATACCGCTTTTTTGTCCCTCTTCTATGGCGAGCTTGAGTGAGGCAAAACCGCTGCAGTCATCATCTTTAATATTTATAGCGCTCTCTCTGATTTTTGCATATTTGTTTCCGAAAAGGAGCCTGTAGAGATTGGGGTTTTGTTTTGCGAACTCTAAATATGCTTTTGCACTGAGATAAAATCTATCTATTAGCGATTTTTCTTTATCTTTTAGCGAGGGAGAAACAAAAGTATCAAAGTCATCAAAACCTTTTTGAATCATAGTCTCAATCAGTTCCTCTTTTGAACTGAAATGTCTATAAATTGCAGACCTTGAAGTGCCGGTTGCATCCGAGAGTATTTTTAGGGTTAATTTTTCAACATCTTCTTTTGCTATAAAATCAAAAGCTATCTTCAAAAAATCATCTTTTAAATTTCCATGGTGGTAATCATTTTTTATCATAAGCGTATTTTATCATAAAAGCTATGTAAACAATGTTTACATTTACTAAATTTTATGTTAACATTGTTCACATAAAACTCAAGGAGTGAAAAAATGAAAAAGTTACTACTGCTGACCACACTGACAATAGCCCTGTTTGGAGAGAATTCGATGGAAATCGCCAAAAAATCGTACGAGAATATGTCCGGTTACAAAGATAGCGTCTCTGTAAATACGATGACTTTAAAAAATGCACAAGGTGTAGAAAATATTAGAAAACTAGAGATAAAAAAACTGGAATCAAGCCATGGAGATAAAATATTAATCGGATTTTTGTATCCCTTAGATATTAAAGATACAAAACTACTTAGTTATGAGGAGGTAGGCGAGGATGATAAACAGTGGCTCTATCTGCCCGCCCTAAAGAGAGTAAAAAGAATAAGCTCCGGTGATAAGTCCGGCTCATTTATGGCGAGTGAATTCAGCTATGAAGATATTTCATCACAAAATTATGAAAAATACTCCTATTTAGAAGAAGTCCAGAAAGTTATAAAAAATGAAGCGGAGTGTTTTGCAATTACAAGAATCCCAAAAGAGAGCAATAGCGGGTATTCTAAGCAGATTTTATACATTGATACTCAGACTTATTTAGCAAAATTCGGGGAGTATTTTGATAAGCAAAACAGATTACTTAAAGAGGTTTCTTTTTTGGAATATATCAAACTTGAAGGTGTTTATAGAATTAAAAAAATGGAGATGCTCAATGTTCAAACTAAAAAAAGCAGTATATTGAACTGGGATGAGGATAGAGTCAAAGTAGGACTGAGTGAAGAGGATTTCTCAAAAAGGGTATTGCAATGATTCGATTCATCCTACTATTTATCTTGGTTACATTTGCACATGCCATGGAACAGAAATCTAATATATTAATTAAATATATTGGTTACAGTGATTTTGCTGATGAAAAAGCGGTTGAAGGAGATACAAAACTAAAATTTGAAAATGACTTTTTTGCAACAAATATAGCATTAGAATATTTGTATAGTTCTGAGTATGATGAAAAAAGATATATCAATGTCAATGAGTTGTATCTGATGCAGCGGCATGTGGATTATAGCCTTACACTTGGCAAAACAGTCCAGTATTGGGGTGAGCTGGAGGGTTACAATGTAGCCGATGTCTTTAATCAAAAAAATATCCTCTTGAATCCATTCGACAAGAGTGCAAAACTTGGGGCTTGGAGCTTTCTAGTTTCAAAATATTTTGATGAGAACACTTTTGAATTTGGAATTAAGTTGTATGAAGAGAATCAAAAATACCCAAAAAATGGTACACCGTTCTCTCCCTTTGCTATAAAGTACAATGAAGATTTAAAACTAAGTGATGAACGATATACCCCAACAGTTTTTCTTGCGTACAATTTTGTAAGTGATACATTTATTGACAGCGAAACAAAGCTGATACTGCTTCAAGGATATGACAGTAAACGATATTTTATACTCACGGCTCCATCTGAACTCTCCCAGTATGCGTACAGAGTAAACAAGTTTATGCTTCTCTCCAATATCGTTTATAAAGGGACAATTTTTAAGTGTGAAACAAGTTATACGGATGTGATAAGCGATAAGGCGATGAGTGATTACACACAACTCTCGTTTGGCATGGAAAACAGTTTAGATGAAATTCTTGGTGTTGGTCTCAATCTGTACACCGAGTATTATAGGTATATCTACATGGACGATAAAATTAAAAATGTGGATATATCCGAAATCTATGATAATGATATTTTTTTGGCACTCAAATTGAACTTTAACGATGTAAGAAACAGCGAAATAAAAAGCGGTATTTTATACGACATGATAAATGAAGAAAAAGTTTTTAAAATAGAGGCGCAATCAAGATTTATAGATAACTTAGTTTTAAGCGGTGAATATCTTCGGCTGTTATCGGCAAACAGAACCGTTCTATCACAAATTAAGGAGTCCAACAAAGTTATGATTGGGCTTACATATTCATTTTAAAGGGTGGCATGTGCAAAGATATATAGATTTTCTCGACAGATATAAATACATAATTTTAGTTTTAACAACGCTTATGGTTGCTTTGTTTTCAATAGCCTTAAAAGATTTGGCGTATGAGGGAAGTTACAAAATATGGTTTGATAAAGAGTCTAAAATCTTAAAAGAGTATGAGCATTTCAGAACTACTTTTAGCGGTGACGACACTTTTATAGTGGCTTTTAAAGATGAGAACGGAATATTTAATCAAAAAGCGGTTACTACAATTTTGGCTCTAACAGATGCGTTTAAAAAAATTGACGGTGTCAGAAAGGTAAACAGCCTAACAAATTATCAGTATATAAGTTCGCAGGATGATGAAATAATTGTAGAGGATTTTATAAAAGATTTCAATAATTTAGAAAAGAAAAGCGTACTTGCCGTAAATGACAAACTTATACTCAATCAGCTGATAGATAAAGAGGGTTTAAGCACCGCGATTGCAGTTCAACTCTCAAACGAGAGCGGGGCAAATGAAGAGGTGAATATCTATGTCATGCGAGCGATACAAGATATAACTGACGCTTTGAGCAAAAAGAGCGGATACAAGTTTTATATTACGGGTGCACCTGCGATTACAGCCTCGTTGGTGACAATTTCACAAAGCGATGCTATTGTGCTCATGCCATTGGCGGTAATTATGGTTTTGGCATTACTGTTTACACTTTTTAGAACTTATTTAGGTGTTTTAGTTCCTTCGATTGTAATAGTTTTTACTTTTTTATTGGTGCTTAGCATACAGGTATTGCTTGGATATAAACTCAATAATTTTACGGTAAATATTCCTTCTTTTGTAACAGCTATTGCCATCGCAGATGCAATGCACCTTTACCTCGCATGGGTATTTTACAGAAGTAAAAATATAAATAATAAAGAAGCATTAATCACAGCATTTCAAAACAATATCAAGCCGGTTGCTTTGACCTCTTTTACCACTGCATCTGGATTTGCGTCTCTTGGACTAAGTGCAATAGAACCAATTGCAACATTAGGTATAGCCATAACGGCTGCCGCTGTTATCGCATTTGTCTTAACTGTTACACTAATACCTGTGCTTTTATTGATATTTGGAGAAAAACATAAGGTAAAACCATTAAAGTTTTTAAATCTTTTTCACACAAAAGGGTATGGTGCTTTTATAGTAAAACATGATAAAAAAATAGTTTACAGCTTTGGTCTCTTATTTCTCTTTTTTGCTTATGGGCTTAGTTTTATCAAAGTAGATAGTAACAGTATAAAATATTTCTCTGTAGATACAGCAGTAAGAAGTGGAAGTGATTTTATAGAGAAGAATTTAACAGGCTCTATGGTTTACGAGATAGTCTTAGATTCCAAACAAAAAGAGGGCGTAAAAAATCCAGAGTTTTTAAACACAGTCGTTAGGTTTGAGAATGATTTAAGAGCAGAGTATAAAAATATAAGATTTACAACCTCTTTAAAAGATATAGTTGTCCGGATGCAAGAAGTCTTAGATGAAAAATCTTTACATGACATACCGCAAGATAAAAACCTTGTTGCACAATATCTCTTACTTTACTCCATGAGTTTGCCACAGGGAATGGAGATAAACGACAAAATAGATACAAGTGAACAGTTCTTAAGACTTTCTATCAATACGAATCTTGTAAACACATCCAAAGATTTAGAGATGATTGCGTGGATTAAAAAATGGTGGGAGATAAATAGCTCATTTAGTGCAGATGTGCAGGGTCAAACTGCCATCTTTGCCTACATGCAGTCAAGTTTAACAAATACGCTTGTACTCTCCATAACTACAACTTTGTTTACCATAGCTCCTTTGATGTATCTGATATTTAGGAATTTTAAAATTTTATTGATTTTTATAGTTCCAAATATCGCTCCAATTATTTTCGTTGCTGGTGTTATGGGATATTTGAACATTAATATAGACTTGGGAATAGCTATTTCTGCTTCCATTATTTTGGGGATAGCAGTAGATGATACAATCCATTTTTTCAGTAAATTTTTTGATGCCATCAAAATAAAAACATTTGAGGAGAGTATAGATTATGTTATCAGCCATAGTGGAAATGCCATGATACTTACGACTTTTATATTGTCTTTCACTTTTGCACTTTTTGGCTTGAGCAGTTTTATACCAAATGTGAATTTTGCCATAGTAACAGTTGTGGCTTTAAATATGGCGGTGTTATTTGATTTAGTGCTTTTACCTGCATTACTAAGTGTTTTTATGAGAAGATAAAGTATTAATAGCAGAAAACTCTGCTATTAAATAGGGAGAACGCGGATTCTTTTAGAGAGTTTTTCTTTTAAAGTTGCTTCTATTGCGTAAAGTGTACCAGTTGAAGAGGAAGCACAACCGTTACATGCACCCAAATAGCGGATGTAAATGTCTATATATTCATCCCCTTTTTTGATGTCGATAACTTCCATATTTCCGCCGTCCATTACCAAAAATTGGCGAACATTTTCATCTACAACCGCATCTACTGCTTTGATTTGTTGCACTAAAGTCATGTTTTCAAAGTCGCCTGTAGCCCCTGCGTCCGCCGCAGCTTTCATCTTCTCTTCGTCCATCTCACGACGAGTATCTGCTAAGATATCTACAAGATAATACTCTCTTGCTTCATGCCCACCAGGTTTAATACAAGATTTACAAAAACCACCTGCTTTTGTGTAATCTGTAATTTGCTCGATTGTCTTAAGGTCATTAAGTCTGATAACTTCTTTGAGCGTACCTAAACTCACACGCGCACATTCACAAACTATGATTTCTGTCTCAAAAGTTGAAGCGTCCACGCCCTTATAGAGTCCTGCTGCTTTTTTGATAACATCATACGCCATAACAGAACAGTGCATTTTTTGAGGTGGAACAGCTGGAATTTCAGGGCTATCACGAAGAGCAAACTCAACATCGATATTTGTAATTTTTACAGCTTGATCAACTGTTTTGCCGATACAAAGTTCTGTCATTACATCCGACGAGGCTATCGCAGTTCCACATCCAAAACTTTTAAATTTCGAGTTTACGATTGTGTCTGTTTTTGGGTCAATTTCCCAGTACAAGCGCACCGCATCCCCACAACTCTCCGCACCAAAATCGGCAACAATCAGCTTGTTTCCGCGTGCCTCTGCATCCGCTTCAAAAATCTCACCTTGATGCTGTGGATTATTCATTAAAGTTGTTACTTTGTTAGAGTACGCATCCCAGAGAGAAGCGCCTAATAAATCATTTTTTGCCATTTTCTTAGTTCCTTAATCTTTGTATTTAATGGAGTTCGCAAGCCAGTGACTCGCCACCCTTTGTTGGTTGTTGCAGGGCAAATGAGCTAGAAATTGCTCTGAGTCTTGCAACTGCACTTTTAAAATGAGTGATAGTATAGTCGATTTCAGCATCAGTCGTAAAACGACTCAGACTTAGACGAATTCCAGTGTGTGCAAGCTCATTGTCTGCACCGATTGCTAGCATAACAGTATTTGCTTCTAGCTCTTCACTCGCACATGCCGAGCCTGTTGAAGCACCGATTTGTCCATTGTTTAAATCCCACAGCATGCCTTCACCCTCAACGCCTCGGATAGAGATTAAGATTGTATTAGGCGTTCGGCTCTCTCTTGGACCGACAACTAATGTATCGTTCAGTTCCAAAAGCGCATCTTCTAAACGGTCTCTTTTAGCTCGAATCTTTGCCATTTTCTCTTCTATATTTGTTGTAGCAATTTCTATCGCTTTACCCATTCCGACAATGTAGGGAACATTAAGCGTGCCTGAACGGCGACCGCCCATGTGCGCACCGCCATGAAGCAGCGGAGTAAGTTTTTGAGAATTTTTGATATATAAAGCGCCGACACCCTTTGGCCCATGAAACTTATGTGCCGACATACTTACAAAATCCACATGTACGGCTTGCAGGTCAACAGGAATCTTGCCAACAGCCTGAACACCGTCCGAGTGAAACAAAACACCTTTTGCCTTACAAATCTCGCCAATCTCTTGAATAGGAAAAATCATGCCGGTTTCATTGTTCGCCCACATAATCGACACTAAAGCCGTCTTTTCTGTGATAAAACTTTTAACCGTGTGCGCTTCAACGATTCCATTTTCATTGACAGGAAGGTAAGTAACTTTCACCCCTTCCTCTTCTAAAAACCTGCATGTAGCGAGGATTGAAGGGTGCTCTACCTCGGTGGTTACGATGTGGTTTTTGTCGCCATTGACGATTAAATCTGTAAAAACTGATTTTAATACCCAGTTATTTGATTCGGTCGCGCATGAAGTAAAAACTATATCATCGTTATCACCGGCATTAAGTGCCGTATAAACTTGGTTTATCGCATTGCTAAGAGCGGGATGCGCAGCGGTACCGAATTTATGAAGTGAGTTGGGATTACCGTATATTTCACTAAAAAACGGCATCATGACCTCCACAACTTGCGGATCAACCATTGTGGTAGCGTTATTATCTAAATAAACTTTCATTGTTTTACCTTAGTTTTTAAATAAGACATATTTTGTCTGATTTGAGTTTTGATATGATAATGGCTTTGTTATTTGATAAAGCTTAAATGGAGCTGACCTATTATTTGATTTAAGGAATTAGGAAGCATTCACTGATGTTACGCACTAAAACGAACTAGTCCGTTTTAGTGGCAGGGACAAATGTCCCTATAACCCCCTAAAGTTACGAAAAAACAAGTTTTTTCGAGAATCCTAATATAATGTCGGTAGTAAAAGTGTAAATCAAAGGAAAAATATGTGTAATTTTAACAAACAGAGCGAAGAGACAAAGGCACTGATTCATCTATTTATGAAAAAAAGTGCAGAGACTATCGGCGGTGCTAATTTTCTTTTAGCACTCATAGAGGCTATGAAAAGTAAAAAACCAAATCCGCTCATGTTCTCGGCAAAACAGATAGCTTCAGAGAATAGTATTATTAAGTGGAATAAAGTGGTATTTAAAGACAAAGTAACTGTTTTAGAGGAGATATTATACGCGCACAAAAGCTCAGAGGAGCCTAATTTTAATATTTTGGCGAATGTAGGCGAGAAGAAGAAAAAAAATATCATTAACATGGTAAGAGCTTTAGCTCCTATTGAATTTGTAGTAACTCCGCAAAATCATAAAGACGGCGGTGGATTTAGTTTTAAGGTTTTTGAAACCATAGAAGATGATTTTGTAAAAATAAATCCTATCTTTGTTGCGATGTTCTTTTGCTCGGCAGAATTTACAAAAAAAGCTTTAAACTACGAAATAGCATAAAAATATTTAAAAACTGAGACCAAAAAGAGACCTCGTTTAGGTACTATAACCATTCATTAGTCATATTAGGGGTTTCTTGTGAGTTTATTATCAGTTAGCAAAAAGCTAAATATTGCGATTGTCGGGGTATCACTAGTATCTTTGGTTGCCTCATTCTTGGTTCTCTCTTGGTATGGCGAAAAAATTAAATTAGATGTTTATAAATCAACAAGTAAAGAACTTCTAGTAAGCTTGAATGATAAAATTGATTGCAAAAATAGAGTTGGGATAACAAATGCGATTTCAATCGCAAATGATGAAAGAATAAATATCGCTTTAGCAACAAATGAGAGAAAATATGCCATAAATTCTCTTACAAATATTTCAGTAAGAATGAAAGAATATACAGAGTTTCAAAATATCAAAATTCACATTCACACAAAAGAGAACAAAGCATTTTTGCGAAATTGGGAACCTGAAAAATATGGAGATGATTTAAGTTCATTCCGAGCGGCAGTTGTCGCTGTCAATAAAACTTTAAAACCAGTTGTTACTTTTGAACCGGGAAGGGCGGGTTTGAATTTAAGAGCTATTATCCCAATAATTGGTACAAAAGGAGAACATTTAGGCTCATTAGAGTTTATTCAAGGCATTGATTCTGTTGCAAAAGAGTTTGACAAAAATGCAACAGGTTTTTTGCTTTTAATGGATAGTAAAATTAATGAGATTATAAAAACCGGTGAAAATTTTCTCTTTACAAAGAGTGATAAATTCCAAAATTACATTATCTCTCAAAAATTTGTAAATCAAGATTTTTTAAGTGATGCAAACAATATAGACATGCAAAAGCTTTTTAAAGAGAACTACTTAATCACTTCAAAATATTTTTATACCTACTCAAAAATAAAAGATTTTCAAGATAAAGAGTTAGGTGTTGTACTTTTGGCAAAGCCGCTCTCTCTTGTAAACAGCATTATTGATAAGTCTCAAACCCTGATTTATCTCGCTCTTTTTGGTGTCTTGATTATGGCAATAGCTATAACTTTTGTGATAATGTTGGCTGTAAAAAAATTGGTTACAAATCCGCTTAAAATATTTGAAGAGGGACTCTCAAGCTTCTTTTTGTTTTTACAAGGCAAAAAAGATTATACAAACAACATTGAAATAAACACGGATGATGAGTTTGGAAAAATGGCAAACTCTTTAAAAGAGAACATTGCAGTGAGTGCAAAGCTTCATGAAGAGATAAACGAGTTAAATACAAATTTAGAGGGCAAAGTCGAAGAAAAGACCAAAAAAATTGGTGCACTTTTAGATAATGCAGGTCAGGGATTTTTATCTTTTGGTTGTGATTTTATTGTTGATAGCGAACACTCTGCGGAGTGCAACAGATTTTTGGGTGAGGCAATAGCCGGTAAAAATATAGCCGAACTCCTCTTTTTGGATACAAACAAAAGAGAGTTTTTCAAAAATACCGTTTTAGACATCCATGAGCTGCGCAACGATACAATCAAAAGCTCTCTTCTTTCTCTGTTGCCGAGTGAGATAATTTTAAAAAAAAGAGCTCTGAAATTGGAGTACAAATTCCTCGAAGACAGTAAATTAATGATGATTATTACAAATGTATCAGCACAAAAGAAACTTGAAAACAAGGTCAAAAAAGAGCAAGGGACTCTAAAAATGATTGTTGAGGTTGTGACGCAAAACGACATCTTTTCTGATACAAAAAGAGAGTATGAAAATTTTATAGCCACATGCAAAAGCGGATTGGACAGAACAAAAACTTCGCTTCATAATATAAATGAGATTTACAGAACAATTCATACATTTAAGGGTGCGTTTGCTCAGCTCTATATGAGTGATGTAGTTCTGTTTTTACACTCAATAGAGAGTGAACTATCTGGCATGATAAAAGAGAATAAACATACAAATGAGAAACTGCTCTCCCTTTTAATAAAATCTGACTTCAAGTCCAACTTTGAAGAGGAGTTGGATATTATTAAAAATATTTTGGGTGATGATTTTTTCAATTCGCATGCTTTTGTGAAGATAGACCTCTCAACAATTAAAACTCTTGAAGCAAAAATTAATAGCCTGTTTGAGCAGACAAATCTGACAACGCAAGAGGCAAAAGAGATAATCAACCAAGTCGCAAGCCTCTCCAACCAAAGCCTGTTGCAACTGTTAAAACAATATCCAACTTTAGTTGAGCAATTGGCTCAAAAGCTAGAAAAGGATATTTACGAACTTAAAATTATCGGTGATGCTAATTTGCTTATTTCAGGTGAGATAAAACCGTTTGTAAAATCACTTATTCATGTCTTTAGAAACGCTGTTGATCACGGCATCGAAGACCCTGATGCAAGGGATGAAAACGGCAAAGATTTACAGGGAACAATCTCTTGCAGTTTTAAAGAGATTGGCGATATTATCGAAATAATTATTTCGGATGACGGTGCAGGAATAAATAAAGAAGAGGTAAAAGCAAAAGCCTTAGAAAAAGGGCTCATTTCAAATGAGCAGATGAATACACTGAGTGATGATGAGATATATAGTTTTATTTTTAGTGAACAATTTTCTACAAAAGAGACCATTACCGATATTTCGGGGCGAGGTGTCGGGATGAACGCTGTTAAAGTAGAATTGGAAAAAATCGGCGGAACTATAAAAATAAATACTCAAGAGAATAGCGGAACAACATTTATCTTTACAATACCAACACAAAAAGGAGAAATATAATATGAAAGACAAAGAAGCCGGCGAGATAGAAACAGAGATTCTCTTGCCGATGTTAGAGAGAGCCATTAGCTTTTTAACGGATGACATGCAGATAAAAGTAACCTCTAATAGCGCAGAGGTTGTCTGCCCGAATCAGGTTGAGCTCAAAAAAAATACTGCAATGATTGGCACAGGCGGAAGTATTCAAGTTATTATTACCATGAGTTATGATGACCGATTGCTCGAAAAATTAGTAGAAGCATTTTTAGAGGGTGAGGAAGCCGGTGAAGATGAATTGGATGAAATCAGAGAGAGTGTCTCTTCTGAAATTGTAAATACAGTAGTAGGAAATGCTTTAACAAATCCGCTAGATGGCACAATGCTGACAATAACACCGCCTATTTTAATATATGAAGCAAAATCTCTTTTTAAACATAAAAGCTCTAGAATCGCGACCGCAATTGTAACTACAGAATTCGGCGACATGCTTTTAACCGTTATCGGTCCAAAAGAATCTTTTGCTGATGCACTAAACTTCAAGGAACTCTAGAATGCTAAATGTTTTGATTGTTGATGATTCTTTAATCATTAGAAAGAATGTTAAAAAATATATTACCTCTCTTGGACACAATGTTGTCGGTGAGGCTCAAAACGGTGCACAGGCGATAGAAGCTTGCAAAAAACTCAAGCCGGACCTTATTACCATGGATATAACGATGCCGGACATGGATGGTATAACGGCTGTAAAAAATATAAGAGTATTTGACAAAGATGTAAATGTTATTATGGTAACTTCGCATGGGCAAGAGGAGATGATTGTCTCTTCACTCAAAGCCGGTGCAAAAGGGTATATCTTAAAGCCTGTGAGTGAAGAAAAGCTTGCCAAATCCATTGGAACTATATTTAAAGAGTACAACAAAGAAGAGGGTGATTCTGATGATGACCTTATGGATGATTTGGATGAATAACTGACCTTGCGCACTTTTTATAAAAGTGTGAAAAATACCTTGTAATTCTCGAAAAACAGAGTTTTTCGTAGCTTTAGGGGGTTGTAGGGACTTTAGTCCCTGCCACTAAAACGGACTTGTTCGTTTTAGTGTGTTTTAATCCATAGAATAATTAATAATTCTGTACTCAGCGGGGTTTAAATCTTCAATGCTGAAGGTTCCAAAATTGAGACGATGAAGCTTTAAAACTTTGTTCCCGACTGCTCCAAACATCCTTTTTACCTGGTGGTACCTCCCTTCACAAATTTCAAGTCTTACGAGTGTTGGATTAAGTATCTCCATCTTGGCAGGCAGAAGCGGCTTCTTCTCTCCGTTTAACATGAGCGTACCGCTTAAAAATATCTCTGCCTCATCCCCTCTGAGCGGTTGGGCAAGCGTAGCCTCATATATTTTAGAAATTTCACTTTTTGGACTTGTAAGCTTGTGATTTAACGCACCGTCATCTGTAAGCAATATTGCACCTGTCGTGTCCATGTCAAGCCTGCCGATTGTAGAAATTTTTGAGTTTCTCTTTTGCCATCTCTGGGGTAAAAGCGAGTAGATGAGTATTCCGGCATCCTCATGTGAACAGATTACACCGCTGGGTTTATTCATAAGAATCAGTAAACTCTCCGGGTCAAGCAGTTCATCTTCGACTGTAATATCGTTGTGATACGCTTTTTTAGTCGCATCATAAACCCGAACACCGCTAATAGAAACTCTAAATTTGTTTAAAAACTTTTTTGATTCGCTTCTCGTGCAATAACCCAAGCTAGAGAGGTGCGCATCGATTCTTTTGTAACTGTTTTGCATTTTTTTACTTATCTCTTTAAACTCATTATTTTGAGAAATATTATCATTTTAAAATTATTTTACTCTTAACTCCCAAATGGTATAATCGCGAAATTAAATTGCGGATAAATAAAATTAAGGAATTTCACCTATGGGACAAACTATAACAGAAAAAATATTTTCCGAGCATGTCGGGAAGAAGGTGTATGCAGGTGAAATTATCCGCTCACACATCGACATGGTTATCGGAAATGATATTACGACACCTATCTCTATCTATGCGTTTGAAGAGAGCGGTGCCACTGCGCTTGCAAATCCGGATGGTTTTTCTATCGTGCTTGACCATTTTATCCCCGCGAAAGATATAGCTTCTGCAAATCAAGCAAGAATCAGCCGTGATTTTGCTAAAAAGCATAGTCTTAAAAACTTTTTTGATGAAAAAGATATGGGAATTGAGCATGCACTTTTGCCGGAAAAAGGTCTTGTTGTTCCGGGGGATGTAATTATCGGTGCGGACAGCCACACATGTACGCATGGAGCATTGGGAGCATTTTCTACGGGTATGGGTTCTACCGACTTGGCTTTTGCCATGGTGACGGGTGGAAATTGGTTTAAAGTTCCTGAATCTATCAAGGTTAATTTGAGCGGAAAACCCGGTAAATATACAACAGGAAAAGATATCATCTTAGAGATTATCCGTATGATTGGCGTTGATGGAGCGCTCTATAAAACATTGGAGTTCACCGGAAGCACGATTGAATATTTAACAATGGACGATAGATTTTCTATGTGTAACATGGCAATAGAAGCAGGTGCAAAAAGCGGAATAGTTGCTTATGATGAAACTACAAAAGAGTTTTTGAGTGATAAAAATTTGGCAAGAGAGCCAAAAATTCACTACTCTGACGCAGATGCAAAGTATGATACGGTGCTTGAAATTGATGTGGCAAAACTTGACCCTGTTATCGCCTATCCATTCTTGCCATCCAATGGACATAGTGTAGTTCAAGCTCAAATAGACCATATCAAAATTGATCAAGCGTTTATCGGAAGCTGTACAAACGGAAGATTGAGCGATTTGAAAGTTGCTGCGGAGATTCTTAAAGGCAAAAGAGTGCATCAGGATGTTCGTTTAATCGTAACTCCGGGTACACAGATGATTCTCAGAGAGGCAAATAAGCTCGGCTATATCGATATTATAGTGGATGCAGGCGGAGTGGTAAGTAATCCTACATGCGGAGCCTGTCTCGGAGGATATATGGGAATATTAGGTGATAACGAAGTAGCAGTCTCTACTACAAACCGTAACTTTGTAGGTCGAATGGGAAGCAGAAGCTCTAAAGTTTATTTGGCAAATTCGGCTGTTGCAGCTATCTCTGCAATAACGGGTTATATTACAGACCCAAGATAATTAGTTAATAATAATTAGCTAACTGTTAGCTAGTTTTGCTACAATTCCGAAAATATTTAATCTAAAGGAACAAAATGAAAAAATCAATCGTTTTATCAGCAGTTTTGCTTGGTACTTTGGCTATGGCATCTACCCACGACTTCGAGATTAGTCCTGTTTCAGGGTATAACTTTTCTGAGGGGAACACAAATATAGAAAACCACGCAGTATATGGCGCGGAGATTCAATATAATGGTTTCAATTCTGTAATTAAACCTGAGCTTTCAGTACTTCAATCGAATGCAGCTAGCGAGAAGATAGTTCCAAGCGTTATAAACAATGAAATATACCGAACAGCTTTAAACGGAGTGTATGAGTACAATAAAATAGGCATGTTTATTCCATCGGCAAAAGCAGGTCTTGGTTATGAGACTATGAGCAAGCACTACTCTGAGAATAAAGACGGTATCTTTTTTGACGCCGGTGCTAGCACAAAAGTTTCATTAACTGAAGCAGTAGCTTTAAAACTTGAAGCTATCTATATGGCAAAACCAAATCATACAAGATGGGATAGTGATACGGCTGTATTAGCTGGTGTTACTATTGCACTGGGCGCGCAAGAAAAAGCTAAGCCGGTTGCAGCAACACCTGCTCCGGTAGTTGTTAAAGCTCCAGCACCTGCTCCTGTTGTTAAAAAAGTAGTTGAAGTTAAAGCTGAAAAAGTAAATTTACACATTAATTTTGAGACTAACTCTGCTGTAATAGCAAAAGAGTCAGTTCCTCGTGTAGAGAAATTTTCAACTTTCTTGAAAAATGCACCGGAATATAAAGCAGAAATCATTGGTCATACAGACAGCACTGCTTCGGATGCTCACAATGATAAACTTTCTGCTAACCGTGCAGCTGCCGTAAAAGATATGATTATCAAAAACGGTGTTGCAGCTGATAGAGTTAGAGCAGTAGGCAAGGGTGAAAAAGAGCCTGTAGCTTCAAACAAAACAAAAGATGGTCGTGCAGCAAATAGAAGAATTGAAGCGCAACTTATAGAGACTAAATAAAAGTTAAATGATAGAAACTCCTTGCGTCATCTTTGCAGGTGGCAAAAGCAGCAGAATGGGGGAAGATAAATCTCTTCTCCCGTTTGGTGACTTCAAAACCCTCACACAATTCCAACTCTCCCGTCTTAGTAAAATTTTCAAAACAGTCTATATCTCATGCAAAAGCAAAGATAAGTTTGCCTTTGATGCAAATTTTATTGAAGATGCTTTAACTGACTCCGTTTTTGCTCCAACAGCAGGATTTGTTGCCGTTTTTAAAGAGTTGCAAGATGAAAGTTTTTTTGCACTGAGTGTAGATGCTCCTTTTATAAGCGAGGCAATAATCATAAAACTTTTGGAAGAGGATGCTAAAAATCTGAATGCCGACGCTACGATTGCATGCTCTTTACATGGAATGGAACCCATGTGTGGAATTTATCACCGCTCGTTAGAGAGTGAATTTGTCAACATGCTGGAGACAGATAACCATAAACTTGGATTCTTACTAAAAAGTGCAAATACAATATTTGTTAATTTTGAAGATGTACAGCCGTTTTTGAATTTAAACAGCCCTGATGAGTATAAAGAGGCATTAAAGCTTATTTAAAAAATTAAAATAGTAGAATTCATTTCCCAAATATTTTGGGGCATTAGCTCATCTGGGAGAGCGCTTCGCTGGCAGTGAAGAGGTAAGCGGTTCGAGCCCGCTATGCTCCACCACAATATAGGGCTTTTAAGCCTCTTTCAAATTCTTAAACTTCAAAGTGTCACCTAAAGTGTCACCAGAGTTCACTTTGAATAAGTCAATATTTGTATCAACTTTTAAGTGATTATCTTGAATGAAACCTGCATAATTAGTCATAATCATTCGTGGTGAAGTATGTCCAACGATTGCAGCTATCTCCATAATTTTCACTTTACCACTATTTAACATAGCTGTAATAAAAGTATGTCGAGTATTATATATTTTCCTATATGGTATCTCACTGTTTTTTATGAGCTTATGCCATTGACTTTGAAAAAATGATATGTCATTAATAAATCTTTTGTCATTGTCAAAGAGATATAAAGATTTACTATTTTTCATCTGTTTTTCAAGATATGGTTTAACTGCTTCAAACATTGGAATATCTCGAATACTTCTCAAAGTTTTTGGGGCAGTTATACGACCTTTTGAAATAGACCTAGAAACTGAAATCCTATCTTCTTTGATATCTTGATGCATTAATCCAAGTATCTCTCCGCTACGCATACCAGTATTGAGTGCTATACCTAGATAGTTTTTTAACATTCCATCCGCATTACTTAAAAGTATCTCTACCTCTTGAGGTGAGAAAGGGTTTGACAGCTCTTTGTCACTTCGTTTGAAGCGAATAGAGGTAGCTACATTTTTATCAACTACTTCATCGTCCAAAGCAATATCTATGACACCTTTAATGCAAATGAGATACTCTTTTTTTGTAATCTCTTTTACACGCAATGATGCGAGATACTCTTTAACTTTCATTCTCGTTATTTTGGAAATAACAATATCTTGAAAGAAGTTATTCACTTTTTGATAGATATAGACTCTATTTTTATAGCTTCTATCTTCTCTATGAAGTTCTAAAAACTTTTCAAAATAGTATGAAAATTTTTTGGACTCAAACTTTGTGACTTTTAACTCTTCTTGCTTCCGAGCCATCCAAGCTGAAAGGTATTGAGTTTGCATGTACTTTAAAGTCTTTTCAGTCTTTAGAACTTTTGTACTCTCTTCGCCAGTTTTAACATCATCATTTTCAAATAACACTTGGTACTTAACATACCAAAATTTTCTATTGCCTCGTGATAGAATCGAGGCTTTTATATCTTGCACTTTTTCTCCTTTATTAAAAAGGGATTTAGGTGCACTTACAATTAACATAAAATTCTAGCCTCTTCTACCTAAAAGATTTTCAAGCTCTGAATCCACTTGATTACCTCTTAGCCAATTTTCAAGAGCTTCAATATCCCAAAGAACTGCTTTTTTTGTTTTTGATGTTGTCGGAGGGATGAAATAATGAATACCTTTGATAAAGTCGTTATCCATTCGCTTTTGAAAATAATCCACCGATAAATCAAATATCTCTAGTAAATTTTTAGTTTGAGCATATTTTTTCATAATCCACCGCCTAAAAAGGATACACAATAGGATTAGATATGCCACGAGATTTTAACTCCACAAACGCAGTTTGATATTTTATTAATAAGATATGCTCATCTAAATCAGGATTATTCATCTCTTTATCTAGCTTTAGAAGATACTTTTGCAGTTCTAAATCTTTAAGCTCTCTTGGATTGATATTGTGATTCACATCTTCATAGATGAATTCGAGTACATCTTCTTTTTTAGTTGTTTTTTCTGTAATATCTTCATATTTAGATTTTTTACTTTCATAGAAGTTTTCTAGCACTTCATTATAAAACTGCTCATCTACGGCTATATTATGTATATATGCTTTCCTAGCTAAGAGTTGCTGTTCTTTCATTGCTTCTTCAATCGTATAGGTGTAACTTTTTCGTTTGATACGCTCTAGCGGTGCATCAAGTGCTAAAAACTCTTTTAACTTGTATGAGCTATGCAAATGCTCCCATAACGGATGTGTTGAAGCTCTGTGTTTATTTTTTTCATCCACTGTATTATCTGTGATGCTTGATAAGTCAACCAATCTGATTGCATTTAAACAGTCTTGAAACAGAAGTTCAGCACGAGAGAGTAAATCATCTACTGTATCAATTTGAAAACTTTTCAAATAACCTCTATGCATTTCAAACTCTATATTAAACGCATTAGTTAA
>CANMJR010000017.1 GCA_947498025.1 Helicobacteraceae bacterium
ATTATTGTAATCATAAGCACTACATCTATTTTATGTTGTTGTGCCTGTCCTCGTCTGCTGTCTTTTAGTGTTTTTAGCTCTTGGCGTAGTTTAAATTCTTGCATAACTCACTTTAAGCAATAAGTGTTCTTGTATGAAACAGCCATGACCAACCGCTTGAAAAAGAGAGATTTATCATAAGAATGGGATATATCTTTTAATCTTGATTGATATCAACGATAATAATATCAAAATCAGTACTATACAAAAAATTATTTTTTAGAGGAATTTTAATTATGAAAAGAGTTATTTACAGTTTTTTTACATTGATACTACTTAGCGCAAATCTTCTTCATGCCGAGGAGAAATTAGACAAAATAGTCATAGCCGGTCCATTTGCCTCAGTTTCACACCCAATTTTGCGCATGATAGAGACAAATGCTCTCAAAGATGTAACAGATAAAATAGAGTTTAAACTATGGAAAAATCCTGATGAACTTCGCGCTTTAGCTATCAAAAGTGATGTTGATTTCTTGGCTGTTCCTACAAATACTGCGGCTATTTTAAACAACAAAGGAATAGATATAAAGCTCTTAAATGTCTCTGTTTGGGGAATATTAGGGATGATAAGCCGTGATGATTCTCTCAAAACTCTTAAAGATTTTAAGGGTAAAAAAATAGCTGTTCCTTTCCGTGGGGATATGCCGGATATTGTATTTAGCCATCTACTAAAAAAAGAAGGTTTAGACCCAAAAAAAGATTTTGAACTTGTTTATGTTGCAAGCCCGATTGACGCTATGCAGATGTTGATTATGAGAAGAATCGACCACGCACTTTTAGCTGAACCTGCTATCTCTATAGCTCTTCGTAAAACAAAATCTTTTCCTATTAGCGTAGTTGCACCGGACTTGTTCCGAAGTGTTGATTTGCAAGAAGAGTGGGCTAAAATATTTAATACCACAGGTGATATTCCACAAGCAGGTATTGCAGTCATGGGTCGTATGAAAGATAAACATGTAATACAAAGATTTCAAGAAGAGTATGACAAAGCTCTGCGTTGGTATATCTCTAATCCCAAAGAAGCTGGAAAGTTGGTTGTAAAAACACTTGATATGTTAAACGAAGAGGGAGTAAATGATTCTATCGCGCATGTAAGATTTAAAAGTGTAAACGCTGTCGATGCAAAAAAAGATTTGGAGTTTTTCTTCAATGTACTCAAAGAAGAAGATCCTAAAAGTATAGGCGAAAAATTACCACAAGATAATTTCTATTATGGACTCTAGTTTATGAAATTTGCACTCAAAATTATCAAAGATTTTCCCGCTTATCTTTGGAGCGGGTGGGGAGCGATAGCCACAATATTGCTTTTTATAGCATTTTGGGACATGGGAAATCAAATATATGGTGATTTAGTTCTTCCTTCTCCTCTGGAGACTTTCAAAACGCTCAATCTGATGCTTCATGACAAAAATATTATTACTGAAATACAAACCACTCTCTATCGTGCATCTATAGGTTTTGGATTATCACTTTTAATTGGCACAATACTTGGACTTCTTGCAGGTTTTTTTGCAACAGCTTCTATGATGAGCCGCCCGATTGTAACCATACTTGTAGGTATGCCGCCCATTGCATGGATAGTTCTTGCTATGATATGGTTTGGAATGGGCGATGAAACCGTCATATTTACGGTTATTGTAGCCTCCTTTCCTATCATTTTTGTCGGTGCGCTTCAAGGAACTCGCACACTTGATGGCGATTTAAAAGAGATGGCTGAGAGTTTTAAGTTGCCGTGGCATATGAAATTTTTTGATGTCTATTTTCCACATATCTTCTCTTATGTTTTTCCAGCTTGGGTCAGCGGTCTTGGTATGGCTTGGAAGATAGTTATTATGGCTGAACTACTTGCTACAAGTACAGGAATTGGCGCATCTTTATCTATTGCAAGAAGTCAACTAGACACCCCGACTGCACTAGCAATAGTAGTTATTATGATAGGTTCACTTATGTTTATCGAGTACATTATACTTGAGCCTATTAAAAGAGAGGTGGAGTTATGGAGAGATTAGAAGTCAAAAAACTTAACCATCGTTTTGGTTTTACTGAAATTTTAAAAAATATAAATTTTTCACTCAACAAGGGAGAGGTTCTCTCTATTGTGGGACCAAGCGGAGGCGGAAAAACAACTCTTTTACATCTTTGTGCCAACATACTTGATGTTCAAGAGGGAAATATTACAAATACCTTTACAAGTAGTGCTTTTGCTTTTCAAGAGGCAAGATTACTGCCATGGAAAAATACAATTGACAACATTTCGCTTGGGCTATTGGCAAAAGGAGAAAACAGAAGTCAAAGTATTCAAAAAGCGCAAGAGATTGCTCTTAAATTTGGACTTACAGAAGATGATTTTGAGAAATTTCCCAAAGATTTAAGTGGTGGAATGAAACAAAGAGTAAGTTTTGCAAGAGCTTTGGTTGTCAAACCCTCTCTGCTTTTTCTTGATGAACCTTTTTCGGCACTTGATATTGGATTAAAAAAAGAGTTACAAGCAATTTTAATAGAAATGATTGTAAACAAAGAGATAAGCATACTTTTTATAACGCATGATTTGATGGAAGCAATTCGCCTGAGTGATGTTATGTTACTTTTAAAAGCCGATCCGGGACATATTGTAAAAGAGTTTAGATTTGATGTAGCACAAGATAAACGAGATGACCGATATGTTTATGGCAAAAGTGCAGAAATTTTACAAGATGAAGAGATAATAAATACCTTTGAACTGGAACTAAAATAATGAGCAATCAAACAGAAAAAGTACAACAACTTCATGCTACAAACCACTATCTTTACTATCCTGATGAAAAAAATGTTCCCCCTTATTTAGCCTATGGTTTTAGACCAATATTTTTACTCTTAGCACCCTATTTGATACTCTCTATGTTTTTATGGGGTTTGGTTTTGGGCGGAGTGATACATATACCTTTTATGAACAATATTTTAGTTTGGCATGTGTATGAAATGATTTTTGGAATCTTAACCGTAGGAACGATGGCATTTTTAACAACCGGACTTCCGGAACTTTTTCCGGGGACTGTTCCATTTATCGGTAAGCGTTTAAAATATACCATGATTTTATGGGTAGCAGGACGCTTTAGTTTTTGGTTTATTGATATTACGGGTATTTATTTAGCTGCTATACTTAATTTGTCTATGTTGGGCTGGCTTATTTGGTTTGCAAAAGATGCTGTTTTGGACAGATTACAAAGACATGCATCTTTGGGCTATGCTATGGTATCTCTTTTTATAATCGAAGGATGGTTTTATCTCTCTATGGCAGGCTACAGTGATACACCGCCCATGGAGATACTCAAAGTTGCACTTGGCGCAAGTGTAATATTAATACTTCTTGCCATGAGGCGTGTAAATATGGAAGCTATAAATGAGCTGATGGAAGATAAAGGCATTGATGATGTTTATATAGCGCGTCCGCCTTTAACAAATCTTGCCATATTTAGTGTGATTGTTTTTACAACTATAGAATTTTTATATCCAAATAATTCAGCCCTTGGCTGGTTAGGATTAGCAACCGGTGCGGCTATTATTGCCATTACAGGCGACTATATTTTGAAAGATAAGTTCATCCTTAACCAACCGTATGTAATCTATTTGAGTTTAATTTTTATTCAGTTTGGACTCGGATATGCTCTGATAGGTTGGGCAATTTTAAATGGAGATGTTCAGAATATTAGTAGTTTTAGACACTTCATAACAAGTGGCGGATATGGACTTACATATCTTATGGTTATGATTATTATCTCTTGGATACATACGGGTCGTCACTTGAGCGCAAATATATATACACATACAATGGTTGGTTTGATAATTTTAGCAACATTTATGAGGGCAAGTGTTCCCTTCTTTGAGGAATATTCAGCAGAGTTGTATCTGTATGCTTCTCTTATTTGGACAATACCTTTTATGCTCTATATAAAAATATTTTTCAAGTTTTTACTCTCACCTCGTGCAGATGGGATTAAAGGTTAATCTAGTAGTAAATAAGTGCCAAAAATAGTTCAAAGAGGCAAAATATGAACCCTAAAATAAATTTGTTATCAATCAAAAACATGTTGAAAGCTTTGTCGGTTTTTATATTTATAGCCGGCATATATTATGTATGGCATGTGCATTTTAATTATCGTTTTGAGGAGATAAGTAAAGATAAAGTTTACAAATCAGCCCTAATTTCCCCGGATAAACTAGAAAGTTTTTTAATAAAAAATAATATAAAAACTGTTATAGATTTACTAGACCCTCGAATACAGGATGAACTTGATCCTGAAAAACAGATAAATATTGATAATGAGGACAAAGCAATCAAAAATATAAATAGAAAACATGCTCTTGAAATTAAACATATAAACATTCCCTCAGGACAAGTGCCAACAGCAAAAACACTGAGTAAGTTTTATGAAGTATTGGACGACAAAGCCAACTATCCGATTCTTATCCACTGCTATCATGGGACAGGAAGAGCCCAAATATATAGTGCTATCTATAGAATAGAATATGAAAATTGGAGCAACGAAGAGGCGAGACAAAAAACGAGAGTATTAGTTGAAGGCTTTGGGTATAAAAGCAGTTTTGCAAAAGGAAAGGGAAAAGGTGATTTTCTTATAAATTATAAAACAAGAGAAGATACGATAACGGTAAATCCTTCATTATAAATTCAATATTTTAAAATCATCACAACATGCCAAAAAAAGCTTGACATGTTGAAAGGTTCATTTAAAAACTCTCCAATAAAATCACATTCACAAAAGTACCCTGCTCTAAATCTCCATCCTCTTCGCCGCTTACCATCAAAGCACTATTATCTAAAAGGTTTGTCAAAATTGCAGAGCTTCCCACTTTTTTATCTTTAAAATTGACAAAATATTCGCCCTCTTCCAGCACAACATTACATGCTGTAAATTCTCTGAGATTACTTCGTTTTTGAAAATCTTCACCTAGTTTTGCTTCCACCATTTTATAGGGCTTCTCTTTGCCTAACATTTTTGCAATAAGCGGAAGCACATAGAGTATGGCTGTTACAGTCGAAGAATAGGCGAATCCTGGAAGCGATAAAATAAATTTATTCTCTTTGGAAGCTACCAAAACATGTTTGCCCGGTTTAATAGCAACGCCCTTAAAAACTATCTCGGCACCTATTCGAGGGACGATATCTTTTACAAAATCGTAATCTCCGACACTCACTCCCCCTGTGCTTACCAAAATATCGGCAGACTCAAGTGCATTCTGGAATGCTTGAGTAATTGAGGCTTTGTCATCGGCAACCACTCCGAGTTGAATCACCTCGGCACCCGCCTGCTCAAAGAGTGCTGCGAGCGTGTAGTTGTTTGAGCTTCTTATTTGTGCAGGGTTATCACTATCGACCCCTAAATCTAAGATTTCACTCCCCGTTGCTATAACTGCTACGCGTGGGCGAATGGCTACTTTTACCATCACACGGTTAAGCGCCGCCATTACACCGATTTGAGCGAACCCGATTTTTGTACCTTTTTTTATCAGCACATCGCCGGCGCTGTAGCCCTCACCGATTGGGCGGACGGATGCGCCGCTTTTTACTTTAGAGTTTATAATTATATTGCCATTTTCTACGCTCACATTTTCTATCTGGATTAAAGTATCACTCCCGGCAGGCATTTTTGAGCCTGTAAAAGTTTTGATGCACGCACCCGATGAGACAACTCTCTGCTCATTGTTTCCCGCCGGATTCGTGCCTAAAATCTTGATAGACTCCAACTCTTGGTCTGCTGCAATAATTGCATAGCCGTCCATTGAAGCGGTCGGAAATTGCGGATCGTTATATATTGCAACTTCATCTTCTGCCAGAACTCTTCCCAAAGATGCGCTAAGAGCAACATTTTCACTTCTAGCTGCTCCGACATTTAACAAATTCAACATGTTTATACTTGTATCATACAAAAGCATTTTCAACTCTTCTCTCCCAAAATTCCGCTGCCTTTTATGGCTGTTGAACGCTCTAATGCGTAAATTCTTTTTCCGCCCTTTAAATCATATTTCCATATTGGGGCGGAAGCTTTAAAATCTTCTACAAATTCATCTATAAATTCTAGTGCCACTCGACGCTTTGGTGAGAATACTGCTGCTATGTATGAGGACTCATGGAGCATAACATCACCGCGGGAGTGCGCCATCTTTATAACCGCACCTCTCTCTTTTGCCCTCTCCTGCCATGCACTAAACCAACTCTCCAAAATAGGTTCATAAATATCAAAGCTAAGCCCTTCAATCTCATCCTCATCTCTTACGGTTCCCACAAAAGGTATGTATGCACCGTAGTTACTCTCTGCCTCTTGCTCATACCACTCTTTTAATATTGTCGAGACCTCTAATGCACCGTTATAAAGATAAAGCACTTCTCAGCCTCCGCAAACAGGAGGAAGAAGAGAGACTCTGTCTCCATCTTTCAAATCTACATTGAGCGAGCTAACAAGTGTGTCATTTACGGCTACTGCACAATTCTTCAGCCACTGGGACATTTCGTTATCTTTTTGTAAAACCGTTGCCAACTCACTTAAATTTGTTATCTCCAACTCTAGTGGTGCTTTTTGGATTGGACCTAAAAATTCTACTCGTACCAAAAGTGGCTCCTATGCTATTTTTTATGAGAATGATTATATCAAAATAAGTTAAGCGATGTATAATTTCAGCAATAAATAGAGAGGAGAGAGCTTTTGGTTTTTGGAAAAATTGAGTATCTCAATCTTCTGCCTTTTCATGTCTTTATGAAACGATTTACTTCAAACACTCAGCAGAGCATGAGCATGAACTACAAAAAAGGTGTACCTTCAGATATAAATAAAAAGTTCGCAACGCATAGAGTGGATGCGGCTTTTATCTCTAGCATTACGGCGCAAAAGTATCGACATGTAGATTTAGGCATCATTGCCAAAAAAGAGGTTCGTAGTGTTTTAGTCATTCCGCATGCCCAGAGTATCATCGACAAAGATTCTGCAACATCCAATGTATTAGCCCGCATTTTAGATTTAAAAGGTGAGGTTATTATAGGCGATAAAGCTCTGCGATATTATCTGCAAAACAGACCGCATGTCGATTTAGGCGCAGAGTGGAACAGAAGATACAATCTTCCCTTTGTATTTGCCTTGCTCTGCTACCACAGAGATAAAAAAATATACGAAAAAATAGAAAGAAATTTTCTTAAACAAAAGATTAGAATTCCTCAATACATGCTAAAACAGGCATCAATAAGAACAAACATAGCAACTAAAGATATTTTAGAATATTTGAAGTACATTTCGTATGATTTAGATACAAAAGCAAAACTTGGCTTAAAGAAGTTCTACAATAAAGTAAATTTTTAAGCCCAGTTCGCTAGAATATTTTATGCTTAAACTTATCTTACCTCTTTTTTTTATTATAATAAATGTTAATGCTATTGAACCGATTTCCCCAATTCCCATAGAAAGTATTGTCGATATAAAAAAAGCAATACTTGGAAAAAAACTTTTTTTCGACACTCTTTTATCCAAAGATAATTCCACGGCATGTCTGAGTTGTCATGATGTTTTTAATGGCGGTGCCGACTCCAAAATAGTTTCGGTCGGCTTTGAAAATAAAAAGGGAAATATCCAATCCCCAACGGTTTTAAATGCCAAATACAATTTTAGACAATTCTGGAACGGCAGGGCTGCAAACCTTCTTGAACAAGCCGATGGTCCAATGAACAACCCGCTTGAACATAATATGAACCCAAAAGCAATAGAAGAGAGACTTAATAACTCGGACAAGTATAAAAAAGAATTTAATGAAATTTACGGTGTTTCACGCATAAAATATGAGTTGGTTTTAGATGCAATCGTAGAGTTTGAAAACAGTCTCACGACTCCCAATTCTAAATTTGACAAATTCTTACGACAAGAGGTTCAATTGAGCCCAAACGAGCAAGAGGGGTACACTATTTTTAAACAGCTTGGCTGTATAACATGCCATAACGGCGTAAACATCGGTGCAAACTCATTTCAGAAAATGGGTACATTTTTAGAGTATGACTCAAACAACACGTACCCTGACAGATTTGCTATAACAAAAAAAGAGAATCATAAAAATGTATTCAAAGTTCCTACTCTTAGAAATATAACGCTCACTGCACCCTATTTTCACGACGGAAGCGCTGCAACGCTCAAAGAGGCTATAGAGATTATGGCAAAGTATAGTTTAGGAAGAAACTTCACCAACGAAGAGATAGAAAAAATAATATCTTTTTTAGAGACACTCAAGGGTGAAGCCCCTAAAATATTGGAAACATTTTGAAACTAAGTCGACTCAATTTTACAGTTTTATTGGTTGGAATGATTTCATCAGCAATATTAATTTACTTTTATATGCTGCAAAGAGATTTTACAAAAAAACACAGAGAGTTTCTAATCTCCATTAATAATTTTGAAAACACTCAATCTGACTTATCCTATATTTTTTTAGAAAATTCTTTATATGCCTACAACAATCAAGATCAAATTTCACTTGAGATTAAAAAGTTATTAGAAGAGTATGAAAACTTAAGAAAATCAATTATTTTGCTTAATAAGAATTATAAGCCCATTCAAGAGAACCTCATAAAGCTAAAACAAAAGTTAACTCTCGACCTAGAAAATATTGAAGAGTATTTAATGTTAAATGCCGGAATTAAGAATTCTCTCATCTTTTTAACGCGGCATGTAGATGATTCTGCCGCTTTGAATGGAAATAGCGATATATTTTTAAAAGCAAATCAGATTTTAAAACATTTTAATGATACAACAAAAATGCAAGATTTAGATTACATTACCAACCTGCACGTTTTAACAGTATCAGATTCACAAAGCACTGATACAATAAATTTTATAAATACTTTTAACATGCATGCCAACTATCTTATTCAAAAATATCCATTATTTATAGAAACCACGCAAGCTGTTGCACACAGTGATATTCACGAATTAATCAAAAAAGTTAGAGAGGATTTTTCAAATATTGCTTTAAATGATTTTAAAGCACTTGATATTTTCGCCTTGATTGTTTTTAGCGTATATATAGTCTCACTTTTTACTATTGTTTCCCTTTTTGTCAAAAACTCTCATGAAAACAAAAAACTCCAAGAGACGAAAAAATCTCTTGAATACTCACTTACATATGACATGCTCACCGGCTTATACAATAGAAAAGCCCTTGAAGCCGAGCTGAGCCGGATAGATTTTCCGCATGTGCTTATTTTAGATATTAACGGATTTAAAGATATTAATGATATCTACGGAAATGATGTCGGAGACACTCTTTTAAAAGATTTGGCAACTTTTTTAAAAAACAATGGTACCAACAGTGCTGACTTTAAAATTTATCGCCTTGGCGGAGATGAGTTTGCAATTTTATTTGATGATATCGATAAGGATGTCGCACTGGGCATAGCCATTGAGCTTGAAAAAAATATTTCAGAACATATCTTTGCTATTGACGGACTTCGGCTGAATCTCACAGTCAGCATTGCAAGCAATAATATAGCTCCGATTTTAGAAAATGCAGACTTGGCTCTTAAGCTGATTAAAAAAGAGCATAGAAAACATGTAATTGCCTATAAAGAGAGCCTGAATCTCAAAAAAAGCGTTCAAGAAAATTTGGACACTTTAAAGTTAATAAAAGATGCTATTTCAAATGACAGAATTGTTCCCTTCTTTCAACCAATCGTGAATTTACAAACAGCCAAAATAGAAAAATATGAAGCTTTGGTGAGATTAAAACTTCATGATGGGACTTTTTTACCTCCGATAAAATTTTTAGACACTGCTAAAAAGACCTCTTACTATCATGAGATTACAAAAATCATGATTGAAAAAACAATAAAAGTAGCCGAACAGTTTCCAAAATACAGATTTAGTTTAAATATTTCAATGCAAGATATATTGGATCAAGAGATAACAGATATGCTGCTTCAGAGCCTGAGACTCAATCCTTTGATATCCTCAAGAATAGATATAGAGCTTTTAGAAGTAGAGCATTTAGAAGATTTAGAAAAGGTTCAAGAGTTTATAAAAGAGCTGCATAAATTTGGCTCAAAAATTCTTATAGATGATTTTGGCTCAGGCTACTCAAACTTCTCGTACTTCTCAGATTTAGATATTGACATAGTAAAAATAGACGGTTCGATTGTATGTGAGATAACCACAAACACTAGAAAACTTCACATGCTAAGAAGTATTCGTAAATTCTCTAATGGAATGGATATGCAGAGTGTCGCTGAATTTGTTGAGACTAAAGAGATAGCCATACTTTTAAAAGAGATAGGCGTAGAGTACGGACAGGGATATTATTTTAGTAAACCGCTTCAAATGCCGTTAGATAGCGATGATGTAATTATCTAAGCCCCTATCAATAAAAAATTTTTCTCTTTATGAATAGAAATATTCCTAGAGCGGTAAGTATTGATATAATTATTAGGACTACAAAATCTGTAGCATGTGGGTTTCCAGAAAAATAGAGCCCCTGCGTGTTTATGCCAAAAAAACCAACTACGATATTTATTGGTAAAAAAATAGCCGATATTACTGTAAGAAACAGCATTGTCTTTCTCATACTCTCATTTGCAATTATTGTGTAAAGGCTATATATATTGTCAAGTTTATCAATGTTCATAACGCAAAATCTAAAAACACGATTGAGGTGCTCTTCAATGTCCTCAAATCCTACCAGTAACTCGTTATCATGCATAATCACATCTGAACTTTTTATAAATTCCATATGAATTTTAGCAGCTTGCGATAAAAGCCTCTCCATTCTAACCATCTCTTTTTTAATGGTAAACCACTCCTTAATGGCATCTTTATTTTCATATATGCTCTCTTCAAGCTCCTCAATTAGCTCCACATAGTTCTCTATCTCTTCCATGGTTTTATCAACCAAAGTATCTAAAATATGGTAAAAAGATTTATAATTATCTATTTTTATAAATCTTTCTTCATATCTATTAAAAGTAAAAATATTATTATCATTATCTATAATATAGGAATGGGATGTGACATTTAATTTATCCGAGTTTTTAGAAAAAAGTCTGTAAATCAGTAATTTATAATTCTTTTGTTGATAAAAAATAGATGGATGGTCACCATTATATATGTCTTCTTGATGTGGCTTTTCTAAAAATGACAACTGCATTTTATTCCCTATTATTTACAACTACACTTTCTTGCTAAGTGCCGCAACATGGCTACTGTTACCAAGCACAACAAGCAAATCGCCCTTTTCAAGAATATCATCCTTCTCAAAGGATGTATGCCATTCGCCCTGATGTTTATAGGCAATTGGTTTTACCTCATACTCTTTCTCAAAACTAGAAGATAAAATGGAAGTCCCAACCCAAAAATTAGGAACTGTCATTTTTGCAATCTTCATGGTAATAGAGAGGTCGATTGTCTCATAATTCATATTTGCTACAATTTTTTTAACCAGCTTTTTAGCCGACTCCATCTCAGGATAAATAACTTTTGCGGCACCTAGTTTTGAGAGAATTTGACCATGTACGGGAGTAATAGCTTTGGCAATAATTGTTTCAATGCCAACTTCTTTGAGCGCCATAATAGTAAGAATGCTCGACTCAAGATGTTCTCCGATACTCACAATTGCAACTTCGGCATCTGCGATACCGGCTTCACGCAACGCCTTTGCATCTGTCGAATCAAGCATAATAGCATCTTGAACGAATTCACTAATATTACGGATTTTATCCTCATCATTATCAATCGCAATCACTGTTTCACCCTGCTGGGCAAGCCCCTGAGCAACATGAAATCCAAATTTTCCTAATCCAATAACTACATATGTCATATAATAACCTTCCCTTCTGCATATTTAATACGGGTTTGCACCGCTTTTCCGACTATAACGATTGTAAAGGCAAAAACACCGATACGCCCCATCAACATCAACAAAATAATATTTAATTTTCCCAAGTCACTAAAAAGAGCACTGTAACTCAACACTCCGCCGTTTCCGGTAGAAACACCGACCGTACCAAATGCCGAGCAGGTCTCAAAAAGTGTACGAACAAAGTGAAGATGTTCACTCTCATTTAAAATAACCGTTGAAATAAGTACATAAAAAGATGCAACAAATATGACTGCATACGCTTTGTTAATTTGATACGGATTCAAACTTCTACGAAAAATATGCGGATTATTTTGACCGCGAAGAGTAAACCAAACACCGATAATTGCAAGTGCAATGACGGTAGTTTTAATCCCTCCTGCAGTTCCTCCTGGGCTACCGCCCGTCATCATAAAAACAGTTCCAAAAAAGAGGTCAGAGTCGTTAAAGGTTGAGAAGTCAATACTGTTGAATCCTGCCGTACGGTAGTTTACAGAAGCAAACCATGCTGAGAGAAATTTTTCTGGCACACTCATGTTGCCGAGTGAGTTAGGATTATTCCACTCTAATGAGAGAATAATTGCCATGGCAGCTACTATCATAATCCCCGATGTCCAGAGTACAATTTTAGTATGCGTAGAGAGACGGGTAAGCGATTTTCTGCGATAGTTGTAAAGCTCCAGCACAACCAAATATCCCAATCCCCCGATAATAACAAGCAGTGGAATTGTTATGTTGATTATCAAATCTCCCCGATAATCCATAAAATTTGTACTAAAAAGCGAAAAACCGGCATTATTAAAAGCAGAGATGGAGTGAAAAAAGCCATACCACAACGCTTCTCCAAAGGACATATCAGCCCAAAATCGCAATGCGAGAATAAGAGTTCCAATGAGTTCAATAATGATAATACTTGCAAAGACTATTTTTAAAAAACGAAAAATTCCGCTCATTCCCGGATAGTTAAGCGACTCCTTAAGAATCAAACGGTCACGATAAGTAAGTCTTTTGCCTCGCATTACAGCCATAAATGTAACTGCCGTCATATAACCGATACCGCCGATTTGAATGAGCATAAGAATAACACTATGTCCAAAAGTTGTAAAATCAAGAGGAGTGTCTTTGACAATTAATCCCGTCACACAAACCGCTGAAGTGGCTGTAAAGATGGCATCTACAAATCGTAAATCACCATTGTGTGCAAACGGTAACATGAGTAGCATTGCACCAACAAAGACGAGAGTAACAAAACTTATAAAAATTATTTTGACATCTTCTGTTTGCAGATTAAGTTCCTTATAATAGCAGATTGAACGAATGAAAACGAAATGATACATCCGTTACACTTAAGTAATCATTTGAATTATTATTGTGTAAAATTTTACGAAAAAAAAGAATTTTAATTCAGGCAAAAAGAGCTAAGCCGTCAATAAAATTTGACTAAGCATTGCTTGAATTAGGGAGGCTCTCGGAAGGCTTTTTAACATTGACGGCTTATGAGTATTATTATATAAAATTTTAAAATATTTTTCTTGATTTATATCAAAAACTCTTATCTTATCCCTATATTTAGGGTAGAAAGTTTTATTTTTGAAGCATCAAAACCTAATGATTTAGGTAACTCTTTTATAAATCTTAATTGCGGCATGTAGGGTTGTATAAAATATCTATTTTTGTACTCTTTTTTTTCTAAAAAATCTATCATTTCGTTAATATTTTCATAGCTTAAAAGTTCACTATGATAAGTCGTGCGAACTTCAAACTCTACTGGGGAGCCCAGCAACAAATCGAGTGACTCTTCAAATTTACTGTAAAGTTTTGAGTGCGTTATTTCTAAAAACTTAAACTCTGTAGATTTAAAATCGAGTGCTACAAAATCAAGATATTGTAAAAGTGCATGTATAACTTCAGGCTTTGAGCCGTTTGTGTCAAGTTTGATTTTAAATCCCATTGATTTTATTTTTTGTGAAAGTTCCAAAATTTCTGGATAGAGAGTAGGCTCTCCTCCGCAAAAAACTACACCTTCTAGTTTTCCCTTTCTAGTTTGTAGAAAAGTCAACACTTCTTCAATGCTTAAGCGCTTCTGGCTCTCATAAACCAAATCTAAGTTATGGCAATAAGAACAGAGCATGTTGCATCCGCTAAACCAAATAATACAGGCAACCGTATCCGGAAAATCTTGCAGAGTAAAAGGTGTAATATCACAAATATTGTAGTTATGCATTATCTTCATCACACTTTGGGCAGAACTCATGCTCGCCATGCAGATAGCCGTGAATCGGACATATGGAAAAGAGCGGAGTGACTGTAATATAGGGCAATCTATAATTTTCTATCACTGTTTTTACAAACTTCTTTGTCGCTTGTATGCTCGATATTTTTTCGCTCATGTAGAGATGTAAAACTGTTCCTCCCGTGTATTTGCACTGCAAATCATCTTGCAAGTCAAGCGCTTCAAAAGGGTCGGTTGTGTAGTTTACCGGTATCTGGGATGAATTTGTATAGTAAATATTTTGATCAAATCCTGCTTGAATAATATCTGAATATCTTTTTTTGTCCTCTTTTGCAAAACGGTAGGTCGTTCCCTCCGCCGGAGTAGCTTCAAGGTTGTAAAGGTTTCCGCTTTTTTCCTGATAGGAGATGATTTTTTCTCTCATAAAATCCAAGATTTCACCTGCAAATGTGATGCCGCTTTGCGTTGTAATATCGTCCATGTCGTCGCTGAAATTTCTTATCATCTCATTTATTCCATTGACACCGATGGTTGAAAAGTGGTTGTTGAAATGGTGAAGATAGCGTTTTGTGTAGGGATAAAGCCCTTTATGAAAGAGCTCATTCACTACAACTCTCTTTTTCTCCAAAGTTGAGTAAGAGAGTTCCATAAGCTCTTCAATCCTTGCAAAAAGTGCTGTTTTGTCACCTTTATAGAGATAGCCAAGCCTTGCCATGTTGAGCGTCACAACTCCGATGCTTCCCGTCATCTCTGCACTGCCGAAAAGCCCGCCACCGCGCTTGAGCAACTCTCTTAAATCTAACTGCAACCTGCAACACATGCTTCGCACATGCCCCGGCTTGTAAGCATGCGGATTTTCACACAGATTACCATCGGCATCTCTTGTGTATTGACTCCCTATAAAATTCTGAAAATAGGCACTTCCTATTTTTGCCGTGTTTTCAAATAAAATATCCGTATTTTCTCCATCAAAGTCAAACTCCTCAGTTATATTTACAGTCGGAATCGGAAAGGTAAAAGGCTGACCGCTTGCATCTCCCTCTGTTAGAATCTCAAAAAAGGCTTTATTAATCTGTTTCATTTCATGATAAAAATGTTTGTAGGTTAAATCGGTTAATGAGGTAACTTTCTCATCTCTCTTTTTTGCAGCTTCCAGCAGCTCTTCGTCATTTATTCCATGTAAAAGATGTTTTTGATTTTTTGTCGGGATCTGCTCTTTTAAATCGCTCGGCACTGTCCAATCAATCGTTACATTCGTAAATGGACTTTGTCCCCATCTTGAGGGAACATTCAGGTTGTAAACAAAACCTTTGAGCGCTTTTTTTATCTCATCTTCGCTCAGCTTATCTTTAAACAGATAGGGTGCAAGATAGGTGTCAAAACTGCTGAACGCTTGCGCTCCCGCCCACTCACTCTGCAGAATTCCCAAAAAGTTTACCATCTGCCCTAACGCTTCTCTAAAATGGCTTGGTGCAGTACTCTCAACTCTTCCTCGCACTCCGTTGAAACCCTCATCAAGAAGAACTCGCAAACTCCATCCGGCACAATACCCGCTTAAATTGTCAAGGTCATGGATGTGAATATCGCCGTTTCTATGGGCGTAACCTTCATCGCTTGAATAGACCTTGTCCAACCAGTAGTTTGCAACAACTTTTCCTGCAAGGTTATTTACAAGTCCTGCATTTGAGTAGCTGATATTTGCATTTGCGTTTATCCTCCAATCCTCTTTGTGGATGTACTCTTCAACACTTTGAGTAGAATTTATAAAGGTAGTAGAATTTAGGTTGCCGCAGAATTCCTCTCTTTGAAGTTTATGCAAGAATCTGTAGGTGATAAAAGATTTCATCACATTGAAGTGCCCGAATTTAAAGAGCTCCTTCTCTATGATGTCCTGCACCAACTCAACTTCAACTTTTTCAAGCTTTGAAATATATTCGATTGTATTTAGAAAAACATTCTCATCATAAAGTTCATTCACGCTTTCATACGCTTTTTTTATGGCATCTTCAATTTTATAGGAGTAAAAATTCTCCTGTGAACCGTCTCTTTTTAAAATCAGAAAATTCATTTATCGGCCGTTTTTTGTTCTAAAAAATATTTTCTCTCCCTATGTTCACCTAGTTTGCCGATGTTAAAACTCTCTATTGGTCTATGGTAGCCCATCACTCTTGTATAAATAATGCATCTTGTTCTATTTTCTGTTTTCATAATTTAATCCTTCTAATTACTACTAAAAAGTAGTATTTGAAATTTTAGACAAAAACAAATTATATACGACTTAAGAGTAGTATATAATCTAACTTAAAAGAAATTACATGTAGAATGTCAAAAAATTATATTCGGATATATGAAATGGTATTTAGTACAACGACGCAATACGCTCTAAAAATTTTAGCCTATTTAAATGAACATAAAGAGGGGCTTTGCAGCGCAAAAACCCTCTCTGAGGAGCTTGATATTCCATACAAATATCTTACAAAAATTATGACAAAGTTTACAAAAAATGAAATGATAGAGTCGGTACAGGGGCGATACGGTGGATTTAAACTTATAGACTCAAAAATAATAACCATATATGACATTTTAAAGTTATGCGATGGAGATAGTGCGAAAGATTGTATTATCGGAAAAATAGAGTGTAATGAGAGAAAAAGATGCCACTACCACGACGCTTGGCAAAAGCCGAGAGAGTCTATTAAAAAAGATTTTTTAGATGCTGATTTAAAGGGCTGCATCTCCAAAGAATCCTAAAATTTATCTCAAAGAAAGGTAGGGAGTTCCGACTTATCTGGAACTCCCTACCTTCGCGCATGCTTAGGATTTATTTTTGGCATCTTTAATAGTGGCTTTTGCATAAATTTCAAAGAGTATAGGAATAATCACAAGGCTCAAAACTGAGAAAATTCTAAAGAATATCTCTATCAGTACAAAGCAGCTCTACAGCATCTATCAGTCTGTTGCATATCTGAATTTTCGCATGCCGGGGCAAGGATGTAGAGCTTATAGAGTTAAAACCCCCTACTAAACCGTACGATAGAATATTACAGTGAATTAAGTGAAGCAAAAAACATAACTATTGACGCAAATATAAATGCCTCTGCATTAAAAATAATAGATACAAGAGCAGAACTGCTCTTCTCTAATCTTTTATCAAACGCCATAAAATATTCTATGCCAAATACAACAATAACCGTCACTTTAACAAAAAGCTTTTTTAGCATAGAAGATGAGGGAGTAGGTATAGAAACAGAAAAACTGCAGGAAATATTTAAACTTTATAAAAGAAGTTCAAACCTTGCAGGCGGATTTGGCGTTGGATTGAGTATTGTGAAGCAGATATGCGACGAATTTGGGATTAAGGTAGAGGTAACTTCTGAACTTGGCAAAGGAAGTCTTTTTATACTTTTCTGGCCTACGCAAAGCGTAGTCGGCTAACGAAGCCGACTACGCTAGAATATCAATTTTTTGTAAAGCCTGTTTATAGTTCTCAGTACTCCCTTTTTGGAGAGCCGTCTGAGTCTCTTGGACACTTCTTTGCACATCTCCAGCTATTGAAGCAGCTTTATTTGTATCAGTATTGCTCTTTGCAGCACTCTCATGCGACATTATGCTATAAATATTATTTGTACTTGTACTAAGAGATGAAAGCATCTTGAACTCCTTACATCGAAAGATATATATAAGGGAATTATACTAAAAATAGTGTAAATTCAAGAATAATAGAGAGAAAAAAGTGTTAAATCAACTGATTTTTAATAAACTCCATATAATGCCCTTGCTCAGTTTCTAATTCAGCATGTGTACCTCTTTGGACGATTCTTCCGCCATCAAGCACATAGATGATATCTGCATGTTTGACCGTACTTAGCCTGTGGGCTATAGTTATGACTGTTTTACCCTTGAGTAGCGGCGTGATTGTGGAAAAAAGCTTTGCTTCGGTGTGAACATCCAGTGCGGATGTAGATTCATCAAAGATTACCACGCAAGGGTCTGCGATAATCATTCTTGCTATGCTCAGTCGCTGTCTCTGACCTCCGGAGAGTCTGATTCCATGTCGCCCGACTATGGTATCAAGCCCTTTTTCCATAGATTGTATCATCTCACCGAGTTGCGCCATGATGAGAGCTTTTAAAATCTCCTCATCGCTTACACTCTCATCTCCCATTGTGATATTAAATCTAAGAGTAGAGTTGAAAAGTATCGGCATTTGCAAGACCAGAAATATTTTCTCCCTTAAAGAGCTTTTATCCAAATTTTCCATCTCGATGTTGTTGTAACTAAGCGAGCCGCTCTGCTTATCATAAAATCCGGAAATCACCTGAGCGAGCGTTGTTTTACCGCTTCCGCTTGCTCCGATGAGTGCTATTTTGGAGCCTGATTTTATATCAATCGAAATATCTTCGAGTATATTTTTGTCACGTATGTAAGAAAAGTAGAGATTTCTCAGTGATATATCCACATGTGACGGATGCAAGGAGCTGCTCTTGGTGTGCAGAGGCGTTAAAATCGTATCCCCTGTTTTTTCGGTTTGCAGAGTGAGTATTTTATTGACCCTATTTAATGCACTCATGGCAGAGGAGTAGCTGTATTGAATAGATAGCATATCTTGGACGGGTGTCATGATAAACCAGATGTAACCGAACATTGCAAACATCATTCCTATGCTAAGGTCGCTATAGACTACCAAAAGAAGTCCCGATGCTCGCAGGATTTCAAACATGATTAAAAATATGGTGTAGGAGAGTTTTTCATACGCCATACTTTTGTATCCATATTCGTTTGAACTTCTTTGAATCTCCTCTGCATGTGTTAGAGCTTGATCAAAAAAATACTTCTCTTTATTGCTTGCTTTAATCTGCCCGAAAAGCTCAAGCGTCTCTCCGACATTTTCTTGAAACTTCTCAATCGCTTCGTTCTCCTCCTTCTTGAGACGACCCACTGTTTTTGACATTTTTTTACTTATAAGCATGATAAGAGGCTGAATAACAAGTATCATAATGCCTAGAATAGGATCTATTACAATCATAACAATCCCTACTCCGATAAGGGTTAAAACAGAGGAGACAAAACGGCTTGCGGCTGTAATTATAAAATTATCCAAAGTGTTCACATCGGTGATTAGGTTCGAGGTAATCGCACCGCTGCCGAGAGTTTCGTACTCGTTCATGGAGGCTATTTTTAGATGCTCGATTAATCTTTTTCGTATCATGAAGGTGACATATTTTGAGATTTTAGTGAAAATTTTTGTAATAACCACGCCGAGAAAGTAGTAAATAAACCGCAAAAATACAACTGCCAGAGTAACGAGAGCGATATAGTAAAATGGCGTAGTCGAACCTACAAAATAGTTTATGCTGTTTACAAAATGGGATGGCTTATTGAGAAGAATCTCATCTACCATAATAGGGAGCATCAGAGGAACAGGGATACTTACAAGTATTGCAAGCAGAGTGAGTATCTGCCCATAAATAAGCGTGCGTTTATTATCCAAAATAAGGTTGAGTATAGTTTTAAGAGTGATTGGATTATTATTCATGGTCGTATTATAGCTTTGCTGTGAGTAAAGTCACTTTTTTTTAATGTAAAATAGCACAAAATTTTTATAAAGAGCAACTTTGAGCAAGATGAAAAGAGTAGAGTTTGGCGACTTCTACAGAGACAAAAAGAACGCCGTTTTTTTGGTTATCTATGTAAACGAAATATCGCCTTGGAAATATTTTAATGATGACATTAAAAGTATGAAGTGCCCTGCAATCATCATGATAGACAGATGGGATGGGCGAATGGGCTTTCCCGGCGGGACGGTAGATGAGGGAGAAGAGCTTTTGGACGCGCTAGTGCGAGAGGTAAAAGAGGAGGTCGGTATCAACATCAAACCTGACAAAGTCCGTCCTATCGCTTCACATGAGTGGAAAATTGCAACGCATCTTTATGGGCTTGAAGTGCAAGAAGCAGAGTTTTTGCATATTTACTACCACATACTCAATAACTTCTCCCGTTCCATTTTGCTTCATGCCTACGAAGAGGGAGATAAATCGCACTTTATGTCAGAGATAACGGGGATAAAAATCATCCCACTCGTGCAACATGCAGGCAAAGGAATTAACTATTTTTTAAAAAACAGTTTTGCAGGTTCTGCTAAAAATGAGTTGTTGATTTTGTTGAATGAGGTTTTTAATATCGAGGTGAAATAGTTATTGGCATGCAAGGGAACTTCCACATGCCAATTCAATTCATCCTGAGAAGGGTGAGTTTATGATTCGGCAAGCCCACCACGAATGTGGGAGGGAAAAAATTTATGAGTGCGCGGCTATCGCCTGAGCAATTCTAAGCATGGTCTCATTTTTTCCTATTATCGCCATAACACTGTCAAGTCCTGGACCAGATAGTTTTCCTAAAAGTGCGATGCGAAGCGGTTGACCAATTTTTCCAAAACCGATGTTCATCTCATTTACCACCTCTTCCATTATTTGATGATAATCACTTGGAAGATGAAGCTCTTCTGCTTTTGTGAGTTTGGCTCCAAAGGCATTTAAAACTTCAATCGAATCCTCTTTAAAAGCTTTTTTAACCGCTTTTTCATCATAAATTGTCGGTGTTTCAAGTATCTCTTTTGCAAGTTCTGCAAGCTCTTTGAGGGTTTTTGCTCTCTCTTTTATAGCATCTAAAAGTATCTCTTTCTTGTCATGCGAAGTTAAAATCAAATCATACTGTTTTAACAACTCTGCAAGCACGGAGTTTGACATGTTTTTAATGTAGTGTGCGTTCAGCCAATCTAGCTTCTCAGTGTTGTAGATGGATGCCGATTTGTTTATATTTTTTGGATTGAAAAGCTCTTGCATCTCATCCATTGAAAATATCTCTTGATCGCCGTAGCTCCACCCTAAACGAACTAAAAAGTTCAAAAGTGCTTCAGGCGTGTAGCCCATCTCTTTATACTCCATAACATCGGTCGCACCGTCTCGTTTACTGAGTTTTTTACCGTCATGATTGTGAATCATCGGGACATGGTAAAAATTCGGTATCTTGAATCCTAAAGCTTCATAAACAACAATCTGTTTTGGCGTGTTTGAGAGGTGGTCATCCCCGCGAATTACCTCATTTACCCCCATAAGTGCATCATCAACCGCTACAACAAAATTATAAGTCGGGCTTCCGTCGGCTCGGGCAATTACAAAGTCATCAAGAATATCAAGAGCATTGAAAACTACATCTCCTTTTACTCTGTCTTTTACGGTTATAGCTCCGCTTTGAGGAGCTTTTATACGGATAGCAGGCTCAATTCCCTCTGGCGGAGTACCCTTAAAATCACGATACTTTCCATTGTACATGGTTCGCTCTTTTGCCGCCATTTGCGTTTCTCTAAGCTCTGCAAGTTCCTCTTTGCTCATGTAGCAGTAGTAGGCTTTACCCTCATCTAAAAGCTGTTTTATATATTTTGCATAAATTTCATCTCTATTTGATTGGTAAATCACCTCGCCGTCATAAGAGAGACCCAACCACTCAAACGCTCTAACAATCGCCTCTGCAGCCTCTACAGAATTTCTTGCTTTGTCGGTATCTTCAATACGAAGAAAAAATTTACCTCCGTTTTTTTTAGCCCAAAGATAAGAAAAAAGAGCAGTTCTTAAACCGCCGATATGAAGATAGCCCGTAGGACTTGGAGCAAAGCGAGTAACAATCATTGAAATACCTTTATAAATAATTGCCGAATTTTAGGCAAAAATGGGTTAAAAATTGGTAAAATGCAGGCTTAAATTTTTATAAAGTGAATAAATTATGTATAAAATCTTTTTGAGTCTTGTCTTTGTTGCATCTCTAAGTGCTGAAATGGTGGGCGGTGTCGCTATTGTCGTGAAGGGCAACGAAATAACTCTGCTTGATATAAAAAAAGAGATGATGGCATCAAAAGTTGACGCGAAGATGGCTTCGGATATTCTGATTCGTAAAAAGCTAGAACTGGCAGAGACAATAGAAAGAAACATTGATGTGAGCAATGAAGAGGTTTATGAAGATATCAAAAAAACAGCATCACGAAACAATTTGAGCATAAGCCAGTTTTATGAGGCTGTAAGAAACTCAAACGGCTTAACATCGGAAGAGATTAAAGAGAGTGTTAAAAGCAAACTATTAAGTCAAAAACTCTACTCGGCAATATCTTTGGCTCAGATGGCTCAGCCAAGCGATTCCGAGATAGAGGAGTACTATAAACTTCATAAAGATAGTTTTGTTCATCCGGCTTCATTTAGTGTTGTAATCTATGAATCAAAAGATAAAGTAAAATTAAATCAAAAAAGAGAAAATCCAATGTTTATTTCATCAGATATTCAAAGTGATGAACAAACATTACCGTACAACGGGTTAGCTCCGGAGCTGGCAGCATTGCTTGAAAAAACTGAAGAAAACAAGTTTACGCAGGTTCTTCCGGACGCCAAGGGAGGGTATGTCTGTTTCTACATGAAAAAGATGATATACAGTAAAGAGAGCAGTTTGGAGAGCATAAAAGAGCAAATCGCAAATCATTTAATGGGTCAAAAAAGAGAGCAGGTTTTGAGTGATTATTTTGCAAGACTTCGCATTGGTGCTGATATTAAAATATTGAGAATGCCGGAATAGGTTTTATAAATTCTCTATATTAACATAAATATTTAAGATTAGTTTAGCTATTATTAAATCAAATATTAAAAGGGTGAAAAATGAAAAAGATAGTCGTTAGTTTATGTGTATTGGTTACTTTGGGCTTACAGGCAGGTGATATAGCATCAGATATGAAAACTATGAGAGACGGGCTTCAAGAGATGCAGGATGGTTTTTTATACAACAACAGCAAATCCGTTGTGAGTGGAATTGATAAAATAGAAAAAGTGAATGGCTCATTTAATACTAAAGAGTCGATTGAATCATTTTTGCCACAAGATAAGAAAAAATTAGTTGGAGTTACGCTTTTGAGTGCTAAAAGCTTAAATTCTGATTTAGAAGCAATGCGTGAATATATCAAACAAAATAAAATGTTAGAAGCGGCAGCTCTTCATTCAGATGTTATGAAAGATTGTACTCGTTGCCATGCAATTGTAAGAGGTTGGTAGTTTTTAGCTACCCCCTCTTTTTATAACGGTTAAAATTAACCGTTATACTTTTCTAAGTACTTAGTATTAAAATTATTCGATTTAAAATCTTCATTTTCCATCATTTTTAGATGAAACGGTATAGTGGTTTTTATACCAGTAATTGTAAACTCACTTAAAGCTCTATGCATTCTTGCAATCGCTTCCTCTCTTGTCTTCCCATAAACTATCAGTTTTCCAATCATAGAGTCATAAATCATGGGCACCACATAGCCTGCATGTGCATGTGAATCTATACGAACATCTTTTCCACCAGGGGCTATCCAAGAGATAATTTTACCGGGACATGGCAAGAACTTAATCGGGTCTTCTGCTGTAATACGGCACTCAATGGAGTGCCCCTTAAGTGTAATAGTATCTTGTGCCGGAAGTTCTTTACCCTCAGCAACTTCAATCATCATTTTAATGAGATCCAAATCACTTACCATTTCTGATACTGTATGCTCAACCTGAAGCCTTGTATTCATCTCCATAAAGTAAAAGTCTAAGTTGGCATCTAGCAGATACTCAAATGTACCGGCACCCTCATACTTGATAAATTTAGTGGCACGAACTGCTGAATCCCACAATCTTTCTCTTACTTCTTGCGTTAAAATAACCGCTGGAGACTCTTCGATAAGCTTTTGGTGACGGCGTTGCATAGAACAATCTCGTTCTCCTATATGAAGAACATTTCCATGTGCATCCGCCATAACTTGTACTTCAATATGGCGAGGATTTTTTATGAATTTTTCCATATAGATAGTGCCATCGCCAAAGGCTGTAATTGCTTCGCTCTCTGCCGCAAGAAACGCGTTTTCAAGGTAACTCTCCTCTTCAACAACACGCATTCCTCTACCACCGCCGCCTTGAGCAGCTTTAAGAATAACAGGATAACCAACTTCTGCAGCTCTTTTTTTTGCATCCGCTATATCGCTTATTGCTCCGTCACTTCCAGGAACAACAGGCACGCCCGCTGCAACCATTACATCTTTGGCTTTTGATTTATCGCTCATGAGAACCATAACTTCGGGAGTCGGTCCAATGAATTTAATATTGTGGTGTGTACAAATCTCTACAAAGTGCTGATTTTCACTTAAAAAACCATATCCCGGAAAGATTGCATCACAATGACTGATTTCAGCGGCTGATATGATTGCAGGAATATTCAGATAACTTTTATTGCTTGGTCCATCACCGATGCAAATAGAAGCATCTGCTAATTTTAGATATTCGCTACCTTTATCTGCTTTTGAGTAAACCGCAACTGCCTCTTTCCCCATCTCTTTAATAGTTCGAATCGCGCGAAGAGCAATTTCGCCGCGATTAGCAACTAAAATTCTTTTTATTTCTCGCATAAATTTATATCTTTTCTACTATGAAGAGTGGCATGTCATACTCAACAGCTTGACCGTTTGAAGCTAAAACTTTGAGAATTTTACAATCAAAATCAGCCTCAAGCTCATTCATGATTTTCATAGCCTCTAAAATAGCTATTACTTGCCCTTTTTTAACACTGTCGCCAACTTTTACAAATTCCGGAGAGTCAGGGGATGGAGAAGAGTAGTATGTTCCTACCATAGGTGAGAGGATAGCATCGCCGCTCATTTCATCCGGTGTTGCGCTAACAGTTGCTATTTGTGCAACAGGAGCTTGAGCAACTGCAACCGGGGCATGAATCGGTGCAGCGATTAAACCAGTGTTTTTTTCGAGTTCAATAGAAAAACCTTCCTGTTTAATTCTTAGCTTAGAAAGACCGCTTTCATCGAACTCACGCATTAACGCTTTTATCTGTTTTGTATCCATTGGTAAGACTCCAAAATGTGTATAATTTTGCGATATAATAGCATAAAAATTATAATAAATACGTTTAGGAAATGAAGATTATGAGCTTAAAAACAAATAAAAATGAGTTAAAAAAAGCGAAAAATAGATGCTGAGTGATCAAAATTTTATAAATATTGCTACAGAGTTGGCAAAAGCTTCAAAATGCGTATCCAAGCAGGTTGGTGCTGTAATAGTCAAAGATGGAAGAATTCTTAGCACCGGATATAACGGTACCCCTGCCGGATATATAAATTGTAGCGAGCACTGGGATGGTGAATATACGAGTGAACACCATAACTGGTCGAAAACTTATGAAATTCATGCAGAGATGAATGCAATAATCTGGGCAGCAAGAAAAGGCATTTCGATTGAAGATGCCACAATATATGTAACGCTTGAGCCATGTAGCGAGTGTAGCAAAAATCTTATTGCAAGCGGCATCAAACGAATTGTATATGCCAAGGAATACGAACATACGCATTCAGAGACAATTTCAAAGTTTATAAAAGATAATGGCGTGAGCATCGAAAGGCTTTTATAAAATATTTTATTGAACTAACAACTTAATAAAAAATTTCATACAATTTCGTTAATATGGTTTCATCAAAAAGAAAAAAGGTAGTGTAATTGAAAATTTTGATTGTAGATGACTCAAAACTTGCTCGAACAGTTGTGATAAATAGTTTGAGAGAGATAGAACCCGGAGCTGAACTGTTCCAGGCATCTAATGGCGCTGAGGCTGTTGATATTTTTAAAAGCGAGAGACCTAGAGTTGTTTTTTTGGATTTAACGATGCCCGTTATGGATGGATATGAAGCACTCAAGCAGATTATGGCATTAGATAAAAATGCGCAGGTTATTGTCATCAGTGCAGATATTCAAAGTGAAGCAAAACTTAGAGTTTTACAAGCCGGCGCCAGAAATATGTATCCGAAACCTATTAGCAAAGAGAAGATGTTGCAAATTTTTCAACAAGACCTATTAATATAAAGGTAGCACAATTGAATATAGAATTTAACGAAGACCAGATTGATGCTTTAAAAGAGTTTATGAATGTCTCAATCGGTGCTGCTACCGCAAATCTGGCAGAACTTCTGGATGCGTTTGCGACAATGCATATTCCGGAGATTGATATTTGCAATAGCCATGAACTTATGTCGAGGGTTAAGTCAACGATAGATTCAGATTCTATGTATTATGTAACAAAACAGCTCTTTACCGGCAAATTCGGTGGTGAGTGCATGTTTATCATGAGCCATAATTCTGCAGAAAATTTAGGGAAACATCTTTATAATATAAGAACTCCCTCTGAAGATGATATAAGTGATGCGGTTATAGAGTTAACAAATATCTTATCATCTACCATAATTAGCAAATTAACTCAAGAACTTGATGCTCAAGTACAATTTTTTGCACCGTCATCGCAATTTGTCGATGCAGATTCAATTATCAACAGCGATGATTTGAATCACTATTCAAAAATTATTATAATTAGTACTATCTTGGAATTCGAGGATCAAAAAATAAACGGCAGCGTCTATATTTTGACAAAAGACGAAGCAATAGAGAGTCTAAAAATGTTGATAAACAAAAAAATAGAAGAGATTTACGGATGATATTGCTAAAGTGTCCCGATGTATTGTTGGACTCTCTTGAAAATGGTCACATGGTTATTGATGACAAATTTATAGTAAGCTATTGGAATAGATGGCTTGCTATAAATACACAAATTACCAAAGAAGAGATAGTTGGCAAGAGCCTAGAAGAGTTTTATCCGGATTTAAATTATAAAGTTCTTCACAGAAAAATCAGAACAGCATTAACTCTCAGTACACCCACATTTTATGACGCGAATAGCAGTACAAAATTTATATCAATAAATAGAAACAAAGTGACTACCTCATCCCTCTCTCTTATGCAACAACAAGTTACTATCTCGCCCTATCTGCCACATGAGAATAAAGTAATGGTTTCTATCTACGATATAAGTGAACTTTACGAAACAAAACTCTCACTTAGAAAAGAAATATCTAAAGTAAATAAACTAAATGATATATTAGAGGCTGACCAAGAGATAATTGACAAAAATATTATGATGATGAAAACATCTCTGAACGCGGATATAATAGATATCAGTACCTTCTTTTGTGAGTTTCTAGGGTATAAAAAAGAGGAGCTAATCGGTAAGAATGTATCAATATTTAAAAGCGGTGATTTGCCGGATACAACCTATAAAGAGTTGTGGGATACAATAAAAAGCAAAAAAGCATGGAGCGGAGAAATAAAAAATAAAACAGCGAGTGGCGGAACAAAGTGGGTTCAATCAAGAGTAACACCTATTTTGGATGAAAATGGAGAAATTATTGAATTTAGTGCCGTCTATTATGACATAACAAATGCAAAACTTCTTGCAGAGCTCTATATTACCGACCCATTGACAAAACTTTATAATCGCGCACATTTTGATGATACGATAAATTCTATTACTAAACATCAAAGAAAAGCAGATATAAATTTTGTATTGGCAATCACGGACATTGACCATTTTAAATCAATTAACGATACCTATGGACATCAAGTTGGCGATGATGCTCTCATAGCGATAGCCAATACACTCAAAAATTCTCTGAGAGAAAATGATCTTATTGCCAGATGGGGCGGTGAAGAGTTTGTAATAATGCTCAAAAATGTAAGTCTAGATGAAGCAAAAATGATTATAGAAAAAGTGAGAGCGAGCGTAGAAGAGACAAAAATAAACAATAGCATCAGTGTAACAGCCTCTTTCGGTCTTACGAAATATATCATAGGCGAAGATACTCATAAAACTTTTAAAAGAGTGGATGACGCGCTGTATGAAGCAAAAAAGAGTGGCCGCAATAGGGTTGTAGTAAAATAATTTCAATTCTAAAAATCTTTTACATAGACTATACTTACACCCTGCCCCGTCTCTCGAACATCTACATCTATCCTCATTGATTTATTGAGACTATACTGCACGATTACGCTTGAAACGGTGTCATTTTTGTAAACAACCCGAATCTGCTTGTTAAATCTTGAACCTATTTCGTATCCTAGTGTTCCCTCTTTGTTCGTTAAAATATTGAGAGTATCTACTTTTATTCCTGTTGCAGAGTTAAATATCTGTTTTAGCCCTGCTCCAAGAAGCAGTGTACTGACAGAGAGTTTATTTCCGGTACCCGTTGTATCAAAAATTGAACTTGCACTCTCCCCAAAAAGTATATAGGACATTATGTCATTCTGGCTCATAGCGGGTTTGGATGCAAAGATGAGAACAGGTGCACTGAGAGTGTTTGTTACATAAATTTCTATGTCGATATAATCCAAAGTGTAGTAGTGCATGTTTAGATTCAGATATGGATTCATGGGCGTGGCTCCATAAAAATAGATTTCACTTTTGTCAAACTCAAATGTCTTATCGCCTCCCGTCACTTTTCCCTCGTTTACAGTTACCATTCCCAAAACCTTTAATTCAGATTTTGGCTCCTCAAAAAGCGTTATATCGGGGGTAAAAAGAACATCTATCTCCCTAGCTTTGTATTGAATTGGCTTGGATGAATCTATGTGAATATTTAAAAAACGGTTATACACTTTTTTCTGTTTCATCTCTTGTATAACGATAATATCACTATCCAAAACAGCATAATCACTCTGAGGCACATAAGTAATTAAACCATCTAGCAGTGTGATGTTTCCCTCTATTTTTTGAGCTCCATCCGCATCAAAAGCTGCTTTTATCTCGCCTTTGAGAGTAACATTTCCATCGTCGCCCTCATACGTAAACTTTTCACTTCTGAGGTTTAAATTTCCACGCATGTCGGCTGGGTTCAATATGCCGCTCAAAAGCAAATTATCATAAATCCAAAACTCTTTAAAATGTATATTATTATTGACATCAAAGAGAAGTTTTGATGGCTTTTTTGAGTAAACTTTCTGATTCATAAACTCAAAGCGATAGCTATCTATGGTTATCTCTCTGTCCACACTGCTCAGTTTTACAAAAATATCTTTTACGCTATAAGTCGTCTCTGAGTCTAATTTTATAATACTCCATGGCATGGAGATGTTACCGGTTACCCTAACTTTATCCGCAAAATGCACGGTGGCATCAAAATTCACTTCACCATCATAAAATCTATTATCATCCTCCGAACCAAGATTGAAATCATGAAGTAATCTTTTTAAAGAGGGGAGCTTTGCCGAGAGTTTTATATTTGCATCTGAATCTTTGGAAAGACTACCGCTGATAGTAAAGTTGCTTGAACTAAAATTCCCCCCGCCACTTAGAGCTTCACCTTTTTTTTGAAGAGTTGCATTGAGCAGATTTGCATCAACATTGAGTATTTGCGACTCATAATCATCATATAAAGTAAGAGATATTTGCGAAAACTTTTTCATGTCATAATTTTTAAAAAGGTCGCTTTTTGGTTTTGGACGCATCTCTACCTGATAGAGAGAACTATTTTTATCCATCTCAAACACTGTCCTTTCTTTGCCGTAAAGCCCATCACTCTGCACAGTTCCAGAGAGCGACAAGGGAGAAATTTTCAGAGTGGCATCGCCCTCAAATGAGACTACATTTTTTTTAAATATTTCCGGAAAAGTATCTAAAAAGGAGAGGGAGAGTTTTTCCCCCTTTGCATGAATAAGAAAATTTTTATAATCTTTTGAGAGAAAATTCAGTTTTAGTTTCTGCGTATCTATATTTGCCGTCATGCTCTGCGTATCTCCGGCTGCCTCCACACTGAAATTTTCAAAGGGCAAAGAGATAGGGTGTTTTTTAAGCTTTGCATCCAACTTGGTATAAAAAGCTCCATTTTCATCAAAGAGTGCGGTCTGATTTAGCGTAGCTTCATAACCGCCATAAGAGAGTAAATAAGCAGCATTTGCACTGAAATAGCCATCATCTATAAAATAGGTAAGGTTTAAATCCCCATGTTTTATGCTCAGGTTTTCGTCTGCTTTAACTCCCAAACTCAGCCCTTTTGTGGCGACATTTATTCTCTGCAGAGTGGCATCAAGTTTTACATCTAAAATTTTTGGAATACCTTTAAAAGCAGCAAGATACTCTTTTAAAAAAGATGGGCTTAGCTCAAGAGTTGCATCGCCTTTTAAGGCATTGGAGTCGATTTCTCCCTCTTTTATTACTACATAAGCGAAAGAAGATTTTAGATTCAGTGCCACTTTTTTGGCATCAAACCCGTTGTTATAGTGAACCTCATGTGTCTCTAAATCAAATTTATAGCTTTTACTGCTGACTATTAACTCAACATTTTTGAGATTTAGCTTTGCTATATTAAACGGCGGAATCGGGATTTTATTTGCATCAGAAGATAGCACTTTGTCCATGTTAAAAGAAACACCATCAACATTAATATCTGAAAAACTAGGCGTATTCGTAAAAAGCATTAAAAAATCATAATTGACCTCAACTTTTTGAATACTGACTAAATCGCCATATTTCAAATCATGCACACTTACTCCGCCAAAGAGGGAACCTTGAACTCTAGAGTATTCAACTCCGAACTCTTTTAGATATTCTTCTGCTAGAAATGGGAGTAGCTTCTCCGTTGTCAATAAAAATCCGAGAATGGTCATGGCTGTTATAAGCAGAAGTATTATATTTCTAAAAAATAGATAGGTTTTTTGAATCAAAACAGCTCTCCCACATGAAAATGGAGTGCATACTGCTCCGTAGGATGTGCCATGTCAAACCCGAAATCGATTGCAACAGACCCGATTGGAGTCATGTAGCGAATACCGACTCCGGCGCTAAAGTAACCTTTGTTATAATCCGGAATCTCTTTTTCGCCTAAGTAGGTGTTGTCGTTAAAGAGAACCCCTTTAAAATCTCCATACACCGGAAACCTGTACTCAATAGTGCTGTCCAATATAGAGTCCGAACCTATCGATTCGCCCGAGCTACTTGTTGGACTTAGTCTGCGATAGCCGTAGGCACGGTTACTATTCATTCCACCGCCATAAAAGAGATAAGATTCAGGAAGATTGCCCTGATAAAGATGCAGAGAACCAAAAGTGGCTTTGAGAGCAAGAATAGAAGAGTTAAGAGGTAGAATATATCCCCCTGTGAGCTTGAATTTATAGTATGTGGCATCGGAGATATCCGACATCCATGAACCTGCAATTTCAGAGTTAAAAAAATAGCCATGGCTGGGGTCTAAAACTTTATCTCTTACATCATATCCCCACTCTAATTTTGGCGATAATACAAACAAGACACCCTCTGGAAAAAGCAGTTTGTCACCACTGTCGTAGGTGTTAGAGCTGTCAAAAAGCAGACTCTCTTTAAAAGTGTGCGGGCTCTCTCTCTGCTTAAGATAGAGAGTGCCAAATATTCTGCTCTCTTTATAGCCGATAAAATTTTCATTCTCAAACCCTAACTCAGCACCGGTAGAACTTCGATTTTCTATCGGCATGTCAAAGTTTGTCTTGATTGTCTGTTTAATCTCTGTGACTCTTGTAGTTAAACCTGCTGTTTTTAAATTTCCATACAAATTCCTATGATTAACTCCGAGCAAAGCCATGACCCCCTCATCACTGCTCGCTCCGACTCCGGCTTGGAAGCGAACAGGCTTCTCATTTTCACTTACAATTATCGTAGTTTTTACGCTGTTGTTGTCATCTACTGCCGTATCAATAATTACCTTTGATATTCCCTCGTAACGATAGAGGCTCTCATAACTTTTTGTAATTTCGATTGGTGAAAATGGCTCCTTTTCTTTGATATAGAGCAGTGATTTTATGATTTCTGCATCAATATTTGTTGGTGGAGTAACGACAATCTTACCAAAAAAACATGGCTCATTTTTAACAGCTTCATAGACCAAATAAGCACTATTTGTCTCTATATCGACCCATGCCTTGGCATCAAGCCCTGCACTACAGTAGCTGCTGTTTTCGTACATGCGTTTAATATCTGCTTTACTTTGCGTGAATTTATTAGAATCAAACACCTCTCCTTTTACAAAAGGGATATTTTTACTAATATCCAACTCTGATATTTTCGCAATATCGGCAACTGTGACGGGTGCTTCTTCGCTAATTTCAATAACAACGGAGTCATCTTGCATCGCATGTGTAACTATTGCAAGAAAATAGCCTCTGCTTCTATAATAATCTTTAATGGCTTGGGCTAATAACGGTACCGTTTTTGATTCAACCGCCGGTTGGTCTTTGTAAAATTCATAAAAGAAGGGTTTATAGAGATTGATAGAGTTGTACAAATCTCTCTCTGAAATTTGTTGGTTACCTTGGAAAAAAAGCGGTAATGTTTTGGCAAGAAGAAGTGGTGAGCAGAAGATAAGAAATATAAACTTTTTGTTCACCACTGTCCTTTTTATACTTCAGAACAGAATTACTATACATAAACATCTAAAGCTTCTTTAGAATCTACCTTTGGAGTAACCTCTTTTATTTGAGTAGCTTTAAAATTTTCCGCATTTTTCAACGCCTCATTCGTACTTTTTGGGAGCTCCGCATCACCCTTCAGAGTAGTGACATCAGGCTTCCCGATTTGAATTTGACTAGAATAAGGTGACTGAAATGTATAATGGGTAATTTCCATAATATCCTCCTCTTCGTTTGCAAAAATTATAACATATAAATAAAAAGCAAAATTTAAAATTTAAAATTAATTTCGTTACTTTCTATTTGAAATCGGAGCCAACTCACCAACTATCCCATCAAGAATAATGAAAAGTTTATCACTCTCTGCTTCCATCTCTTTAAAGTTGCTGATAATTGCATCTTCGTTTGCAGGATTCATTGCAACACCCTTTTTAACAAACTCTGCATTTTTAAGTACATTATTGTGGACTTTAGCATGGGGAATATCAATAAGCTTATATCCGTTTGTGTGTCCATAATGCTCTTTGCCAGCACCAAGATACCATTTACCTAGGCGACAGCTTGAATGGTTAGAAAATTCTGCTGCCTTGTCCTCTGAAAGAATTGCTGAATAAGCATTTGACTTAAATAGAATATGGTCAATTTTTACTAAAACCATAAAGAGTGAGTTGCGGATATAACTTGCATAATCAGCAGAATCTTGGGCATTCACTTGGAAACCATCAAGCGTACCGGCAAACTCTTCAACCGTATGCGTCGCATCCTTGGCGATGCTTGCCATCTCTTCAGAATTTTGCTGAATGTCTCGAGTCTCTTGCTGAAGCGTTGAAATAGTTATAGAAATCTCTTGGGTTGCCTTTTGTGTTCGCTCTGCCAGTTTTCTAACCTCATCGGCAACGACCGCAAACCCTCTTCCATGTTCTCCTGCCCTTGCTGCTTCAATCGCAGCATTGAGCGCCAATAGATTTGTCTGTTCAGCAATATCTTTAATAAGACCTGCGATAGTAGATATTTCATTGGAACGCTCAGAGAGGGAGTTTATATTATTATGCGTTGCGTCAATTTTTTCTATCAAATCCCCAAAAAGATTTTGAACATTTTCCATAGAATCCATGCTTCTTCTTGCCTCTTCTGAGGTACTTTGCGACATTTTAGATATTTTCTCTACCTCTTGAGAGTTATTGAGTAAGTTGTTTTGAATGATTTGCAAACCATGTGCGATTCCTCCGCCTAAATCATGAAGTTTTTGAGTAAATCTGCCATGCATTTGAAGCTTATAACCCTTTTCAATTTCTATCACAGATGTATTGATAAACTCCACTGCACTGCTCAACGTAGGATTTAAATTATCACTTCTTGCATGGTACGAAGCACTCTTGTTATCTCCTGCCGAATCAACAGCTTTCCTAATCTCGCATATGAAAAATGTAAATTGTGAAAGAAGAGAATTAAATTCTATAGAGAGCTGTTTTATTTCTCCCTCACCCATAACTGAAGCAACTGTTTCAAAATCTCCACCGGAAGCTTTGGATATTGTTTTTGTTAAATTCTCGATTGAATGTTTAACTATCATAAGCTGTGAACGAAGATAGAGAGCCAATGAAATATGAACTATCGTTAGTATTACAACGAGAGCAGAAAAACCAAGAAAAAAGGTCTCAATTGCAAAACCTAAAACAAAGATTATAAGTTGCCAGAGATTGGAGAGTGCAACATTTTGGAGAGTCGAAGAGTTCATAAAAAGTCCTTTTAAGATTAATTCTTTTACATAAAAAATAATTAAGATTTGTATCTTACCTTTTGATTGAAAAGATGTCAATAGTACATTGCTAACATATAGATTCTATGGTTTCAATCAAAAAATGATACAATTTACCTACAAATTACTTAAATGGATACTTATGGAACACTTTAAATTTTCTTTGATTTTTTCTGCTGTAGCACTCGCATGTGCCGGTTGGTGGGGATATAGCAGTGGCGGAGTAACATTAGCGCTTAGCATGGTTTGGCTCGCTCTGATTTTGGCAGTCATGGAAGCTTCACTCTCCTTTGATAATGCGGTTGTGAATGCTTCCATTTTAAAAACGTGGAATAAATATTGGAGAACGCTCTTTTTAACGGTCGGTATGATAGTCGCTGTTTTTGGGATGAGACTCCTCTTTCCAATTGTTATAGTAGCACAAACGGCCGACATGGGAATGTTAGAGGTTTGGAATCTTGCTATCAACAGTCCTCATGAATACTCTTTAAAATTAACCTCACACCATGCGGAAGTATCTGCTTTTGGAAGCATGTTTTTAATGCTTGTTTTTCTTAATTTTCTTTTGGACGAAGAGAAAGAACTCCATTGGCTAGGCGTGATTGAACAAAAGTTAGGACTGCTTGGAAAAATAAATGCAATTTCAATTTTTGTAGCACTCTCCGTTCTCATGACTTCTTTAACATTAGTGGATGATGCAAATAAATTTGTTGTTTTGACAGCCGGTATTTGGGGCATTCTTGTCTATTTGGGTGTAGATTTGATTGGACAGATATTAGAAACAGAAGAAGAGAGTCCGGAGATTGGCAGCATGGTTAAGAAGGGAAGTGTCGGAGGGTTTCTTTACTTGGAAGTTTTAGACGCCTCCTTCTCTTTTGATGGGGTAATCGGAGCTTTTGCTATTACAAAAGATATTGTTGTAATCATGATAGGGCTAGGAATTGGAGCTATGTTTGTAAGGTCTATGACTATTTACCTTGTAGAAAAAGGCACCTTAGACGGCTATGTTTATCTCGAACATGGGGCTCACTATGCAATAGGCGCTCTGTCTCTCATCATGCTTTTGAGCATAAAATTTCATATTCCGGAAGTTGTAACAGGGCTAATAGGAATAGTTCTTATAGCCATTTCGGTTTGGTCTTCAATTAAATATAATAAATTCATAAAAATACTAGACTCAACTGATGAATAGTATTGCAAAAAGAAAAATATCAAAAATATTAATAGCAAATCGCGGTGAAATAGCCCTGAGAATAGTACGGGCTTGTAAAGAGATGGATATCATCAGTGTAGCTATCTTTTCTGAGGTTGATGTTGAGGGTATTTGGATAAAAAAAGCGGATGAATGTTATCCGATGATGGGCGACCCGATGCAAGCCTATTTGAACTACGACCCGATTATAGCATTAGCAAAAAAAGCTTCATGTGATGCTATCCATCCCGGTTATGGATTTCTATCTGAAAATGCGGAGTTTGCACAGGCATGTGCAGATAACGGGATTATTTTTATCGGTCCAAAACCTGAACATATTGCCCTTTTTGGCAATAAAATGGCCTCAAAAATTGCTATGAAACAGGTTGGAGTTCCTATTTTAGAGGGAACAGACGAGCCAATTATTGACAAAAAAGAGGCTGCTAAAATAGCAGCAGAGATAGGTTTCCCGGTAATACTCAAAGCAGCTTTTGGCGGTGGCGGAAGAGGCATGCGAATAGTTAGAAAGGCAGATGAGTTTGAGGGATTGTTTGATTCTGCGACTCAAGAAGCTATAAAATATTTTAAAAAAGGTGAGATGTTTATAGAAAAATATGTAGAAAATTCTCGACATATTGAAGTTCAAATCATTGCCGATAAACATGGGAATGTTCTGCATTTGGGCGAGAGAGATTGCTCTATTCAGCGAAGACATCAAAAAGTTATAGAGATTTCGCCATCTCCTCGACTTAACAGCGAAGTGAGAAAAGAGTTGTTGAGAATATCCACTAAAGCGATGTTCAAGCTAGGCTATGAGAGTGTTGGCACGATTGAATTTTTAGTGGATGATAATGATAATATTTTTTTTATAGAGGTAAATACGAGAGTTCAGGTAGAGCATCCTGTAACTGAGCTTATAAGCGGAATCGATATTGTTCAAGAAATGATTGAAATAGCCGAGGGTGAAAAACTGAAGTTTCTGCAAGAAGAGATACAGTTCCGCGGTTATGCAATAGAGTTTAGGATAAATGCCGAAAATCCGAATAATAACTTTATGCCCTCATCAGGAACTATAACAAGCTACATTACTCCTGGAGGTCCGGGAGTGAGGCTGGACACAAGTGCTTATGCAGGCTATACAATGCCGACAAATTATGATTCGATGATTGGCAAGCTGATAGTTTGGGCGATGGATTGGGACGGTGCCGTGAAAAAAGCAAAAAGAGCTTTGGATGAGTACTATATAGATGGATTTCCGACGAACATAATACTTCACAGAGAGATAGTAAAAGATAAAGATTTTATTGACGGTTTTTTAACGACTAACTATCTCGACAAGAAAATGGAGTTATTCAATCTTAACAGTGAAAAATCTGCAAAAGAGGAAGAGGAGAGAATGTCTGCTCTTATTAGTTTTATAGAAAGATTAAAATTAAATAAGGTTATAACTAGATATTAAAAATTTTTGTATGTGGAAAACTCCACATGCAAGCACCTCATTTTAAACAAATAGTAAGAATATGTTTCAAAACTACGCATATGTGATAATTTTATCACAAAACAAAAATCAATCGCATTTTTATATCAATTATTAATTTATCTAATATATTAATAATTAATTACACTATTATCTACTTTAGTTATGGACCTCTGCACTATTTATAATAATAATCATCACATATGCAGTTATTACAAAAGAGTCGCTATGTAAATTTAAAAGTTTTTAAGATTAGATTAAAATTAACTCTTCTATAATCTCCCTAACGCAAGTAGTCAAACTATTTGATAATTTACTTTTTTACAAGGAATAAAAATGAAAAAAACAATTAAGTTAGCGGTGGTAGCTGTATTGGCTTTAGGTGCAACATCTGCGTTTGCAACAAATGGATCAAATATGATAGCAACAGGTGCAAAGGCAACTGGTATGGGTGGTGTTGGTATAGGTATGAGTCACGGTGCAGAGTCAGCTCTTGTGAACCCTGCTTTAATTACATCTGTAGAAAGTAGTGAGATTGCTTTTGGCGGTACTCTGTTTATGCCAAATGTTAAAAATACAAATGGATTGAACATGGATTTAACGCCTATGGGTGGACCAAATTTAGGTGATGAATCAAGCAGTGCAACAAGCGAAGCAAAAATAAATGTTATACCGGAAGTTTCTATAGCAAGTAAAATTAATGATAATTTCTACATGGGTGTTGGAATGTGGGGAACTGCCGGAATGGGTGTTGATTATCGTGATGCGGCAGCTAGCGGTCAAATGAATATGGTTACAAATTTACAACTTATGCAGTTTGGCGTACCATTAGCATATAAAGTGAACAACTTTAGTGCTGCAATCACTCCAATTTTGCAATATGGCTCATTAGATATAAATTATAACATGTCAACTGCATTGCAAAATACAATGTCTATGATGAACGGCGGGATGGGTGGTGCAACAGCACCTATGAATATTGGTTCCGGAGTAGCTCAAAATTTAAAATTCGGATATAACTTAGGCTTAGCTTATGAGACTGCCGGAGTTACTCTTGGTGCAACTTATAAGTCTCAGATAGACATGAACTACAATGGAGTACTATCAACTTCGGTTGGTGCAATGACAGGTGGTGCTTATAAAAATGATGCACTTTCCACTCCGGCTGAAATGGGCGTAGGTATTAGCTACAAATTCAATGCAAATACTATTGCTCTTGATTATAAACAAATTAAATGGACTGCAGCAAAAGGGTATCAAGATTTTGAGTGGGAAGACCAAAGTGTAATCGCAGTAGGTTACCAGTACACTGCAAAATCTTGGGCTGCTCGTCTAGGTTACAATTATTCAAAAAGTCCTATAAGTGAGCAAACTTACGGCGGAAATAATGGTGCCGGATTAAATAGTGGTCTTGTAAATACATTTAACTTACTTGGTTTTCCCGGTATAGTTGAGTCTCATATGACAGTGGGTGGTTCATATAACATAAGTGACAAAACATCAGTTGATTTAGCTTATGTTTATACTCCTGAAGTAAGCAATACTTATAAAAACTTTGCTGCTCAAGATATTACGACTACACACAGCCAAACAGCTTTAAGTGCTCAGCTTAGCTATAAATTCTAATCTTTAAATAGATTTCTTTCCTCCTGTTTTGAGTGTCGCGTTTTCGGCGACACTCTATTTTTATACACAAATAAGCAATAATAACTTTAGCCCGTGGAAATTTGTATTACTCATGTTGTTTTATGATACAATATCCACTATTTAAAATTAAAAAAAGGGAAAAAATGACAAACAAAATGGTAAAGAGCATAGCTGCACTCTCAATTGCTGCTACTATGGCTTTTGGTGCACAAGGTGTTATGTTTAATGTCGTAGGCGGAAATGCTGAAGCAAAATATAACACTATGGTTAATGAAAAAATCAAAACTATCGGGTTTGTTCTCTCAGATCCGCATGAAAGAATTAACGATGCGTATGCAACGAAATACGGATCAAAAATATTGGCAGACGGAAAACCAAATCCAAAGTATGACCCTGCATGGGCTAAAAACCTTGACAATCTCGGTTTTTTCTCTGTTTCTAACGATGCTAAAATCCGTGAGTTACTTTTAAAATATCCTGAGCTTGGCGGTTTTTCTCCGTTCAACCTTCATGTGTATAAAGCTGCAAATGAAGACAAAACTTATGTTGGACATATCGTTCCTCAGACAATGCTAGACATCGTAGGGATTAAGGATGAAGCTGCAAGAAAAGAGTTTATCGCAACATTTCCTGAATTAGATGCAATGGTTGCAAAAGAGATAGGGGGAACGATTCAATTTAGTGAGTACAAATCACTTCCTGCAAAGCCTATGATGCAATTTGAGATTACATTTGAGAGACCTGCCGATTTAAGCAGTTATTTAGATTCATTTCAAGAGCAGTTTGAAGCTGCATTTGAGAAGAACGAATATATTATCGCAGGATTTAAAAACTACAAAGATGCTTATACCGACAAAAAGTTAGAGTTTAGCAAGTACGATGCTTACTTTACTTACTCCTTATGTCACTTTACATTCTCATACAATATATTTAACAAAGGTCGTCCGGACGCCGGCGCATTCGCTCCATGCTCTATGTATATGTACATCCCAAAAGGGACAAACAAACTAGTTATCGGTATGCCTCGTCTTGCTAACTGGACTTCAGTTTTAAATATAGAAGACAAAACTATGCAGAAATCCGTGACAGACCTTGATGCAGATATTATAAAAATTATGTTAGGTTTAGGAGCGAAAGAGCTATGAGAAAATTACTTACATTCATATTATATGCTACATTGGCATTTATTGCACCAACACAGGTTGTTGCGGGCGATACGGGCTTAGAGGGAAAAGAGGTCAGTACCTATTTAGTGGGGGGATATGTAGATGTTGAAGCTGCTAAGGGTAAGTTAAAAGATGCAGGTTTTGAGGTGCTTGCGACATATGCCCCTGTAGAAAACGGCACAACTATTGTATTTACAAATGCAGCACTCAAAGCTGAAGCTGCTAAGCCTAAAAGAGCCCATGCAGCTGTTTTGCGTCTATTTATAGATAATCAAGCCAAATCAATCAGCATTACAAATCCGGTTTATTTCGGAAAAGCTTTTATGCAGGATGATTACAATCATAAAGTATTTAATGCGCAACTTGAAGCAATCAATAAAGCTTTTGCAGGTCTTACGCCATCTGCAGATAAGTTAAAGTTTAATGATTTAGAGGGGTATCATTTTATGATAAGCAGACCTTACTATGAAGATACTATTGAGTTGGCAAAATCAACAAATGAAGAGTTAATCGCAAAAGCTAAAGGCAAACTTTTGATATTTGAGCTTAAACTTTCAAATAAAAGTACACTTTTAGGATACCAGTTGGATGAAAAAACTAATAAGTTTGTAGAGAAGATAGGAAGAGCAAATGCTGCCATACTCCCTTACTGCGTATCTGTGGAAGATGGAGCCGCTACTATGCTTCATGGCGAGTATTATCTTGCTATCTCTTATCCGCTTCTAGACATGGGAACATTCATGACAATATCAGGTGTTCCAAGTGCAATTCAAAAAGATTTAGAAAAACCGTTTACTAACTGATATTACGCACCTAAACGAACACGTTCGTTTAGGTGGCTGCTGCTTATGTGCCTACCACCCCTAAAGCTTTTCGCATACATGTGAAAGAATAACATAGTAACTAAATCATTACCGCTTCTCTCTTACCCTCTTTTATCTCGCCGATTAGATAACCATTTGTCTTAGAAAGTATTGTTTGAACATTCGCTTCATCCACGACCAAAATCATTCCGACACCCATGTTGAATGCTCTGTACATCTCATCTATTTCTACATGTTGAGAGATGAGTTCAAAAATAGGGAGAACTTTTATAGAATCTTTTTTAATCTCTGCTCTAAGATTTTCCGGAAGTACGCGAGGCAGGTTTTCAACAATTCCTCCACCGGTAATATGAGCCATGGCTATGATGTTCTCTTTTTGCTCTTTGAACATCTTTACATAAATATTTGTAGGTTCAAGGAGCGTTTCAATCAGCGGTTTGCCGTTGAATTCATCACTGAACTTCATTCCCATTTTTTCAAACAGCACTTTTCTTGCAAGTGAAAAACCATTAGAGTGAAGTCCTGAACTTGGAAGCGCAATAAGTTTGTGTCCGGCGCGAACAAGAGCAACTCTATCCATTTCACCCTTCTCTGCAACACCTACTGCAAAACCAGCCAAATCGTAATCATCACTGGCATACATACCCGGCATCTCAGCAGTTTCTCCGCCGATAAGTGCGCACTCTGCTCTGATACACCCTTCTGCAATACCTGCTACAACACTCGTTGCAGTTTTTACATCCAGTTTTCCGGTTGCATAATAATCTAAGAAAAAAGAGGGTGTTCCAAAGTTGCAAAGAAGGTCATTTACACACATGGCAACCAAATCTATTCCAACAGTGTTGTGTATGCCGGAATCAATTGCAAGTTTAAGTTTTGTTCCAACCCCGTCTGTAGCAGCCAACATAACCGGTTCTCTAAACCCTTTTGGCAGTTCAAAAGCTCCTGCAAAAGAGCCTATACCGCCGATAACTCCGGGTATTTTAGTTGACTTAACTAAGGGTTTGATATTTTCTACAAAACTGTTACCGGCATCTATGTCAACGCCGGCATCTTTATAGCTTATTTGGCTCATAAAAGACTCCATTTTAAAATGCGAAATTATAGCTTATGAGAGTTGAGAGAAGTGTTAAGATTTCAAGAAAATGGAATCTCTGTTGGTACTACTTTGCTTGGGGCAAATCGCACTTTTTGCTGATTATACAGAGTGGACAGAAATTTGCAATGCCTGCAATAAGGGGAATTACGCCTAAAAAGAACCAATATACACCCGTTACTACACCGGCAACAATCAATCCTAAACCTATAAGAATTCGAAAATTTCTGCAAAATTTTCTTATATTATTAAAATTCATTTCTTAAGCCTTTTATGATAAATTGTGCGCAATTATACCTATTATTTGTAAAAGAAAATACGCTTAATCCCCATCTTTTATCTATCTATCTATAAGTTGTAATCTTTTGAAAAAATATCAGTGCAAATATGCTAAAATCATCTTTTATTATACACAAGGAATTTTAAAATGAAATCTTTTATTTACCCTGAGATGATGGTGCATGTAGCTCTATGCACAAACAAAGATCCAAAAAACGTTTTAATTATTAGTAACAATGCGGAGTTATTAATGGATGAAATGAAAAAACATAAAGTCGTCTTTTCAAAAGTTATAGGATGCAGCATGGATGAGCTCCGTGATGAGGCTGATGGAAGTTACGATGTAGTCATTAGTGAGATGTATGGTGATGAGGCTGTTGTAGCACATATAAGCCGTATTTTAAAAACAGATGGACAGCTTGTAATTAATAACAAACCTTTGGAAGATGTAGAATCAAACAAAGTACTCATGCAAGATTTAGCTAAATATTTTAAAATTATAATGCCTTACAATTTAGGGAATGACAATAGTGCAATACTTGCATCAAAAGAGTACCATCCGACAGCAGATATTATTTTGCAAAGAGCCGACATGCTTGATAATTTGGACTATTACAATACTGAAATTCATCTTGCCTCTTTTGCAATGCCCAATTATATCCGTAAAGAGTATCTAGGAATTATAAAAAACTGATGGCTTTTAGTTATGCTATTGCCCTAACCGGAGGAATTGCCACCGGGAAGAGTACGGTTGCCTCTTTATTGGCACTCAATGGAATGAGAATTATAGATGCAGACACAATCTCTCATGAGATATTAGACGCATCCGTCTCCTGGGTTGAAGAGACTTTTGGCAAAGAGTTTGTTGACGGTGCAAAAGTAAATCGTGCAAAATTGGGAAGTTTAATTTTCTCAGATGAGAAGAAAAAAAGGATTTTAGAGGAGTTTTTGCACCCTAAAATACGAGCTGAAATAGAACAAAGAAGTATAAAACAGGATAGTTTTAAGTTTCCCTATCTTATAGACATTCCGCTTTTTTTTGAAAAAGGCTCTTACGATATAAAGAATAGTGTAGTAGTTTACACGCCGAGAGATATACAACTTGAGCGATTTATAAAACGAAACGGCTACACAAAAGAAGAATCACTCAAGAGAATAAACTCCCAAATGCCCATAGAAGAGAAGAAAAAAAGAGCTACATGGGTCATTGACAACTCTAAAGACTTGAAACATCTTCAAAAAGAGTGTGAAGAGTTTGTAAATAAAATAAAAGCTATATACTTGGAGAAAAAAAGTGACGGTATCTAAATATAGTGCAAATGGAAATGACTTTGTTGTTTTTCATACATTTATAAAAAAAGATAGAAGCCAAACAGCACAAGAACTTTGCCATAGACAAAATGGTGTAGGAGCGGACGGTTTAATAGTTTTAATTCCCTATTTTGCAGAGCCTGAAAACCAATCAAAGATTGATTTTGAGTGGCAGTTTTATAACTCAGATGGAAGCATTGCCGAGATGTGCGGCAATGGAAGTCGTGCATGTGCCCACTATGCTTTTGTGAATTCTCTTGCACCAAATAAAATGAGCTTTTTGACTTTGGCAGGTGTTATACATGCTGAAGTAGAAGATAATATGGTTTCGAGTGAACTCACACCTCCAAAAATTTTGGATAAAACAATTGTAGAAAATGACAAATCATGGTGGAAGATAGATACAGGAGTACCGCATTTAGTTCATTTTACAGAAAACATTGACATGTTTGATATAAACGAAGCAAGAGAGCTAAGATATAAATATAATGCAAATGTAAATATCGCTTTTGTTGAAGGTAAAAATCTAAAAGTTCGCACTTACGAGCGAGGAGTTGAGAATGAAACCTTGGCATGCGGAACCGGAATGGCGGCTTGTTTTTACAGAGCATATGAAGAGGGTTTAGTTTCAAACAACATAGAAGTCTATCCTAGAAGCGGTGATACTCTCTATTTGGGAATGAATGAAAAAACTATAACATTTAAAGGTGAAGTGAAAAAAGTATTTGTTGCAGAAATTTAAAATATTTCCACATGTGCCCGAGTGAAGCAACAGATACACTCGGGGATGCCGAGTATAAGCATATGGAAACAAAAAAGAGAAAAATTACAGTCCGGCAGCTTCTACTATTTTAGCTTGATGGTCTGTAATTAAAGGCTCTATAATCTCATCCAAGAGTCCGCCTTGCATAATTTCAGCAAGTCTGTAAAGTGTCAGAGTGATTCTATGGTCACTTATACGATTTTGCGGATAATTATAAGTTCTAATTCTTCCGCTTCTGTCACCTGTTCCAACTTGAGAAGCACGGTTTGCACTATCTTTTGCAAGTGCCTCTTGCATTTCAAGGTCATAAAGTCTGGCTTTGAGAACTTTCATAGCCTTGTCTTTGTTTTTATGTTGGGACTTTTGGTCTTGATTTGTCACGACTATACCTGTCGGCAAGTGCGTAATACGAACAGCAGAGTCGGTTGTATTAACGCTCTGCCCACCACAACCGCTCGAACGCATAACATCGATTTTTAGGTCATTTTCATTTATCTGAACTTCAACATCTTCAACTTCAGCCATAACTGCAACTGTAATTGCAGAGGTGTGAACACGACCTTGTGACTCTGTTGCAGGAACTCTTTGCACGCGGTGCGTTCCGCCCTCGTATTTCAACCTGCTATAAACCTGATCACCTTTAATAAGTGCTATAACCTCTTTATACCCGCCGGCATCGGATGGCGAAGTACTCATAATCTCGACGCTCCAACCTTTAAGGTCGGCATAACGAACATAAGCATCAAAAAGATTTCCAACAAAGATTGCAGCTTCATCTCCACCCGCACCGGCACGAAGTTCCACGATAATATTTCTATCATCATTTGGGTCTTTTGGCAGAAGTAAAAGTTTTATCTGCTCTTCAATCATCGGAATTTTAGGCTCAAGCTCTTTTAACTCTTCTTTTGCCATGTCAATCATTTCTGGGTCGCCAAGCATTGCTTTTGCGTCTTTGATTTGATTAATAGTATCTTTATACTCATGCGCTTTTTCAACGATGTGCATAAGTGAAGATTGTTCTTTTGAGAGAGCTGTCATTCGTTTGATGTCGGAGGTGATGTCAGGAGAACTTAGCAAGTTGCTAAGTTCGTTATAACGATTGATAAACGGTGTAAGTTTATCGGCTAACATTAATTGTTAACCTTAGAGAGCGTTAACAGATTTGTGAAGACGGCTAACTTTTCTTGCTGCAGTAGCTTTTTTTAATATACCTTTGCTAACAAATTTGTGAATTTGTTGGTTTGCTAATTTAAATGCTGTTGTAGCTACTTCTTTGTTACCTGCTTCAACTGCAGAAATAACACTTTTTACAATGTTTTTAAGACGAGTTCTGTAGAAACGATTTCGTTCTGCACGAACGATAGTCTGGCGAATTCTCTTAATTGATGACTTGTGATTTGCCATGTATGAGTCCTTCTCATGAAATTTAGTGCGGAATACTAGCTTAAAAATAATTAAATTTAAGTTAAAGACAAGCTAAAATGAAAATATCTCATCTTTATTCTATTATTATGTTAAAATACAACACCTTAAAAAATGGAAATAAACTATGAAATTATTTGGAACCGATGGTGTACGAGGCGAGGCTGGCTCCTATTTAAGTGCTGAGCTTGCTATGAAAATTGCTATGGCGGCCGGAATATACTTTAAAAAGCACTCAACAACTAATAAAATTTTAATAGGCAAGGACACGAGAAGAAGTGGATACATGATAGAAAATGCTATCGTAAGCGGTTTGACTGCAATTGGTTACGATGTGATTCAAATAGGTCCCATGCCGACTCCTGCCATAGCTTTTATCACTGTAAATATGCGATGCGATGCAGGAATCATGATAAGTGCTTCGCACAACTCCTATGAAGATAACGGCATAAAGTTTTTTGACGGATATGGGGATAAACTCTCAAGCGAAGCAGAAGAGGAGATTGAAGCTATATATAGAGATGCAGAGGCTCTTCAAGATGCACAGGTTACAGCTAAAAAAATCGGTAAAGCTAAAAGAATTGACGATGTAATAGGTCGATATATTGTTCAACTCAAAAACTCATTTCCTAGAGAAATCTCACTCAAAGGAATAAGAATAGTTTTGGATGCCGCAAACGGAGCCGGCTATAAAGTAGGTCCAACCGTATTTGAAGAATTGGGAGCGGATGTGATTGTGCTTCATGATAAACCGGATGGGTTTAATATAAACGAGGCTTGCGGGGCACTTCATACAAAAGATCTTTGCGAGGCGGTTGTAAAATTCAGAGCAGATTTAGGTGTTGCGCTTGACGGTGATGCGGATAGACTTGTGGTGGTCGATGAAAAAGGAGAGGTTGTTGACGGTGACCAGCTTTTGGGTGCTTTGGGTGCGTACATGCATAAGCAGGGCACTTTAAAGGGCGGAGGAATCGTCTCTACCGTTATGAGTAATCAAGCCTTGGAAGACTTTATGAACACGCAAGGACTAAAACTATTTCGCTCCGATGTAGGCGATAAAAATGTTTTAGAGATTATGAAAAAAGAAAAAATAAACTTTGGCGGCGAACAGAGCGGACATGTAATAATCAGCGATTATGCAAAAACGGGAGATGGACTTGTGAGCGCTCTACAGACATTAGCTCTTCTGATTAAAACAAAACAGCAGGCTTCTAAAGCACTTCGCCCGTTTAAGCTCTATCCGCAAAAACTTGTAAATATAAATGTTAAAGTAAAAAAACCGCTTGAGGCAATAGAGGGTTTGAATGCAAAGCTCAAAGAGTTAGATGATAATAATATCCGTCATCTCATTCGCTACTCAGGAACAGAAAATAAGCTAAGAATTTTACTGGAGTGTAAAGATGCGAAAGTCATGAATTTCCACATGCCCCTCATTGTAGAATTCTTTCAAAAAGCTCTAAATGCGTAACCATACACTTCGCCTTCTTGTGATACTGCTCTTAGCACTTAGTGGAATTTTTATAATAGACCAGTACATTAAAATGCTTTTTGTGGATGGTTTTAGATATTACACACAGTGCATTGACTTTATTTTGGTTTACAACAAAGGTGTTGCATTTTCTATGCTCTCTTTTTTGGATGAGTCTCTAAAATATATACAATTAGTAATGGTAGGCGGGATTTTAATCTACATGGTTTACTTGCAAAAAATTTGTTATGCACTTCCGGCCGGAGTTATGTTGGGGGGCGCATTTTCAAATATATACGACAGATTTATTCATGGCGGAGTTGTTGATATGGTCTATTGGCACTGCGGATTTAATTTTGCGGTGTTTAACTTTGCCGATGTAATGATTGATGTAGCAGTTGCTTGGATACTTTTGCTGAATTTTAAACCAAACCTGTGTAAAAGCTAATTAAAAGCACTTTTTTGGTAATATTGCCAAAAATAATAGTTAAAATTAAAAACTGACTAAAGGAAATTGATGGAAATCAAATCAAACAAAATCAACAGTGCGAATGCTGAGATTAAAGCTACAATCTCAATGGATGAAGTGAATGCAAATGTAGACAAAATCGCTAAAAGCCTAACAAAAACTGCTAAAATAGCCGGTTTTCGCAAGGGAAAAGTTCCGATGGCTACTGTTAAAAAACAGTATGGTGAAAGATTAGTTCAAGATGCTGAAGCGGAAGCTCTTCGTGATGTTTTAAGCAAAGGTTTAGAGGAGATGGGTATCTCTAACGACTCCTTAATCGGTGAGCCGACTATCTCCGTATTTGACAAAAGTGCCGATAAAATTGATGTGACTGTAAAAATTGCTATGCGTCCTGTTATTGAGATGGGCGACTATGCGGCATTAGTGAAAGAGTTTGATAAACCAGCTGTAAGTGATGCAGATATTGATGAGAGAATCAAAAGCTTAGCTGAGTCTCAAGCTCCACTTGTTGATATTGCAGAAAATCGTGCAACGGTAGATGGAGATACTGCTGTAATCGACTTTGAAGGTTCAGTTGACGGCAAGCTTTTTGATGGCGGCACAGCAAAAGATTTCGCTCTTCGCTTAGGTTCCGGTCAATTTATTCCAGGCTTTGAAGAACAAGTTATCGGCATGAAAAAAGAAGAAGAGAAAGTTGTAAAGGTTACATTCCCTCAAAATTACGGCGGCAAAGAGTTAGCCGGTAAAGATGCTGAGTTTAAGGTAAAAGTAAACGGGATTAAAACAAAAGAAGCCGTAACTATTGATGATGAACTAGCTAAAAAAATGCTTCCGGGCGAAGAAGATGCAACTTTAGAAAAACTAAGAGCTTTGGTAAAAACTCAAATTGAAAATGAAGAGTTGTCAAAACTCTATAATGACGAGCTCAAACCTGCCCTTTTAGAGCTATTTGTTGAAACTTTTACATTCGATTTACCGGAGTTTGTTGTTGAACAAGAGATAGATATGGCTCTCAACAAAAAAGCCGGCACAATGAGCGAAGATGAAATTGAAGAAGTTCGTAATAGTGAAGAAAAACTCAATGCACTTCGTGACACCTTCCGTGAAGATGCGCTAAGAAGCGTAAAAGCTACATTTATTATAGACGCTCTGGCGCAAGCAGAAAAAGTAAAAGTACATGAGCAAGAAGTTATGCAAACTATCTACTATGAAGCAATGCAGATGGGTCAAGACCCTCAACAAGCGTATGAGCATTACAAAAAAGCCGGATATATCCCTGCTATTCAGATGTCAATGGTAGAAGACAGAGTTTTATCAGGACTTCTAAATCCAAAGATGAAAGAGGCGTAAGGATATGAGCTATATTCCTTATGTAGTAGAAAAGACGGGACGCGGAGAACGCTCTTATGACATCTACTCTCGTCTTTTAAAAGATAGAATTGTAATGCTAAGCGGGGAGGTAAACGACTCCGTTGCCTCTTCCATAGTTGCACAGTTTCTTTTTCTTGAAGCTGAAGATCCGGAGAAAGATATTTACTTCTACATCAACTCTCCAGGCGGAGTTGTAACAGCAGGAATGGCAATATATGACACAATGAACTATATTCGTCCGAATGTTGCAACTATCTGTATTGGGCAAGCTGCCTCGATGGGTGCTTTTTTGCTTTGTAGTGGGCATAAGGGCAAAAGATATGCTCTTCCACATGCAAGAATCATGATACACCAACCACTAGGCGGTGCTAGAGGTCAAGCTACAGATATTGCAATTCAGGCAAAAGAGATTCTTCGAATGAAAGCGGAACTGAATGAATTGATTGCAAAAAATACAGGACAAAGCGTTGAGACTATAGAAAAAGATACAGATCGTGATAATTTTATGAGTGCTAGCGAGGCTCTTGATTATGGCATGATTGATGAAGTTCTAGTTAAAAACGAAAAAGAGTAGGAGGATACTATGTCAGGAACATTAAGAAGTAGAAATCGTCGTGAGATTGGCGGTGATAGCGATTCTGCTCTTGGGATGGAAGAACCGACGAGCGATATAGAGATATATGCAAAAGAGGTTCTAAGCGCTCTTATTAATGATAACCTGCCTCCTACTCCAGATAATTTTTCACTCTATTTTGACAGGCTCTTGGAAAAAAAAAGTGAAAGTGTTCGTAAACAGATAGTTTCAATGCTAGAACTTGAAGAGGATAATGATGGCGAAAAAACCATCATACTTGAGCAGAGCCTTAAACAAGGATTTTCTTCAATAAAGAATATTTTGGCTATAACGGCAAGTTTATACAAGAATATGGCTTTAATGACGAAAATTCTTGATAAAAGAAAAGATGAGCTAAAACAAGGCAATGATGTTCATTCAGTAGCCGGAATTGTCGGTGTTTTAGAGGGTGATATATCTAAATTAAACACCATATTGTCAAAACAGAGCACACAGCTGAAAGAGCTTTATGATGAAACAGCGACAGTCGTAAAAAGCGTAGAGAATGAGACTATATTTGATAACAAGTTTGGAGTCTATAATAAAAGATACCTTTTGACAAAAATTGCCGGTGAAATAGGTTTAATCAAGCAGTTTAACCACAAAAGCTCTCTTATTATGATAGAACTTGACCGTAATCTTCAAGAGAGCGTAAACAATGAAAAAGCAATTGTGCTTATGACAAGAACAATTGCCAGACTTTTGCTGAAAACCTCAAGAAGAAGCGATGTAGTTGCACACTATGGTAATGGAATATTTTCGATGTTGCTAAAACACACCGATATAGCGAGTGCAAAACATGCCAGCGGAAGACTCTGTGATCTGGTCTCCAACAGCAACTTCTTCCTAGCTGACCGAGAAATTCAACTAAAGATTGCTATCGGCATTACTAATGTTGCTCCGGAAAACTCCGTTGAAGAGACAATAGTAAGTGCGATGAGCGGAATTGAAAAAGCATACACGGAAGAAAATGTAGATTATGCAGTTGTAACAAGAGGTGACGAGACACCAGAAGAAAAAGAGTAATCCAATGAATTTGAGCATAGTAGAATATCCTGATAAAAAACTGCGAGAGAAATCTTTTAAAGTTGAAAAATTTGATGAAAGTTTGCATAAGCTTTTAGATGCGATGCACCATATGATGATTAAAACAAATGGCATAGGGCTCGCTGCCATTCAAGTAGCACATGCTAAACAAGTTCTTATTTTGAATATTCCTGATGAAGATGGTGAACAGCCTATAGAGAATCTTATAGAGATGGTTAATCCGATTCTTGTCTATAAAGAGGGTGAAACTATCTATCAAGAAGGCTGTCTGAGTGTTCCTAGTTTTTATGAAGATGTTACACGCTATGAAAATGTTACGGTTCACTATCAAGATAGAGATGGAAATACAAAGACATTAGAGGCAACAGGGCTTTTAAGTATTGCTATTCAGCATGAGATGGATCACTTAGTTGGTGTTTTATTTATTGATAAATTATCTTATGCGCGAAGAAAAAAGTTTGAAAAAGAGTTCAAGCGCGTTCAAAAAGAGAAAAAAGGCTCTTAAAATATGACAGATTGTCATATTTATTGATAGAACCAATTAAAATGCTACTATCATACTAACTAAAATAGAGGTTAGTATTATGAAAGTTGTTTTTTGCGCCACATACGAAGGGATTGATGCTAAAGTTGTTCAAGTTGAATCCACGCTTACAAAAGGTCTTCCCTCTTTTTCTATTGTCGGTATGGCATCTGCATCTATTACCGAAGCAAAAGAGAGAGTAAAATCTGCACTTTTAAGTAATGAGTTCTCCTTTCCGCCAAAACGGATAACAATCAATTTAGCCCCGAGTGATGTCAAAAAAGAAGGCTCTCAATTTGACCTCAGCATAGCTCTTATGATAGCACTTGATTATTTGGAGAGTGATTTTAGTCAATGGTTTGTTTTTGGTGAACTTGGGCTTGATGGAAATGTAAAAGAGAATTTACAACTTTATCCACTTCTATTGTCTCTTGCAAATCAAAAACTTATTAAAAAAGCAATAGTTCCACATGCCGCACTTTTGAAGCTTTCCAAAATACCAAATGTTGAATTTTACGGTGTTCATGATTTAAACGAAGCGATAGAACTTTTAAAAAATCATGAAAATGCCACTCCAAGCATAGAACAAAGTGATATCGCGTATCCATTTTATGAAATCAATGGTGAAAAATATTACTATACCAAAGAGTATGATGATGACTTTTTAGATGTAAAAGGGCAAGAAGTTGCCAAAAGAGCAGCCCTAATCAGTGCAGCGGGGTTTCATAATATCCTCTTTGAAGGAAGCCCTGGGTGTGGAAAGAGTATGATAGCCAAACGAGTTCGGTACATTCTCCCACCTATGAATATCAATGAAATTCTTGACATCGCGAAACTAGATGCTCTCCAAGCTAAAGAACCACTCTTTAAACCCCATAGAAATCTAAGACATCCTCATCATACTTCCACTTTAGCAAGTGTCTTTGGCGGTGGCTCGCATCGTGCAATGATTGGCGAAGTGGGACTTGCCAATGGCGGAATTCTGTTTTTTGACGAACTTCCGCACTTCTCAAAGAATATTTTAGAGGCTCTAAGAGAACCTATGCAAGACAATAAAATACGCATATCAAGAGTAAATTCAAAAGTAGAATATCCGAGTGATTTTTTATTTATTGGAGCGATGAATCCCTGTCCATGTGGAAATCTTCTCAATGAAAAGTTAGAGTGCAGATGCAGTGATTTGGAGATACAAAGATACAAAAACAAACTCTCCGACCCATTTCTTGATAGGATTGATTTAACAGTAGTGATGCAGAGTGCAAACGCTGATGACACTCCGAGTTTTAGTTCAAAAGAGTTTCATAAAAAAGTGGTAGAAGTGCATATATTTTCTAAAAATCGAGGGCAAAATAGTTTTAATGCAAAGCTAAGTGACAACGAAATAGAGAAGTTTTGTCTATTGAGTGAGGAAGCAAAAGCAACTTTAGATATGGCGATAAGCAGATTTACTCTCTCTTTTAGGGCTATAAAAAAGATGCAAAAAGTAAGTCGTACCATCGCTGATTTGGAGAGTTGTGAGATTATACAAAAAGCACATATTTTAGAGGCTTTGAGTTATAGAAGAAGATAATATTTCCACATGTGCCCGAGCAAAGCGACAACTAGCCTAACTGGCGTTAGACCATGTGAGCAACTAAATTACGAATCGGCATGCCCTTGAGGTGCCAAGATAATAAGCTTGGCATATAAGTTAGAACTATTTACACATTATAATAAGTAGCATTTGGATGATACACAACCAAAGCACTTGTGGACTGCTCAGGATGAATCTGGAAAGTTTCACTCAGTTCTATGCCAAACTCTTCGGGTTTGAGTAGGTCAAAAAGTGGACGATTGAGTTCTAAATCCGGACATGCGGCATAGCCAAATGAGTATCTTGCACCTTGATATCTGTTCATTTGAACATCGCCGAGTTTGCTTCCCTCATTTTGGCTTATGTTTAAATCGAGTCGGATTTGCTTATGCACCATTTCGGCTAATGCTTCTGCTAGTTCCACCCCAAGACCGTGAAACTGATAGTACTCCGTGTAGTTTCCACTCTCATAAATCTCTCTTTCCACTTCGCTTAGTTTTGCTCCCGCACTTACACAAGTGAGCGCTAGAACATCGTGTCTCTCCGAGTGAAAAAAGTCACTCAAAGCACGATGTGGAGCTTTACTTTGTCGTGGAAAAGTAAATATTGTTTTCGCTCTTCCTATAACATTTTTGAGTGGCTCATGGTTGATTTCATCTGACGCATTGTACCCTTCACTCTCATCAAAAATAAGCAGAGTGTTGTCATCACTTCGACATGGCCAATAGCCATAAACGATGGTCGGGTCAAAGAGATTTTCATCCAAAAATCTTTTTTTCAGTTTCTCATACGCAGGGTAAACAACCTCATCCATTTGCTTTTTATACGCCTCTTTTGTCATCCCTTTGGAGCTGTATCCCCAACGCGATTTAAAGAGAATTTTGTGATTCACCCACTCAAATGCCAACTCTTTTTGTGCACGGGTGAGCTTCATCTCTCTTCTTCCCCAAAATGGCGGAGTAGGAACTTTTACATCACGGCTTGGCATGTGGAGTTCATGAAATGGCGGGATGATTACCTCTTTCTTCTCTCTGACAACTTTTTCTTCGTCGTCCTTACCATGTAAGTTGGTATCAAGATTTCCTTTTTCAATTCTACTCATTGCAGTCACGCCATCAAAAGCATCTTTGCAGTAAAAAATCGGTCCATCATAAAAAGGTCGGCAAAAATCATCTATAAACGACCTCGTAAGTGCTGCTCCACCCAAAAGCACGGGGATACTGATTCCCTCAGCTTTAAGAGCTTCAAGGTTTTCTTTCATCACTTGTGTTGATTTTACCAAAAGTCCGCTCATCCCCAAGGCACTTGCATTGGACTCTTTGAGGGTTTTTACAAAGTTTTCTAAATCTACTTTTATCCCAAGATTTATAACTTTAAAGCCATTATTTGAGAGGATAATATCGACAAGATTTTTACCCACATCATGCACATCGCCTTTGACTGTTCCCAGAATCAAGGTTGTATCCACGGCTTTGTCTATCTTCGGCAGATAGGGGTTGAGATAATCCACCGTTTTTTTCATGGTCTCCGCACTCTGAAGCACAAAGGGGAGTTGCATCTGCCCTGAGCCGAAAAGCTCACCCACGACTTTCATCGCATCAATCAAAATCTCATTCACTATTTTCTCAGGTGCAATTGTTTTTCGCGCCTCTTCTACGAGGGGAATCATCCTCTCTTTATCGCCGTCCATAAGAAGTTTTGCGATTTTTTGCGCATCATTCATCGCCAAGTACGCGGCATCCTCAACAGCATTATCCACCGCTTCTTTGGTACTAAAATGCTCTATAAAAGTAAAAAGTGCCTCGCCATTTGGTTTGCGGTTAAAAATCAAATCATCACATAATTCTTGGTCTTCTTTGCTGATTTTATTTAAGGGAATAATGTGTTGCACATTGATAATAACGCTCGTAAGTCCCGCTTCAATACAGTGATTTAAAAACATTGAGTTGAGATACGGTCGTGCATCTTTATCTAGTCCAAAAGAGATGTTTGAAAGCCCTAAAACTGCACCCACTTCTGGATGTCTTTTTCGTAGTTCTCGTATGGCTTCAATAGTGTTAATCCCCGCATCACGGTACTCTTCATCGCCGCTTCCAAGAGTAAAGGTGAGCAAGTCAAAAACCAAATCTTCCGGGTTTATCCCATGCTTTTTTGTAGCAAGGTCGTAAATTCGCTCCGCAATCTCTATTTTTCTCTCAACTGTTTTTGCCATTCCGATTTCATCTATGGTCAGACAAACTAAAGCCGCACCATATTTTTTGGCGAGTTGACAAACCGTGTCAAACTTTTCTATCCCGTCTTCAAGGTTCACAGAGTTGATAATAGGTTTGCCACCGATAAGTTTGAGTGCCTCTTCAAGTGCCGGAGTTTGCGTAGAATCGGGCATAAGAGGAAGAGCCAATTTTTGAGCGTAGAGGCTCATAACAGAGTTCATATCTTTTGTTTCATCGCGTCCGGCAAAACCAACACTCACATCCAAAACATGTGCGCCAACACGGACTTGCTGTTGTCCAACGCTCAAAGTTCCCTCATAATCTTCCGCCAAAAGAAGTTCTCTAAAAGCTTTTGAACCCGTGGCATTGCTTCGCTCTCCGATGAGAAGAGGGGCTGGTTCTTGCATAAGCGGTACGGTTGAAAAAAGGGAAGCAAGAGAGTTTGCCTGAGTTCCACATGCCACCTTTGGAGTTTTATTACTCACACGATTGACTAATGCACGGATGTGTTGCGGTGTTGTTCCGCAACATCCGCCTAGAAAACTCACACCGCTAAAGTCTAAAAATGCCTCCTGTTTGTCAGCAAACTCTTCGGGTGCCATCGGATAATAGGTGTAACCGCCGCGATTTTGAGGAAGCCCTGCATTTGCATGTACACTTATGGGTTTGCCCCAAAGTTCACTGAGGGTCTTGACATGTTTAAGAACCTGCTCTGGACCTGTCCCGCAGTTAAAGCCGAGGCTTAAAATATCAAAAGGCTCTAAAATGGTCGCGATAGTTCCTGCATCCGTTCCGATAAGCATCGTTCCACTAAGCTCTATTGTCACAGAGACCATTATCGGTATTTGAGTATTTCTTTCTCTGTTAGCCTCAGCGCAGGCATGCAGAGCCGCTTTAATTTGAAGCGGGTCTTGACATGTCTCGAGTAAAAAAACATCGACTCCTCCATCGATAAGCGCCAAACAAAATTCTGTATAACCGGCGAACATCTCATCATAATGGATATGTCCAAGGGAAGGAAGTTTTGTTCCGGGACCGATAGAGCCTAAAACAAAGCGGGGATGTTCAGGTGTGCTAAATTTTAAACACTCTTTTTTTACAAGTTCCGTTCCTGCTTTTGTCAACTCATACGCACGATGCCCGATTTGGTACTCATCAAGCACCCAAGAGAATGAACCAAAAGTATTGGTCGTAATAAAGTCCGCTCCCGCAGTGAGATACGCATGAAAAATTTCACTCAAAACCTCGGGACATGTAACATTAAGAAGCTCATTACACCCCTCATTTCCTTCCCACACTGCATGCGGAATTTTATCGTCCCGCTGCTGGAGCTGTGTTCCCATGGCACCATCTATGATGAGCGGACGACTTTTTATAGTGTTTAAAATATACTCTTTTGTTGTCATTGTTCAAAATCTTTTATTAAATTATGGAGGGTTATTTTATCAAAAATGAGCATAAAAAGAGGCTTGTATCTTTTCTGAGCCCCTAGCTAAAAAAGGAACTTAAAAATAAGAAATTGAGCAATTTAATTTAGAATTTTTTATGCTATATTATTCGCTCGTAATTTTAGTAAAGCTTAAGGGGGTTTATAATGTTGGAAAGTGTTTCTATTAGAATAAAAATGGTGTTTATGGTTTTTATCCCTGTTCTTATAATTTTTATATTGTTAGGATTAAATGGATACAAGAGCTATAAAAAAGTTGAAGAGCTCTCAGCCATAAAAGAAGTATCAATTTTATCAACAAAAATCGGTGCAATGCTTCATAACAGCCAAAAAGAGAGAGGTGCTTCTTCTGGTTTTGTTGGCTCAAAAGGGGTGCAATTTGCTGATGATTTAACCAATATAAGAAAAAATACCGATGATACAAAAATGGACATGGAACTATTTTACAAAAGTATGAATTTCAGTAAATATCCAAAAGAGATGCAAGAGAGAATGGGTGATGCAATGCAACAGCTGTCTCAATTAAAAGATAAAAGAGATCAAATCAGCTCTTTAAAAATAAGCGTTCCGGATACCGTAGCCTATTATACAAATATGAATGCCTCCTTTTTGGATGCCGTCGCTTATGTAGCCAAAATGAGTACAAATCAAGAGATGAGTACATCTTTAAATGCATATAGTAACTTCTTATACTCCAAAGAGAGAGCCGGCATTGAGAGAGCTGTTATGACGGGAACATTTGCCAAAAACTCCTTTCCTGATGGTTTTTATCCGAAATTTATTAAACTTATAAGTGAACAAGATGTATTTATGGGTAGATTTTTATTCTTAACTTCTAAAGCAAACGGTGATTTTTATAAAAGCACTCTCGTCGGAAATGATATTGATGAAGTGAACCGAATGAGAAATGTTGCAATGACACACATGAATGGCAATTTTGAGATTGATGCGGCATATTGGTTTAAAACTATAACAGCAAAAATAAACTTACTAAAAAAAGTTGAAGACTATCTCTCTGAATCTGTTTTAGCGAATGTTGATAACTTAAAGAATAGTGCGCAATCAGATATGATGCTCAATATTGCGGCAAATATTATAATACTATTTTTCATAATTACCTTTGGTTTTTTAGTAGCGAATGGATTAATTAAAAGAATTTCACTGCTTAGACATGAACTCGATGAGATAATTTCCTCTAAGAACTTCTCACAAAAGATTACACAAACCGGAAATGATGAGATATTTTCTATTCAGAGTGCAGTTAATCATACTATTAAAGCTGCATGTGGAGCAATTAATAGTGCAAAAGAGAGTTTAGAGGAGTCCAATAAACACTCCCAAGAGAGAGCTGAGCAGCTATCAAAAAATAGATTAACATTGGCTCTCACCGAACTGCTTACAAAAGGTGTCAATCTTGGCGTTACATCTACGCAGCATGGGCTTTCAGACAACATGCAGTCACTTCAAAATATAAATAGACTTCTTGCAAAACTCATTTTACGGGCACCTCAAATCCACGATCAAAATTTACCAATCCACATATCAAATTAAATCGTAAATTAAAGTATTTTCGGCGGTTACGATATTTTTGCGTCAGGATTTGAAATGTTTTCAGTTTAGCG
>CANMJR010000018.1 GCA_947498025.1 Helicobacteraceae bacterium
GGCAATGCCCCGACTAATTTTTCGATTGTTAGAAATATTGCAATGAATGTGCTTAGAAGAGAAAACTTTATTAATTTTCCTCAAGCTATTCGTATGATTGGCGGAAATATTCAGAAGTTATGTAATATTTTAGTATGAAACAGCCGTGAGCGGTTGGTACTCTTTTAAATCATAATTACTTAAAAATGATACACCTACGCCAACATGAATCTTTGGTTTGCCAAAAGGCAAGAATTCTATTTGAGGTGTTATGTAACCGGCACTTCCACTGAATGCTTTAAATGGAAGCATGGATCTTAGCTGTGCATTTGTATCACTTCCCATGTCTGTGGTGGAATTATTTTTAAAGTTGTATTCAATACCAAGATTTATCTGGTTTGTAATAGCTTTTACAGTAGATACATCTAAACTTATTTCATTCCCAAAATCATAATCATTGTGTGCTTTTGGTCTGTATGTGTACATGGCATGCGTATCAACTCTCCAACTCTCATCAAACATATATGAGAGCCCGGTACCAAGCATATACTCAAACTCTCCTGTTCCCATTTGTGTGGGCATGGGAGTATTGACTCCCGAAGCAAATGCGGGTGCTTTTTTAAAATTGTTATCCGTAGAACCAGTTGGAAGTTTGATTCCACCATCAAGCGAGAGTTGAAATTCATAATCACTCATAGGTAAAATAACATGCCTTGCGATGACAATTAAATCACCAATACCGCTATTATCTATGGATACATTATTTGGTCCAAGTTTTGCTGTTGCTTCTATATTTTTATATGGAAGAATAACGCCGACACTTGTTATATCACTTAAACCATACATAAGCTCAAGCATAGTTATCTTTGCTGAAGCATCCAAGTTTTCTTTATTTTTTACCTCGTCTTTTCCGTCAAACATACTGTCTCTATCAAATTCAATATATTTCAAACCCATTTTTAATTTTCCCTCAGGCAGTACCGTTGCGCCACCTTTAGAGTTTATTGCAGGAATTACATCTGCATTAAGTAAAATAGGAGCTATCAGAAGTGAAGTTAATATAATCTTTTTCATTTTATTTTCTCATTTGGTTTATTTTTTGATATTACGCATCCCCCTAAAGCTACGAAAAATAAATTTTTCGAGAATTAAAGGGCTAGTTTTTTTAAGAGTCTAAAGAAATTTTTAATTGCTGTTTAGGAGAATAAATAGCCAATCGTTTTTTTTATATATAAGTGTCCATAAGTACACTCTTCATTTATATATAATTGTTTTTGTACAATGCCTGAGGCATCTTCATATGTACATTTTGCTTTTAATGTATTGTGATGTTGCCTATTTCTCTATCTATCATAAAGAGACCACGACCGTCTAAGCCAATTATTTCTATTTTGTCTAAAATAGATTTAAATAGTTTTTCTTCTTCATGTTGTTCCGCTACATACCACTGTAAAAAATTGAATGTAGAAAAATCTTTTTCATTTAACGCAGTAGCAACAATTTCATTAATCTTTGCCGTTATCATTTTTTCATGATCATATGTTTTAGTAAAAACATCTTGTATATTTTCAAATTGCATTTCTGGTTTTTTTATAGTATCTATGACAGCCAGTGCACCTGTATCTTGAATATAACTAAATATTTTTTGCATATGTGACATTTCATCGGCAGCATGATCTCTCAAAAACTTCGCTGAGCCATTTAAGCCTTTGTGATTACACCAAGCACTCATTTGTAAGTATAAATTTGAGGCGTAAAATTCCTGTGTAACCTGTTCATTTAATTTTTGTAATAAATTTTCACTTAACATCTTCTTTCCTTTATTTTTTAAAACCTATATACGGTCTAGTTTATTAATTTCAAACTGAAACTCACTTCCTTAAAACTTACTGGGACTGCTAATATTGCTTTTTTTGGCATTTTTCTCCTTATTATGTATATTTGTTCATATATAAAGTACAAAGCATTTATTTTTGAACTATTTTGTAGAATAACTATTAATATATTCAATAAATCTGACATCTCCTCCTTTTAAAGCATAGAATTTGTTACTCTCAATAGTTGCTGTTGGGATATATTTATATACCTCATTGAGACTATTCTCATGATAGGGCACAGCATTTTTTTTGATTTGCTATATCCAGACTTTTTGATTATGTTGTGTATTTCTGATTGGAGTTGTATATCTGACATCTTCTATCTCCTTGTATTGATAATAACTTTCAATTGCAAAATTTTACTATTCTTTTTCTTTAGAATAGATTAAATTGATAATCAATCTCATTTGTTGAGATTTCTTTAGAATAGAATAATAATTGTAGATTTTATAAGTAAGGATTTATATTTTATATAAAGAGTTTTGAGGAATGACACAGAAGATACTTTTTGGAGGATTTTATAATGTGTCGCTTAACTCATCAAATGGGTAGTCGAACATATAGTACAAAAATGTTAGGCAAAGAGAAGCTCTATAAATGGTGGAAATAAAACTAGGGGAGAATTTTCAGACGCGAGGGCTCACCCTCGCTCAAGGGATGGCAAAAAAACATGGGTAGTTAAAGATTTTTAGCATCTTTTGCCAGCTTTGCCCATGCTGAGGTCGGATCTGCATCTATCACCTCTTGATATGCATTCTTTGCATCTTCTGTTCGCATGAGCTTTGAGTAAACTGTTCCCAGCAGATATTTTTGTCTTGCTCTTTGAGGATTTGTCAATTCAACAGAATCGAGCGATTTTATTATCTCAAGCGCTTTTTCAAGATTCTCTTTATTGATATAAGATTGGTAGAGTGTGAACTCTACAAACGGACTTTGGGCATACGATTTTGATCTGTTTTGCACATTAACGACTTCATTCCCGTATTTGATTACCATATTGTCATCTTTGTTGGCGCTACCGATGCTCATCACTGCCACATATCTGTCTATATCTTTATAATCTATACCGTACACTTGCTCTATGGCAACGATAGCTTCTATCTGCTTGCTCTTTTGTTCAAGCCTCTGGTATGTATCAAAGAGATACCTGTGAACATCTTTGTACTCTGACTCTTTATCATCTTGAATGAGAGTAATAAGCTCTTTAGACGCCTCAATCACATCGCTGTAATTTCCGGTTGCGAAATCAACTTTTATATATCTGTAGAGCCATTTTTTTCGTAACTCTAAATCTTTCGATTTTAAGTTTTTACTTGCAATATTTTTGGAGAGCAGATAATCTCCACCTTTCATGGCACAATCATAAATCCCCTCATCCCACTCGGCTGAGAGAGTAATGTTGTAGTCTGCCGAGAGGTTTAGTACTTCTGCGCACTCTTTATTTTCTAAATAGAGCTCCATTGCCCCTATTGCAGATTTTTTTACAATTTCCTCTGTATCTTTATAGAGTTCACTGTCCAGTGCTAATATCGACTCTTTAAATGCCAAAACATCTCTAAACATGCCATTTTCTAAAAGAACTTTAGCTTTTTCGTAGGTCGCGCGAGAGCCGATTGTGTCATCTTTATATGTTTCTATTAATTCATCATATTGACTCAGTCGTGCTGAGACATTACTGTCGGTCGTATCAAAAAAAAGTGAATCTTTTGCTATTTTTATCTCTTTTACAAACTCTCCATCCGGATATTTTTTCAGATACTCATTTAATGATTCGAGAGCCTCTTTTTTTTTATTTGTTTGTGCAAGCCACACGCCTCTATTTTTTAGGAGCTTCTCATACTCATCGTATGTTTCATCTATCTGGTCTAAGATTACTTTTGCAAGTGCAGCGGCGGTTATATTATCACCATCCTCCTGAACCGAATACATCATCTCCAAAGATGTTTTTAAATCATTCATAAAAAAGTTAGGTTTTACATTTATTATTTTCATAATATACTCTGCACCCTCTCTCTTTTGAGACATTAAAATTTTAAAATGAGCCAACTTATATGCTGCGGTTGATGCTATCTCCACATCGCTTGTATCACTCAATGCTTTTTCATAATAATAGGCTACTTTAGTTATAGCTCCGGCAGCCTCTAGCATCTCCCCTTTATATATATACCCCCACTGGACAAAGGGTGAAGTGTCATGTTCACTAAATAATCTGTCAAAAAAGTAATCGGCATCGCTATTGAGTCCCGCAAGAGCATTTGCTCTTGCCATAAGCGATAAAACTTCAGGAATATTCTCATCGGACGAGTACTCTTGCAGATAGAGTTTTGATAATTTTATTACACTGTCAACATCTTTTAGCGCATTAAAAGCTTTGATTTTGTAATAAACGAGTTCCGCATTAAAGAGTGAATTAGGGTACTGGAGTTGAATATTATTTATTAAATCTAAGCATAAATCATACTCTTGATTTTTATAGGCCTCTTTAATTTTTAGATAATCTGAAACATCTTGAGCCTTTTTAATATGAACAGGTTTTCCGTCAATATCCAATCCCCCTACAAATGGGAGTTTATCTCTGGATAAATAAAAGGGAAAGTTAATTCCGGAATCTGAAGCCTTACCGCTTTTTATATAGGGTAATTTATCTTTATAACCTATCATCATCCAGTGTTTAGAAAGTTTTACATCCGCCTGATAAACAGAGTCATCTTTGCTGATATCAAAAACCATAGGGTATTGTTTAAGCTTGAAAAAAGGGGTGATTACTAAAAAAAAGGTATTCTTTTTGGTTTGGGATTCTATTTTAAAAAAATCATTTTGTAAAGTTTTTAATTTCTTGTTTGGCTGTTTTGAGAAAGCGCAAACAACTTGTACTACTTCTTCAAAATCATTTTTCATCTCTTGACATAAAAAATCATCTGAATCTTTGACATGAAGCGTTGAGTAGTTTTGGAAGTTCTCTTTTGCACCTGAGAGTGAAACTTCAAGAGCAAAGAGTGTCGTTGGTATGCTACCAAGTAACAGGAGGAAGAATATCGATTTTAACAAATTCCTTTCCTCTGAATGTTTATGTATAGTAACTGACCTTATACACTTTTTAAAAAAGCGTATAAGACTCTTTAAAATTCTCGAAAAACAGAGTTTTTCGTAGCTTTAGGGGGTTGTAGGGACATCTGTCCCTGCCACTAAAACGGACGTGTTCGTTTTAGTGTGTAACACATTAGTACCCACTGTTATATACAAAAGCTGTAATTAACTCTAAAAGCGGGTTTAGTGCAACAAAAGCAAATATAGTTCCTATTGCTGCAAATCCGATGATAGATTTGAGTGCAATTGTTGCATTTGAAACATAAACATGTCCATCATTCCCCATTACAGGCTCTTTCATAAACATATAAACTATTAGTTTTAGGTAGTAGTATCCGGCAATTGCTGAGTTGAGTGCCATAATAAAGGCCAAAATTGTGTAACCGCCTGTAACAGCCGATGAAATCAAATAGAGTTTACCCCAAAAGAGCGCAAACGGCGGAACCCCTGCCAAGCTAAGCATGAACAGACCCATGATAGAAGCTGCAACCGGTGATGTTTGAACCATGCCTGCAAATTTATCGTAAGAGTGGTCTGACATTTGGTGTAGTGGAAGGTGTTTTTGACGAGAAATCCAAAGCATACTGAATGAACCAAGATTTGTAAAACTAAAAAGTATCCAGTATAAAAAGAGGGCACTATTTGACTGCGTTGTGCCGATTAGAATAGCTGCCATTACAAAGCCTGCATGTGAAACTGAGCTGTACGCTAGCATTCTCTTAACATCTGTTTGAACTAATGCCCAGATATTTGCAGCCGTCATTGTTAGAATAACAAAGGAGTAGAGTACAATCTCCAGCCATACAACACCGCTGTGAATTAAGAATTCAAAGAGTCTCATCGCAACCACAAAAGCTGCAATTTTTGGCACAATAGACATAAATCCTGCCATTGAAGCACTTGCACCCTCATAGACATCCGGTGCCCATGTGTGAAACGGAACGAGAGAGAGTTTAAATCCAAATGATGCTAGCATAAATACTACACCGACTAAAACATAGGCAATATCAACATACTTATTTGCTGCCAATACCGCAGCTATCTGGCTGATTTCAACTGATCCCGTAAGTGCATAAAATATCATGGCTCCAAAGCTGAAAAAGCCGGCTGCTAAAGCACCCATAGTAAAATATTTAACCGCAGCTTCAAATGATTTGTCACGGTTGTGCATAGCTACGAGTGTGTAAAGCGCTAAAGAGGAAGTCTCAAGCCCGACAAACACAAGAATTAAGTTATCTGTTGCAACCATAAACTGGAAGCCTGCAATCATAAATAAAAAGAGTGCAAAGAACTCCGGATAGGAAAACTCATGGAATCTTTTATGCGTTAATGCAAGCGGTATGAAAAGCATTGAAGCCCCAACAATGATAAATTGAGACAAAATAGCTAAACCGTCTATGAGCATAACATTAAACACGCCCATCATTATGCCGTCTTGGGTGAAAACACCTGCTGAGCCTAGCAAAGCACTAAAATCCATCAATAAGAAAAGAAGACTTATAGAAACATAGAGAGTTTTATCTAAGCCCACTTTGAAAATATCAATAACTAGAATTAAGAGTGCTCCAACTATCGGAATCAACATAGGTGCTAGCGTCATTAAGTTTAATGACGCTAAAGAAACATTTACCGGCTCTATCATTAGTGTGCCCCCTGCTCAGAAGTTTTAGCTATTTCTGCACCTTTAACAAGGTTTGGAATTCTAGTTTTTGCTTCATTTGTTATAGATTTGTCATGCATTAATTGAACTATTGACTCTACGCTATTGTTGATTGGTGCTAAAATCGGTTTAGGGTAGATGCCTAACCAAATTGTTATAATCGACAAAGGGATAAGTGCCAAAAGTTCTCTTTTGCTTACATCCGGAAGATTTTTATTCTTCTCATTTGTAACTTCACCAAAGAACATTTTTTTATACGCCGCTAACATGTAGATTGCTCCAACTATAATTGCTGTTCCGGCAAGGAGAGTTAATATATGAGACTGTTTATAAAATCCAAGTAAACTTAAAAACTCACCGACAAAGTTGATTGTGAGCGGCATCCCAACAGAAGCCATCAGCATAAGTCCAAAGATAGTTGCATATCGTGGCATAACATGTGCCAGTCCACCAAACTCACTCATCATTTTCGTATGTCTTCTGTCATAGATAACACCGACAAGTAAGAAGAGTGCACCTGAAACAACACCGTGCGCAATCATTAAAAAGATAGAACCCGTAATACCCTCCACATTGAGTGCAAAAGTACCAAGAATGATAATACCCATGTGCGATACCGAACTGTAGGCTACAACCTGCTTAACATCCTCTTGTGCATATGCAACCATGGCTGTATAGATAACCATAATAATGGCTAACACAGCTATCGGAAACATAAAAAATACAGAAGCATCAGGAAACATAGGTAGTGAAAAACGGATAAATGCATATGTACCCATTTTTAGTAAAATTGCCGCCAGTATCACAGAACCTATTGTTGGTGCTTGACCATGTGCATAAGGTAACCATGTATGAAATGGAAACATAGGAACCTTTATAGCAAAGCCTATAAAAAATGCTGCAAATAACCAAAGTTGGAAACTCTCAGGTAAAATCAAACGATACCAGTCAAGAATAGCAAAACTCCAAGCTCCCGTCGCCTGATAGTAAAAATACGCCATAAAGAGCATACCGACTAACATGACAAGTGAACCTGTAAATGTATATAAGAAAAATTTAACCGAAGCATAAATTCTCAGAGGTCCGCCCCATGCACCGATAATATAGAGCATCGGTACAAGTGAAAGTTCCCAGAATATGTAAAACACGATTCCATCAAGGGCCGCAAAAACACCCGCCATTGTCATCTGTAAAAACAGAAGTGTAACAATCATATTTTTTTCATTTTTAGTATCAGTTAAAGATGCGATACCAATCATAGTAAAAAATGATGCCAATATAATGATAAAGAGTGAAATTCCATCCACTCCTAAAATATAGTTGATTCCAAATGCGGGAACCAAAGGAAGATTCTCCATAAATTGCATTCCCGATGCACTTGAATCAAAAGAGAACCAAAGCCATAAAGAGAGTGCAAACTCTATCGCAGCTATTGCTACACCATAAGCACGAATGCTATCTTTGTGAATAATAAATCCAAGCATCGCTGCCAATGCCGGAAAGAAAATTAAAATTGATAAGATATGATTTAACATCTACTAAACTCCTAAACCTGATAAAATTATTTTAATTTCACCAGAATATCTAACTGCCAGTCCAAAAACTACAGCGAATGATAACAAACCTATAGTACCTGCAACCATCCACTTAAGCATAGTTGAGAGATTTCCGCTCTGCATTACTCTTGTTTTTTCGCCACCTGCGTAAATTATGCCGGCTATGCCGTCGACTGTTGCATCCACAACTTTCATATCTACCTGTTTCCAAAATACCGATGAAAGTTCTCGATATGGCTTAACTAAATACTCTTCATAAATATATGGAATATAGTATTGATTGCTCAAAGTTTTGTAACATAGGTTGTTTTCCATTTTAGATGTACCGTCTGGAACTTTCACTTTGTTATTTGCATATTTTTTGTATGCAAAAGCTATTGCTAAAATAACAAAGAGTTGTGTTCCTATGGTCATTATCCAATATGCGATTGCACTATGAACATGGTACTCGGTTGCAGGAAGTACTGCTGTTACCATCTCGAAGTATGTCATTTTAAATGAACCCGCAATGATTGCTAACAACAGGAGTGGACTCATAGCAACTAACATAAATTTATATGCTTCATGTGGATGGATACCAAAGAGTTTATATCTCTCTTCACCATGAAAAATAAGTGCCACTAATCTAAATGAGTAGAACGCTGTTAAACCTGCTGTAAATAGTAGTACTGTGTAGATAATATAGTGATTCTCTACAAATCCGACTTCTAGGATTAAATCTTTTGAGAAAAATCCTGCGAATGGATAGATTCCGGCAAGCGCAACTGAAGCAAGAGTCATCATAATAAATGTACCCTTCATCACTTTGCGTAAACCGCCCATTTTAAACGGGTCAAGTTCATTGTGCATAGCATGCATAACATTACCTGCACCCAAGAAAAGAAGTGCTTTGAAGAAAGCGTGTGCCATTAAGTGAAACAGTGCAACCCAGTAAGCACCCAAACCGGCAGCGACAAACATGTAGCCCAGTTGTGAAAGTGTAGAGTATGCAATAATTCTCTTCATATCACGATTTACTAACGCCATAGAAGCTGCAAATAGTGCCACAAATGCTCCTAGCGAAGCGATAAAGAGACCGACATTCGGGATTAAATCATATAAAGGATTTGCACGAACAACCAAATATACACCGGCCGTTACCATAGTCGCAGCATGGATGAGGGCAGAAACAGGAGTTGGACCCTCCATGGCATCTGCAAGCCATGTATGAAGTGGAAACTGAGCTGATTTACCCATGGCACCGATAAATAGAAAGATTCCCATCCATGTTAATACCTCTTTATCTAGACTGCCCACTGTAGCAAATACTTGGTCATATTGAAGTGAACCTGTGTTCCAATACACTAAGAATATGCCTATTAACATTCCAAGGTCGGCTATACGATTCATAATAAACGCTTCATTCGCTGCCCAAGTTGCACTCTCTTTATGGTACCAAAACCCGATAAGTAGCCATGAACAAAGACCTACTCCTTCCCAACCTATAAATAGACCTGCAAAGTTATCACTCATAACAAGAATCATCATTGAAAAAACGAATGCTGAAAGGTAAGAGAAAAATCTGTTGAAACCTTTGTCGTGATCCATGTATCCGATTGAGTAGAAATGAACAACTGTTGATACCAAAGTTACAACCATCATCATAGTCACAGAAACCTGGTCTACAATAAAACCAAAAGGAATATACAAATCGCCTGTTGCCATCCATGTCATCATCTCAACATGTACTTTTTCGCCGCCACTGAGTATGTAAATTAAAAGAACAGTGCTACTCACAAAAGATAATAAAAGCAACAAGCTCGGAACAACACCGGCGATTTTAGTTCTAGGAGACGCACCGAAGAGTCCGGCAAAGAGCGAACCGGCGAGCGGTGAAAATAGTGCTAGATATAAATACAGTTCCATACTTCTATCCTCTCATCGTTGACATGTGATCTAAGTCGATATTGCCATGGCGTTTGTGCCAAACAATCAATAGACCAAGTCCTACGGCTACTTCTGATGCAGCAATTGCAATTACAAAGAATACAAAAAGTTGACCGGTTAAATCACCGTAGTAGTGTGAAATCGCAGCAAAGGCAATATTTACAGAGTTGAGTAATATTTCAGTTGCGAAAAACAGTAAAAGAAGGTTTTTTCTACGCATAACCCCAATCAATCCAATAGCAAAAAGGAGTGTTGAGAGTACAAGGTAGTGGTTCAGTCCTATTTCCATCATTAGAGCACCTTTTTGTGTTGTTCTTTTTTAGCATCGATTATCTCTGCATCATTCATAAGAGTAAGAGATAGATCCATTTTTTTACCGGCTAAAACAATTCCCGCAACCATTGCAACAAGGAGCATTACGGCAGCAACTTCAAATGGAACCAGATATTTGGTAAAAAGAACCATACCAAGCTCTTGTGTATTTCCTGCGCCCTCAATCATAGGATGTAGCGCTACAATATTTGTTGAAACCATTGGAGCAGCAAATATAACAACAATTAAAACTGCAGCTATAATGCTTAAACCAAAAACAATAAACTTGTTTCCATTCTTCTCTTTCACATCTCTTGTCGTATCAAAAAACATCATACCAAAAGCGTAAAGTGCCATAACCGCACCGGAATAAACAACGATTTGAATCGCACCTAAAAAGTCAGCACCTAGAATAAAGAAAAATGCTGATATAAATATCATTCCTGCCGCTAACGCCGTAAGTGCGTGCAACGCCTGTGTTGTTGTTACTGTTATAAAAAACATCACAGTTGTCAAAAAAGCAAACAGATAAAAAGCAATCGCTTCAAACATAACTAAACTCCTTAATATGAGAGAGGTGTTTTTTTAACACGCTCATCTTCATGTGGTGTGATAGCACCAAAACCTTCAAACTCTAGCTGTTTACCAGCCTTCAGCGCATCGATTGGTGTTAACATATCTTCAAACATTACAAAGTGTTCTCTCTGCTCGCTCGCATTTTCATAGCGTCCGCCATGTGTGATAGCAAGTTCGGGACAAACTTCAGCACAGTAGCCACAGAAAATACAGCGACCAAGATTGATACTGTACTCCGTAACTTCTTTGCGAGAGTTTTCATCCACTCTAGTGTCCATTCTGATACAGTCTGAGATACAAATCTTCTCGCAAAGACCACAACCTATACATCTTTCAGTCCCTGATTCCCAGAGTCTCTTCATTTCGTGAACAGCTCGGTATCTTGGACCAATCGGCATTTTCTCTTGTGGATATTGGACAGTGTGAATATCAAACTTAATCATCTCACGAAGAACGACCCATAAGCCAACAAAAAGTTCGCCCCTGAATGTTCTTTTTACAACTCTTTTAAATTTACCCCAGCCATCAGTAGGATAATCTTCTATATCTACTAAATAGTAGGTCTCGCTAACATTTCTGTTATTAAATTGCTCATGATTCATTCGCATCCCCTTCTAAAACATCATTACTAAAGCAGTGATTACAATATTAATCACGGCAATCGGCATAAGCACTTTCCAGCACAGCCACATTAATTGGTCTGGTCTTATATCTGGCCAAGCGGCTCTTGTCCATAAGAAAAAGAAGAAGAAAAATGCCATTTTTCCAAGTAATCCTAAAGCACCAAGAAAACTTCCGTCTCCATATCCACCTAAGAAAAGGAGTGGTATTACAAATGAGATAAAGAACATATTCGCATATTCACCTATAAAGAAAAGACCCCATCGCATACCTGAGTATTCTGTACCGAATCCATCAATTATCTCATGGTCATTTGCAATAAGGTGAAATGGTGTTCGTCCTGTCTCGGCAAAAGCAGCTATCCAAAAAAGTACAAATGCAACAGGTTGAGACCACACTAGCCAATGAGTAATGCCTCCAGATTGATAAGCATTAAAATCAACAAGAGAGAGTGAACCGACAATCATAATCGGAGCTAGTATTGAAAGACCCGTTACAACCTCATAGGAGATAAACACTGCAGCACCCCTTGCAGCCGAGAGCAAAGAGAACTTATTAGCAGATGCCATACCGCCAAGAAGAGGTCCATACAAGCCAACGCCCATCATGCCGAGGACATATAAAATACCTATGTTAATATCAGCAACTATCGGATGAACCGTGTAACCAAAGAGTGTAAATTGTGGCAAAAAAGGTATTGCAGCAGCAGCCATAAATGCTGTAGCCGCGGTGATAACCGGTGCAATTTTAAAGATATTAGGCACAACATTACTTGGGATAATATCTTCTTTTGTAAAAAGTTTTACACCGTCGGCTGCAACTTGCAATAAACCGTAGGGTCCAACATTCATAGGTCCCAGACGACGCTGCATAAAAGCAAGAACTTTTCTCTCAAAATAGGTTCCAATCCCCGCCAAAGCAGAGAATATAAGTAAAACAACAACGACCTTAATAACCGTTTCTATTAAATACGCTACATCCATATTACACCCTTTCTATCGAAGCTGAATTAAAACGGTAACCGCCAAAGAGAGCCTCTGAATTTAATTTACTATCAAAAGTCGGCAGACATAGTATGCTGCCGCCTATTTTGTTGTCACTCACGATTTTAGCAACTATTTCGCCTTTGTCGCTTTTGATACGCACACTCTCGCCCTCATTGAACTCAGATTTTGCCAAATACTCAGCACTCATGTAAACACCGCTTACCTCATCAAGGTTCGTAGATTTATTTGTAAATTCACTGAATTGTCTTACAGGATTTACTAAATAAATCAAACTCTCTCCAAGAGATAATACAGTGTCTATTTTTTCTACACTTTCATTTTCGGCATGTGAAACGGCTACATTTTTTAGTTTATAACCGCGAACCTCTTCGCCTGCATTCGTATAGTGGTTTGGCAACAAGTCAAACTTTTCAGACTTAAAGCCCTTTGACAAAGGAAGACATGGCGTATAGCTGATTGTGTTTTCAGCGCTCAGCCCAAGTGCATTTGCAATGTCATTCAGCTCATAACCGCCATAAGAGAGTGCCGCATTCGTAGGATTTACTCTTTTGTTAATTGAAGTTAAAGTTCCTTCTTGCTGATTCATGCTCGGCATGTCTAAATCGCCATCGCCTAGAGCTGAGAGCGTAAAGTCACCCTTTGTATTGTACCCTATAGAGTATTTGCCGATTTCACTTGAGAGTTCATTGATAAGAGCAACCCCTAAGCTATTTGTCAAAGATGGAATCATAACAAGTTGAAATGCACTGTATTTTTCAATAAGAGCGACTAGACGAGCCAAGTTTTTAGCATGTGGATGCGCATATAAATCTGCTCCCACAACCAAAGAGAAAGTCTCTTTTTTAGCAAGCAGTTTCTCTAAAGTATCGCTAAAATCTTTCGATGCTCCGACAAGCTCAAAGAGTCTGTTGTCATCAACTTCAACCTCTTTGGAGATTTTTTTAGGAACTATTTTAGATACTTTTTCTTCTACCTCTTCTTCTATGCCTGTTTCTTCATTCATTTTCATACTTTTTACAACTTCTACTATCGTCTCTTTGATAGTCTCTTCAATAGTTATAGTTTTAGTAGAGTGAAATGATGCCAAATAGGCAGCAATCTTCGCCGGCAACTTCTCTTTGTCTGCAAACAAATCAAGAAGAAGGTATAAAATAGTCTCTTCTTGAAGTGGTTTATGCTTGATGCTTACGATGCTTTTGCCTAAACCGTCAATAATCGGGTCACTCAGCGGGTGGAAATAGAGCGCCGCACCTTTATTGACTGTCAGTGAGTTATTGAGTGCATATCTTGCATTTGGATTGTCGCTTTTCATCGCTGTTCCAACGGAAACTATAAAATTGCTCTGGGCAACTTCCTGAAGAGTACCACTGTAAAGAGTTGTACCACTAATTTCTGAATAATTTTTCAAAAATGTTTGAAACGCTAAAGCTTCATTGTTTACAAGTTTATAACCAAATTTCTCTTTGAGCTTTTCTAAAATCAATGCTTCTTCATTTGTAATCGTTGAAGTGAACTTAATAGTGTCCGCTTTTTTAAATGCTTCAACTGCTTTATTAAATGCTGCTTCATCTTTTGTTACATTGGCATTTTGGTAATCAAATCCATATCTGCCGGCTCCACAAAGTGAAACATAGTTCCACTCATTCATAACACGATAGATTTTATCTTCCGGATTTGCAATGCTTTCATGTTTTACATCGTAAGAAATTTGACATCCTGCGCTACAGTGTCCGCATGTCGCTGGAATTTGTTTGAGCTCCCATGCGTTTGATTTATAAATAAAATGGGTGTCCGTAAGTGCTCCAACAGGGCAAACAGCAGCGCACTCTCCACAAGAGGTACAATCAAGCACATCCGTGCCGTTTGTAAGACCGATGATGGATTTGTTGAGTTTATTCCACATGCTGTATGCATCTTTCGGCATACTCTCTTTATACTCTGCAGCAAGTGCATCACCGCCCCTTGCAACTGTTTTGAGAGAGTTGTCGCCAATCATATCTTTACAAACAGTGACACATCGCTCACAAACAATACACAAGCCGGCGTCATAGTGAATATGACCCCAATCTTTAGAAGGTCTTGCAACATCTTTTACAGAGTAGCTTTGGGCATCCACGCCCATTTCTAAAGTGTAATTTTGCAGTTCGCATTCGCCTGATTGGTCGCAAACACCGCACTGAAGAGGATGATTGACATCATAAACTTCCATGATTGCACGACGCTCTTGTTTAATAGCATCCGTAGTTGTCGTGATGTTCATTCCATCTTTAGCTTTTGCATTACATGCATAGACCTGTTTCCCGTCCGCTTCGACAAGACAAATACGACAAGCTAATGTTGGACTGCATCTTGTTAAATAACATATTGCAGGAATAAAAACACCATTCGCACGAGCAGCGCTTAAGAGATACTCGCCCTCTTGCGTATGAATTGTTTTTCCGTCAATATTTATAGTAATTTCACTCATGTGATACTCTCATTATTTTAGATTTTTCAAACTTATATCTGCTTGCATCTGCGACATTATCAAACATAGGATTGAGCGCTATCGTTCCCTTGAGGGTGTTATCAAGCTTAAACTCTCTAATAATCATTTGAGTGCCAAATCGTATCTCAACTCTGTCTCCATCCGAAATTCTGGCTGCCGTTGCAAATTGAGCCGAACCTCGTAGAGTATTGTCTTTTTCAAGCTGTTTTGTTATATTTGTATAGCCGTTAAACTGTAAAACCGGGTTAGAGTTATAAATGACTGTACCGTTAAACTCCGGTAAATCACTTACTGTTTCAAGTTTACCGTTCATCTCACATGCCACTTCATCAAGCAGATAGCCTCGAGTATCCTTGCCCAATGGAGATAAAAAGTTTGACAAAGAGTCAAAATTAATATTTTTAAACCCTGATTTAGGATTTAAGTTAGCTGTATAATCTACCGTATTTTTACTCTCAACTCCGCATGCAGATGCTAAGTCACTCAGGGTATAGCCATCAAATTTTACTGCAACATTTGTAGGAAGAACTCTGTTGTCGATATTTACAAAAGTTCCCTCCTGTTGGTTGAGTGCGCCAACCGATAAATTTGCAAATTTAAGTGATGAGATTAGGAAATTACCTTTGGCGTTGTATCCAACTACATCAATGCAATCTTCATCTTCATCTAAATCGGCAATAAGTGAAACACCGAGTGTATTTACTTCGTTTGGCACAATTATTAAAGAGAAGTCACTGTGTTTTTCAATCAGAGCTGCCAATTTAGCGATATTCAGAGCTCTTTCATGCGCTATCAAATCATTTCCGATTATCAGAACATGATTTTTTGTTCTTGAAAATGACTTAATCATCTCTGAAATCTCTTCATGTCCGATGTTACTCTCAGCTTCAAGATAGCCTAAATCAAGTGCATCAAAAAATGCTCTTTCATCCTCTCCTAGGTCAGCATCTTTAAGTAGGGCATTCGCCAAAAGTGCTAGTACGCCCTCTTCAGTGCCAACCTCATACTTCATAAACTGCGTCACTGTATTTTGCATTAAAGCATCTTCTATTGGATGTGCATAGACTATTTTCGCACCGTTATGTTTTGAAGCGGTTGTCAGAGCATATCTCAGTGCCGGATTATCAGTTGCTACTCTTGTGCCTATTACAATCGCTGCATCTGAGAGTTTTATTGCATCAAGTGAACCGCTGTGGTGTTTTTTACCGCTTATGGAGCTGTATGCTTTCATAAATTCTTGATATTTTCTAGCATCTTCATTGAAGAGTTTAATACCTAGTTTCTCTTTGAGAAGTTGTAAAATATGCGTCTCTTCGTTAGTAATCATAGATGAAAAACGGATAACTTTTGCACCTTGAACGGCTTCAACAGCTTTGTGAAACGCCGTTTCATCACTTGTATCTCTATTCTCAAAGTCAAAACCGAAACGACCTGCGCCGCACAGAGATGCAAATTCAAAATTGTTTTTTACTCTATAGATGGATGCATCGCCGTTAATTCCTACATGACGCGTCTCGTATTCTAAAGAACAGCCTGCCGAACAGTGCACACATGTCGCAGGTACCCTCTCTAGTTCCCAAGCATTCGCACTGTATTTAAAGTCAGAGCTGACAAGTGCGCCAACAGGACAGACAGCAATACACTCTCCACAAAAAGTACAATCAAGAGTCTCACTGTTTTTAGGAATAATAGTCGAACTGTATCCGCCAAATTTAACCTCAATTGCATCATCACCGATTACTTCATTACATACATGAACACACTTTTCACATAAGATGCACAGAGACGGGTCATAATTAATTAAGCCCCAATTCTCAATCTTTCGAGCTTGGTCTCTTGCACTGAAGTTTTGAGTAGATACCCCAAACTCAAGTGTTTTGTTTTGCAAATCACATTCGCCTGATTTATCGCAAACACCGCACTCTAGTGGGTGGTTTACATCATAAAGCTTCATGATGTTTGTTCGCTCATGCTCAAGCTCTTTTGTGTTTGTTGTAATCTCTATGCCCTCAGTTGGAGGAGTGTTGCAGCTTAATACAAACCCCTCAACCCCTTTAGCTTCAACAACACACATGCGGCAAGAGGCACATGGAGTTGTTTTTGAGATATAGCACATAGTAGGAATGTAGATGCCATTTTTGCGAGCCACGTTTAAAATCGTCTCGCCTTTTTTAGCCTCAACAGAGATACCGTCAATTTTAAAATTTATTAATTTTTCCATAACCATACCTCCTAAACCGCTACCATAGCGATGTAATAACAACGCATGCAACGCTCAGCCTCACTGAGTGCCTGTTCTTGTGTAAAGCCCAAATTAACCTCTTTATTGTTGTCTTTTCGTACATCTACATCAAGAACTTCACTATATTCTCTCGGCAAGCCTGGTAACCAACCTTTTATTTTCTCTTTTTTATTGTAAACATGCAGTTTACGAAGATGGTCTTCCATAATCTCATCGTCACTGAGAGTTATCTCTCCGTTGTGTAAATATCTGCTCATAACGGAAGAAGCTCTTTTTGCCTGCCCGACTGCATTGACGATAGTCATAGGTCCATATTCGCAATCTCCTGAAGTAAAGATACCTTTCTTTGAAGTCATGTAATCTTTACCGTTTGTTTTGATAGTTCCCCATGAGGTTTTTTCTATCTCCCACTCTTCCGGCAAAAGCTTTAAATCTGCTGCTTGGGATACCGCAGGAATTAAGAAATCAGTCTCAATTACATAAGATTCGCCCTCAACTTTAACAAGCTCTGCTCGACCGCCATTTGGATCTGGAACTAGCTCAAACTTATCTACTAAAAGAGATTTCAGCACATCCTCTTCATCATTCATTTTTGCGACAGCCGAGTGAAATAAAAACTCAACTCCCTCTTCTACCGCTTCATGGTACTCTTCATAGGTCGTATTTCGGATGATTGTTTTTTCGTCACGGCGATAAATCATATACACTTTTTTTGCATTTGCTCGGATTGCACATCGCACAACATCCATGGAAGTAAAACCGCCGCCGACACAAACAACTGTTTTGCCGGTTAAATCAACCGCTTCGCCGATGCCGTACTTATCCCAAAGATTAATCTGATCAAGCATCTCAATAGCAGACCAATACCCTTTAATCTCAAATCTTTCGTTATCACAGTAAACTTTTTTGGAGATACGCGTTCCGGTTGCAACCATAGTTGCGTCATATTCGCTCTCAAATTTTCGCATGTCATCGGCAGTGATTTTTCTGTTCACTAAAAAATTAACACCCATATCTCGAACACACTCAATATCTTGATTGTATTTGCCTATCGGCATACGGTACTCAGGAACGCCAACTGCAACTTCGCCACCTAATACCGGAAGCTCTTCATAAACATCTACTTCTACGCCTTCAGCTGCTAAATAGTAGGCTGTTGTAAGTCCGGCAGGGCCTGCGCCGATTACTGCTACTTTTTTCCCAGTACTTGGTTTTTTCTCCATGGGATGAAAAAAGCCGTATCCGTGGTCAGTCTCCCAATCCGCACCGAGCCTCTTGAGTGCCATGATAGAAATAGGTTCATCAAGGTTTGTTCTTCTGCAAGCCTCTTCACATGGATGCGGACAAACACGACCGCAAACATGCGCAAGTGGCATAGTTTGACGTGTAGCAAGAAGCGAATCATCAAATCTTAAATCTCTTACACCCTCAATATACGCGGGAATGTCAACATGTGCAGGACAAGCATCTGTACATGGAGCCGTAATTTTTGCAATGTAACCAACACTTTGATGGTAATGCTTTGAAGGTTTCTGCTCATTGATACATGCCATAAACTCATCTTCAAAATGGTGCATTAAATCTAAAATAGGATTTGGAACGGTTTTTCCAATCTCGCATTTAGAGGTGATTTGCATACTCTTGCCAATCTCTTTTAAGTGATTTAAATCAGAAACAGACCCTTCACCGCGAGCAATTTTATCGAGTTGGTCATACAGAATTCTGCCGCCCCATCTTCCGGGTGCGCATCTTCCACATGCCTCAGAGTACTCTTGGTATTGTGCAGCATACTCCATCGCAAGACGAATTACATCTACATCATCACTAAATAATGAAACCCCGTCCCAGCCTATAAAAGCTTTTGAGTCACGGTGGCTGTCATATTGTGCAGGTAGGTTATAGGCTGATTCTTGCCACTCATCATGCGGCTTATTGACATTGTTTACCAACTCACCATTCCAAGTAGAAAAATAGACTTTACTCAAAATCAAACCCCACCTATTTTTTTGCTACGATAGTCCAATCGACTTCGTTAAACTTTAAAGAGTTCATCAACTCATAACCGCACTCTTTTACTAAATCTGCAGATCTTTGAATCGGTGAAAAATCACCGATTTCAAATAAAAAGATTGCCACTTCACCCGCTTTATGCGTTCCTAAAATCTCTTTCATTCGAGGTTCAAATTCATTTTTTAAATGTCTTAAATCATATCTTTTCATTATCTGTCAACCTCACCAAATACGATGTTAGTTGTCCCAATGATAGAAACAACATCCGGAATATAATGTCCAGGCAAAAGGTCAGTTAAAATCCCTGTGTGCCAAAAAGAGGGTGCACGAAGCTTGAGTCTATATGGGTACGGTCCGCCTTGAGAGTTGATGTAAAAACCAAGTTCTCCTTTTGGCGATTCAGTAGCCACATAAACCTCTCCCACAGGAGGTCTCATCCCTTGCGTTACAAGTACAAAGTGCTGCATCAAAGAGTAGTTCTGCGTCATAATATCCAGCTTAGAAGCTGAAATATATTTTGGAGCATGCGCCATTAACTCTGTTTGATTGTTTTTTACGCAAGCCCCGTACATATCCATTGTTTGATAAAGAATTTTTGCAGACTCTCTCATCTCTTCCATGTAAATGCGGTATCTTGCAAAGTTATCGCCCTTATCAGAGAATGGAACTTTAAACTCTACTTCGTCATAAAGCTCATATGGTTCTTCTTTACGGATATCCCATGCTGTTCCGCTTGCTCGAAGCATTGGACCGCTGCAGCCCCATGAGAGTGAAAGTTCCTTAGAAATATGTCCAACCTCTTCCATTCTCATAAGCCAAATACGGTTCGTGTCGAGTAAATCCTCATAATCTTTAATATTTTGAGGCAATTTGTCTAAAAAAGTTTTTAATTGAACTAAAAAACTATCCTGAATATCTAGGGGAACACCGCCGATACGGATAGCGGAGTGCGTAAGTCTCGCTCCGCAATATCCCTCGATAATGTCCATCAGATACTCTCTCTCACGGAATGCAAAAAGGAACACCGTCATAGCCCCGATGTCAAGCGCAGTTGTAGCTAACCAGAAAAGGTGAGACATTATGCGGTTAATTTCAAGTAACATCATGCGGATAACTTTTGCGCGGCGAGGAACTTCTAAACCGATAAGTTTTTCAACTGCTAATGCAAAACCGTAGTTGTTCGAGCTTGATGCAATATAGTCCATACGGTCAGTTGTCGGCATGAATTCATTGTAAATCATGTTCTCTGCCATCTTCTCCATCCCGCGGTGAAGATATCCTATATCCGGGTGCGCTTTTACAATCTGTTCCTGCTGGAGATGAAGCATCAGACGAAGCTGTCCATGCGCCGATGGATGCTGAGGACCAAAGTTTAGAATAAGCTCATTATCATCTCTATCGAATGTGATATTTTCAAAAAATGGTGTTAATCTATTTGTTATTTGTGCCATATTTTACCACCCTATCTTTGTGGGTCGTCAATAACTACTGACGACTTTTTATCAAATTTTTTAATCATGAATACACCACCTTCTTCCTGATAGCTCTGCTCAATTTTTGGCTCATGTCCTGTAATTACTGTACCTTTAGGAACTTCATGTCCCAGTCTTGCAAATCTATCTGAGTCATATCTATCAACCTTTGCAGGATCACGAAGTTCAGGTCCGATAATATCTCTTGCCTCTTTTCCATAAATCTTATCTACTTCATACCATGCAGCAAACTCATCGCCCTCTAGTGGGTAAGTTTTAAGAAGTGGATGTCCTTGCCAGTCGTACGGCAAAAGAATTCTTTTCATAAACGGGTGTCCATTTGCCTCAATGCCGAACATGTCAAACATTTCTCTCTCAGACCAATCGGCAGAACGGAAAAGTTCGTTCACCGAATTTACTGCCTGTCCATTTTCTATAAACATTTTTATACGAACTCTTTTGCGTTTGTTCATGCTCAGCATCTGATAAAAAATCTCAAATTTATTCTCTTTAGCTAACCAGTCTATTGCACTCATTTCCGTTAATTGTGTATATTCAAGTTCATCTCTCAGAAGTTCAAGAACTCCATAGTTGTCTTTTGCATGAATGTAAACAACCATCTGCCCAACTTGAATATAAGCATCACTCACTTCAAATTTTGCTTTTATAGCTGCTAAATCTGCTGCAAAAACTGCATCGTTTTCAACAGCTTCTTTAGGTACTTGCGGAGAGACATAAAATCTATCTGTATAGTACGGTTTTGCTTGAACATCATCTTTAGGTGTATAGGCTCTCATTACATCAACCTTTTTGGTTTTTGTGCATTGCCGGCTTTGTTCGCACGAATTTTTTTCTGAAGCAACATGACACCATACTGAAGTGTTTCGGGTCTAGGAGCGCATCCCGGCAGATACAGATCGACCGGGATAATTCTATCAACACCCTGAACAGTTGCATAAGTGTTAAACATACCGCCTGTATTTGCGCAAGAACCCATTGAAATAACCCATCTAGGCTCCGTCATCTGGTCATAAAGTCTTTTAATAAACTCAGCATGTTTTTTTGTAAGCGTTCCTGCAACTATCATAACATCCGCTTGACGAGGAGAAGCTCTAAAAATAGTGCCGTAACGGTCAAAGTCAAATCTTGATGCACCCGATGCCATCATCTCAATACCACAGCAAGCCAAACCGTAAGTAAGTGCCCAAAGAGAGTTTGAGCGACCCCAGTTCACGATTTTGTCAATACTTGTAAGTGCGACCGGTAAACCAGCGTCCTGCGTATAATTTATTTTATGTTGTGCCATTCAAGCGCTCCTTTTTTCCATGCATATACAAAACCAATTGCAAGCAGTAAGATAAACATTAACATCTCAGCAAAACCGAACCAGCCAAGTGCCTTGAAATCAACCGCCCAAGGGAACATAAAGACAATCTCTACATCAAACAATAAGAAAAGAAGAGCAAAAAGGTAAAACTGAGGCGAAATTCTATTCGGTTGTTTCGTAATCTCCGGTCCACACTCATAAACTGATAACCTAATTTTTTCGCTATCTTTGCGTGCGAGTGCACGAGAGGCGAGACGAGCAATTATCGTTGTCGCTGTAAATGCACCGAATGTTATTACAAAAAGTACAAATACCCCAAAATACGGATTTGCTGTAGCAATATGTTCCATATAACCTACCTTTAAATTTAACAGCTGCATTCCTTAAAATGCAACTGTTTAATATATTTGTTTTCAAATACCAAAAAGTATCAGAAAAAACAGTTGGTGCACTATAACAAAAAGAGTATTAAATATAAGAGTTACGGATATTAAGAAATAAAAGAGTGTCACAAATTGCAACACTATATTTGACATGAAAAAGTGAATGTGCACAATGGTGACACTTTTATTGAGCGTAATCCACTCGTAATCAAACTCATTTATACTTTCACCAAACAAAAACAAGGAAATCAAAAATGAATAAAATCGTTTTATCAGCTTTAGCTGCTTTGACTATCGGTACAGTTGCTGCATCTGCAAGTGATGTTAAATTATACTCAGACGCAAACGGTCAACTGTTTAATGCTCCGGCTGAAGGTCGTACAGAAGTTGTAAGTAAAGAGAGTTCGGTGTTTTCAAAAGCACCAAAGCTTGAGTTTAGCGGTACGCATTACTTTGGTTTGACATCTGCGAGCCCTACAACAGACACATCTGTAGCAGGTGGCGACCAGTCAAAATTCCCTGCATCTTCAACAGGTTTTGAAATGCGTCGTAACTATGTGCAAGTAAAAGCATTTTTGAATGAAAAAGACTATTTCCGTGTGACATTGGATGCAACGAAAGAGTTGGGATCTTCTGAAACGGCAACTTCAACATCAACAATTAAGACAGATGCCGTAACTGCCACAGGAACTCCTGCAACAGAAACAGTTACAACAAGCACAACTGTTCCACGCAACGGCTATGCAAATGCTTTTGTAAAATACGCTTACCTTTACATGGATAAAGTACTTCCGGCTACAGGCGTTGAAGTTGGTATCGTTCACCGTCCATGGATAGATTACGAAGAGCATAATGGATGGTTCTACCGTTCGTTTAACAAAGTATTTGTTGAAGAGAAAGGAACTGCAACGGAATCTGGAGTGGATCTTGTAAACTCTGCAGACCTAGGATTTAACCTTCAAACTAAAACACAATTCTTCAGCTCTGAAATTGGTATGTTTAACGGTGAGGGTTACCATGCGGACAAAGCAGCAGCAAACCAAAAAAACAGCGGAGATGTATCTCTTGAGTGGCGTTTAACAGGTCATATTTTGGGTGAAGGTACAAAAGTCGGTAAAAACGATAGAACAAAAGATACATTTGCGAACCTTTCAACTTATGGGTTGATGTCTAAAAATCATAAAGATGACAGCGCTACATTAGATCAAGCAAATGCAAGTGCATTGAAGAGTGAGTATGATCGTTCAATATTCGGTCTTCATGCAGTGTACAATCAGCCGTTATTCTTAGTTGCTGCACAATACTTTAAAGCAACTGACGGTGCTCAAGAAGCTCAATTGGCTGCGAGTTGGGATAAAAGAGATTACACGGGTTTATCACTCAACGGCGAGATTCGTCCATTTAAAGACTGGACTGTTATCGGTCGTTATGATAACTATGTAATGGATGATAGTTCTGTAAATGGCGCAGACATGAGTTCAAGTGTTAAAGGTACTAAAATGATTGCAGCTTTAGCATACAAACTAAGTAAAAATGTAAACTTTATCGGCTCAGGTAAATTCATTAATGAAGAATTTACAGTGGCTGCCAAAGATGGTTTTGACACCGGCGAATCTAAAAATGTTTACATGTTAACTACTGAAGTTAAATGGTAATCTTTACAAAAAAACTCTAAAAATTCATTTTCCCCCTGTTTATATAAAGCCTCTTTAGGCTTTATATTTACTTCTTTTTATAAATCTGCATCTCTATGTTTTAAGACAAACGTACCATATAAAGCTGAAAAACTTCTTCGCAATACTAAAAAAAAACAAAGATGTAAAAAGTGCATATGAAGAGTGTGTTACACCTATTTTTAGTTTATTCCATGACATAATCGGATTGGCGATGGGTGAGAATGTAGCAGAGATTTCTGAAGATGTGATTTATGATTGATTTCAGGTATATTTTATATTTGAAAGAGATACAATATTTAGCAAAAAGCGTTAAAATGAATTTAAGGTAATGTAATGAAAGAGGAAAAAATGAATATTCAAGAACTAGTAGCGGAAGAATTTGAAAAAATGAAAGCTGAATTTTCAAGTGCTAATGTTTTAATTGCAGGGAAAACAGGTTCAGGAAAAAGTACTTTAATAAATGCAGTATTTCATGGAGAGCTTGCGAAAACAGGATGTGGTGAGCCAGTAACTCAAGATATTACAAAGTTTTCAAAATTTGGAATGCCTATTAATATTTATGATACCAAGGGTCTTGAATTAGACATATATCAAGAAACATTAAAACAGCTGAAAAATCATATTGAAAAACTTCGGCAAGGAGATTCTGAAGAACATATTCATTTAGCATGGATTTGCATAGCAGAGGATTTTGCACGTATTGAAGAAGGAGAAATCAAGCTTCTCGATATGTTGAATGAGTACAAAATACCTGTAATAGTGGTGATTACAAAGGCTAAAAAGAAGGATCCAGAACTAAAAAGAAAGATAGAAGAGATTGTAGGTGATAAAGTTAAAAATATCATTGCAGTTCGAGCAATAGGGGAAGAAACTGAAGACGATGACGGACAAGTAATTTCAGCATCAAAACCAATGGGTCTTAAAGATTTGATTGAAGCTTCCTATAAATTGATTCCCGAGGGAAAGCGGTCAGCCTTTGTATCAGCTCAAAAAATTTCTCTTGATTTAAAGAAAGCAGGAGTTGGGAAAATAATTAAAATAACAGCAGCAGCAGCTGGTGTTGCAGCTACATCACCAATTCCATTCAGTGATAGTGCGATTATCATTCCTATTCAGGTCGCTATGATTGTTAAAATTACTATCTTGTATGGAATTCCATTGGGAGAAGGTGCTATGACTGCATTGGCAAGTAGTGTTGTTGGTTGTACAGCTGCAACAACTGTGGGTCGCAGTATTGTCGGAAATTTATTGAAACTAACAGGTGTTGGCATGTTAGCAGGAGATATGATTAATGCTACTGTAGCAAGCTCTCTTACTTATGCACTTGGAGAATTGTACAATAAAATTATTCTTGAACTATATGGCAAAGCTCTGGATGCGGGTTCTACTGAAATAGATGTGGATGATGTTGTTAATAGAATGCAGCAAGAGTGGAAAATAGATAAAATTTAAGTTCTTAATTCAGTGAATGGGAGATTAAATTTTAAAAAGATAGGTGAAAAAGATAGGTGTCACACACACTTTTATACATTTTGGAATATCACAAATATATATGTAGAAATTAAATTTAAAAGGATTAGAAATGGAGCAAGAAAAACAAGGTTTCGAAAAAGATTATTCAGAGGATAGTTTTTGGGGAAAAATGAAAAAGTACGCAAAAGCAGCAGGTTCAGAGGTAGTAGAAAAAGCTCTTCAGCTTTATTATGCTCTTCAAGATTCAAATACACCTGCATGGGCGAAAACTGTTATTATAGGAGCACTCGGATATTTTATTTCTCCTATTGATGCGATACCTGATATTATCCCTGTAGTAGGATATGCTGATGATCTTGGTGTAATAGCAGCTGCATTGGCCGCGGTGGCTATATATATCACTGACGACATTAAAGCTAAAGCAAAACAGAAATTAAAAGAGTGGTTCGGCGAGTAATGGGTCATGTAAAAAGTCTAATATTTAAGTCCTACCTCTTTTAAAGCTCTGTTTATACTTTTTATCTGACTATTTTTATCTCTGCACCACTCCGGTGCAAGCAGCGAACTGTCATTAATTCCGGCAGTAACCCTTTGAACCGAGACACTCTTGGGCTTCATCTGAATCGATTTTACCAATACATCCAGATACTTCTCTTCGCTGATAGGCGTAAAACTACCGCTAACAAAATCGTTTGCAAGAGCAGTCTTTTTTACAACATAGAGAGGATGGTATTTGACGGAGTCGATTCCCCACTCATAGGCTTGTTTAGCGGTTTCAAGCATCATCTCTTTCGTCTCGTCAGGCAGACCGAAGATGAGATGCCCGCAAACATTGAGACCCTTTGCTTTTGTTTTTGTAATCCACTTTTTCACATTGGCACTGTCATGTCCGCGGTTGATTTTTTTGAGGGTCTCATCATAAACGGATTGTATTCCAAACTCTATCCAAATCTCTCTCTCTTCACTCAGTTTTGCAAGATAATCAAGCGTCTCCTCTGTAATGCTGTCGGAGCGTGTTCCAATGCTAAGACCCACAACGTCATCAAACGAGAGGGCTTTTTCGTAGAGGGCTTTCAGCGTCTCAAATGGGGCATAGGTGTTTGTAAAAGATTGAAAATAGACAATAAATTTTTGAGCGCCATACTCACTTTTTTGTCGTTTGCTGATTGCATTAAATTGAATTTCCAGTTGTTGCAGCTGTTTTTTAAGGAATGGATTTTCTGTTGAATTAAGGTTAAGATGAAACCCTTTTAGCTCTTGAATTTGATTCGTGCTTGCACTGAAAGAGTCGTTTTCGCAAAATGTACATCCGCCATAAGCCGCCGTGCCATCTATGTTGGGGCAGGTAAAACCGGAGATATTTATACCTACTTTATAAACTTTGCAACCAAATTTTTTACTAAGATAGTTGCCGTAAGTATATATCTGCTCCATATTTAAACTATATATTCGCCTGTAAAACAAGCTGTACAGTAGTCATTAGATGTGTTGTTGACGCTTCTGAGCAGGGCAGCAGAATCAAGATATGCCAAAGAGTCAGCTTCAATAAAGTCGCATATCTCTTGAATAGTCATGTTTGCTGCAATTAACTTCTCTTTGTCCGGAGTATCAACCCCGTAAAAACATGGGTCTGTTGTCGGAGGGCTGGAGATTCGCATGTGAACTTCACTCGCCCCTGCCTCTTTTAACATTTTTACGATTCTTCTTGAGGTAGTTCCACGAACAATCGAATCATCTATTACGATAATCTTTTTGCCCTTTATGGTATCTGTCATAGGGGAGAGTTTCATTTTTACTTTCAGGTCTCTCATCTCTTGCGTAGGCTCTATAAAAGTTCTGCCGATGTAGTGGTTTCTCATAATTCCCATCTCATAAGGAATTCCACTCGCTTGAGAGTAACCAATCGCCGCAGGAACTCCGCCATCAGGAACAGGAATTACCATGTCTGCTTCAACAGGTTGTATTTTTGCAAGCTCAATACCCATGTTTTTTCTCATCTGATACACACTTTGACCAAACACTTTTGAATCCGGTCTGGCAAAATAAACATACTCAAAAATACATTTTTTTGGAGTAGGCTCGAAAACTTTTATAGAGATAGGCGCTTTATCCTCTTCAAAAATAAGAAGTTCCCCCGGTTCTACATCACGAATAAAGGTAGCCCCGATTAAATCAAACGCACATGTCTCACTTGCTACAACATAGCCGCCGTTTGCTATGCGACCAAGGCTGAGCGGGCGAAAACCGTGTCGGTCTCGCATGGCAAACATTTTTGTTCTGCTCAAAAAGACTAAAGAAAAAGCACCCTCTATTTTGTTTACGGCATCTATAATTCTGTCAATCAGTTTTTCTTTTTCACTCTTTGCAATGAGGTGAATAAGGTTTTCGGTGTCCATAAAAGTTTGAAAAATTGCACCTTTTTTAATAAGTGCTTCACGAATTTCCTGAGCATTTGTGAGGTTTCCGTTGTGTACTATTGCCATTTCGCCTAAATCATATCTAGCAAAAACCGGCTGGGCATCAAGAATGGAGTCATCACCCGCAGTTGAGTAGCGAGTATGTCCGATGGCACTGGTTCCGCTGAGTGTTTTAAGTTTCTCTTCATTAAAAACACTCATAACCAAACCACGGTCTTTAATTGTATGAAGTTTTACACCATCTGAGGAGCTTATTCCAGCTGCTTCTTGACCGCGATGTTGCAAAGAGTGAAGAGAAAAGTAAGCAAGTTTAGAAGCTTCCGTATGACCAAATATACCAACAACCGCACACTTTTCATTCATATTTTCAAGCAAATTGTATATCCTTAGAAGAGATAAGTAAGTAAAATAATTCGCAATTATACTCACTAAAACCTATATAAAACTTATGATATTTATTTGAATAAGAAAAGTAATAATCCTCCTCAAAGCAAAAAAAGTGGAACTCATTTTGCTTAATACCTTAAATACAATGCACTTCTTCATAAAGTCTGTAATACTCCATTAAAATCTCGAAAAACAAAGTTTTTCGTAGCTTTAGGGGGTTGTAGGGACATCTGTCCCTGCCACTAAAACGGACGCGTTCGTTTTAGTGTGTAACATCAAAAAAAGGTAGGAGATATGGACATTGTTTTACGCAATAATCTTATTCTTATCACTACGGGATTCGATACGCTCAATGCGAAGTGGATGACTAATTTCTTAAATCATCATGCCCGTGGTATGCTTTTTTTACCAAAAGCAGTTTTAGTCTTTAGAAATGAAACATTAAGAGAAATAAGAGAAGAGTTTTTACATGAGCTCAGTGCTTTCCATGCCAGAACACATGATTTTTCACACGAGTTCTTTTTGCGTTCCATGTTGCGATACGGTGCACAGCCTATAAAGATTGAACTAGATAAATTAGAAGAGCCGGAGAAGGTAAAGGTAAATCTTTACGCTTATGACAGAGATACTGTTTTGATATCGCTCAGTGTACCGAATATGTGGGTTCTCAATTATCTTCGCTCGCAGCTTGAAGTTTATGTAGAGCGAGGCACCGACCAATCTTTGGTGATTGATGTCTCAGATTACAAGGCCAAAGCAAGACTTGAGAGGGCGTTAAACAAGCGACATATTTTGCACTATCAGATTCAATACACCTACGACAACCATTTTATGAGTAAACTCTACTCAGATTTTGCAAGTTTCAGTTTTGGCAATTTATGCAAAGACGAAGAGGAGGATGAGACGGTGCAGTTTTACACCGTCTTGGAGTGTCCGGTAGGGGCAAGTCAGGATGCACTCAAAAAAAGCTACAAAAAGCTTACAAAAGTGTATCATCCCGATAAAATATTTAATGAAAAACCTCACATGATTCAGCATTACACCCAGAAATTTCAGCTCTTGCAAGAGGCATATACGGCACTTCGCATAGTCTCTTAGAGAGCCAGAAAGTTTTCTTCTTGCTCCTCTTTTGAGCTCTGTTTTACGAGTGCCTCAAACTCCTTTGCGCTGTAGAGCGCCAACTTTTTTCCTTGCATGCTCTCAAGCTCTTTAGAAAAACCCCTTTTTGAAAAGAGTATAACTTGTGTTGGTTTAATCTCTAAACTCTCACATTTTTGCATGAGTTTGTGCAACTCTTTTTTGTTTACTCTATGATTTGTCCATTTGCACTCCGCAATATATATCTTCTCGTCGCTTGTAATCGTCAGAATATCTATCTCGACTTTTGCGTCCCAGTAGCTTCCGGAGCTTACAATCTGAGAATCTCTAAGGTGATAGTTGAGCAGAACCTCTGAGAGCTCTTCAAAAACCAGACTTGTATAAGCGTGCTGTTTTATCAGAAAATTGTTTATACAATTTTCAAACTTTCTCTCCCCTATCTCTTTATTAAAGGGAGCTATAAAGTAAAACCAGAATCTTATAAATGGGTGAACAAAGAGAACTTTGTGAGAGATTCTATGTCTTGCAATCTCTCGTTTGAGTTTGCCATGCGGATTGAGGCTTCGAGCAGGCTCTTCCCTTGAGAACTCTATTTGAATAAGACCCTTTTCTTGCAAAAAGTTGAGCGCAGAGCCTCCGTTTGCATTATTGAGACCCGCCCTGTTAAAAGATGAAAATATCTTTCTATCGCCAATAGCCAAGGCTCTCAAAAGTCTTTTATTATTTTTATCTCCAAGGGTGAGCTCTTCTATCCTCTCATTTAAAGTATCAAATTTTTTTAAAATCAGTTCCTCAATAAGAAGCTCAAGGGGTTTGCTCGTATCTATCTCCCAACCGAGACCGCCGAAGACAGAAAAATACTCAATTTGGAGCTCCATGTCCTCAGGATAGTTCCTAAAATAGAAGGAGCGGAATTGATTGATAAGTTTGTTATTTGTCATGTGGAGATTCTAGCATAATTCGCTTCCCCATTTCAATGTGTCGATGCCATACTTTTCTCTTAGATTTTGAGAAGAGTCTGTCAACTTTTTCATCTTCTGCTCCTCCGCAAAACCTATGAGGGAAAGCTCTTTTTTGGAGTCTCGTGTGAAACTTGAGCAGTTTATGCTCAATCTGATTGCATGAAGCCTTCTCTGATTATCGGCTTCATTAAAAAGAGCTAAACAGAGGGAGTCAAACTTTTTTTCCGTAAATATTTCACAAAGAGAGATGTTTTTGTGGGATTTTTGATTCATCTCATAGTTTATGCTCAGATGAAAAACAGTCGGAATCACTTCAAGTTTTAGGATAGCAAAACTAAGATGGCGTGCCAAAACATGCACTCTCCTTCTCAGTTCCGCCCTATCGTAAAGTGGGTCGAATGTACGGGAGATTCCAATCGATTTTCTTTTGTGCGAGGTTTGAATGGGTGCATCACTCTCTCCGCTTACTCTTTTGTAGAGCTCTTTTGCATAGGGTCCCCATGACTCAACCGTTCCTCTTCTTGCTTTTAAATCTCCAAGCGTATGGATTTGAGCAGATTTCAGTCTCTCGCTCATGCTTCTGCCAATCCCTGCAAAACTATCCACTTTTATGGGATTTACAAATCTATTCTCATCATGCGGATAGATAGTTTTGCACCCAAAGGGTTTGGCGTAGGTGGTTGCCAGTTTTGCAATGTAGCGGGTATTTGCCGCACCGATGGAGACGGGGAGTTTTAGCTCTTTTTTTATCTCATGGCGGAGCGAATCTATAAACTGTGGAATATCATCGTCGTTTATCCAACCGCTCAAATCGCCGTAAAACTCATCAATGCTTGCCTGCTCAATCAGTGGAATTCTGCTCTGCAAAAACGCATGAAGTTCATGGGAGAGCTTTTGGTAGAGTGACATGTTGGGAGCTTTTATGATGAGCTTCGGGCACAAACCAAGAGCCTCTTTAATGCTCATAGCGGTTTTTACGCCATAGGCTCTTGCCTCGTAACTGGAGGTGGTCAGAATCCCTCGAATCCGCCCATCTGCATCTTTAAAAGCGTCTCTATCATCATCTCTCTCCTCGTAACTTTTAAAAAAGGTAGGAACAAAAGAGCCTGAATTCTCTAGATTTACACTCTGGTTTTTAGCGTTACTATCAAAAATTTGCGTATCGCTTCTGCCGCCAATGGCGACGGGTTTGTGTTCGAGAGAAGGGTCTGAAATTCTTGAACAAGAGACAAAAAAGCAATCGATATCTATATGTATTTTCATAGTTTGGATTATACATAGTTCCACATGCCGAACTTAAAAATTTGGCAAATTGCAATAAAAATATACGGGCGTAGAGTGTGGGAACCGATGTTTCAGCTTCGGAGAAAAGTCTTGAGTGTTGCAGCTTATTTAACATCCACTTGCAACCTTATAGGCTCGTGTTTACACAAGTTCTACTCTAAGCTCTTTTCCTAAAATATGTGCAAAGTTCTGTAGAGTTGAGAGTTTTATATCTTGTGCGTGGTTTTCTATTCGTGATATTGCTGACTTTTTTGTGTGCAGTTTCTGCGCTATCTCCTCTTGCGTAAGCCCGACTTCGACTCTTGCTTGTTTTAGCATCTCGCCTATTTTAAACTCTTCATACCCGGAGTCAAAATCGGCATCCTCTTTTTTTCTCTTTTGAATATATGTTTTTAAATCACTCATAACTTAGGTACTCCTTTTTTCTTTTTTGGGCTAAAGCTATCTCTTTTTTTGGAATTTTTTGGTCTTTTTTTCTAAAAGCGTTTGTCAAAACTACAAAAGTTCCATTGCTCTCAAAGCCTAGCAATCTTATATGATTAGTTCCATGTTGCACCCTTACTTCAACAATGCCGTCAGAACCGATTAAGTTTTTATAGAATTTAGTAGATACAGCGTCTGCTTTGGATGGATTTGGCTGAAAGCCAACAAGTTAGTTAGCTTTCAGCAATCTAAATTTTAATTTAGATTGTTTTTGCAGAGATGAAGATTCACTCATAAAAATATTCTAACTATTAAGTAAGAAGTCTCTCTACTGTCGCTATTAGCTGTGTTTTATATTTATAAATATCTTCAACCATCTTTATATCAAATCTCTCTTCTTCTTTCTCTACTGTATGGATGCCTATGTACATATTAGTTTTTGAATTAAAGTGCAGTCTACATATCCATTTGCGATTATTGTCATTTAAAAGTATTCCAAAATAGCTTTTAGTATCTCTACCAGATACATTACTTAAAGGTACTATCTCGGCTAAAATCGATTTAACCATAAAGAAGCCTTCTAACTCTTCTTCTGTAGTGACAATACCATTATTTTCATCCTTACTTGATTCATCTTCTTCGGCAATTAAAGATGGATTATTTTCTTCGGCAATCTTAGTTTTAATAGAGTTTATTCTATCATTTACCATATCATTCACAATCTCTGCAAATGCTTGTTTAGTGTATGTTTTAAACTCGTCTATTGTATTTTGCATAAGTCTTTTATCCGTCAGACGTGACGCGTAAAACTTCGCCATTTCGTCGCTGGGGTCAATAGCCTCTTTTTTAAATATATCTTTTATACCGTTAACATATTTTTTACTACCAGCCATACTTAATATATTTTCAATATCCAATGACTCACTTGAAAATTTTTCAAGTTGCTTAATGTCTCTATCTTTTAAATTTAATATGTCAATAATTAGAAATGGGGCTTGATCCATGACATTTGGTTTTTCAATGTCTGAAAAAAATCTATATTCAATTCCGTTTGTTAATATACCGAACTTACTATCCGTAACAGTAAAGTATCTTTCAAGTTGTGTTTTATGACGGTCAAGTTTTTCGGTGTGAGGTTTAGCTTCTATAAGAATTATAGGTTTGTCGTCTTTCATAATTGCATAGTCTACTTTTTCACCTTTCTTTTTGCCAATATCTGCTGTAAACTCTGGTATTACTACGGTAGGGTCAAATATATCATAACCTAAAGCACTTAGCATAGGTAATATGAACGATGTTTTTGTCGCTTCTTCAGTAATAACTCTATCTTTTAATGTTTCAACTCGTTCAACTAACTTTAAAATTGCATTATGAAATTCCATATTTACAAACCTTTTATATTATTTTCAAATATTATAACTAAACAACTACAAGTTGCAGACTATTATTAATGAAAATTACAGCCTTGTGAAAAATGGCACTAACTTAAACAAAGATACCTACATAAATTACATCACTGAGAATGAATCACCACTTTTGTGATACACTTTTTGCCTCATCCAAACTCCCATCACCCCTCCAACCTACTCAAAATATCAAAACTCTCCATCTCAAACTTAGAAAAAGCGAACCATTTTTTGCCTAAATCTTTTAGACTTGCTCCTATGTGGTAGAGTTCTTTGGCGTCAAGGATGAGAAATCTGTCATGCGAGGCGTCGAACTTTTTGAGGGTGATTTTTGGGTATTGGGCGTTGTGTTTTTTGATGTCGAGTTCTAGCTGTGCGGTGATGTTTTTGGTGTAGAGGGTGGCGGTTACATTTTTTTCTCTTTTGGAGAGCATGGTTAAAACGCTCTCATCGAGGTAGTTGTCTATCAGCACTATGCTTTTCTTGGCACTTTTGATAAGATTTGAGACAAAGAGATAAGCATCGTAAACTTCTCCATCGTAAAAGATGCCCTGTGTCGGTTGGATGGATTTTGCTTCTATGGCTTCAAAAATTTTGTTGAATTTCTCATCGTTTGAGAATTGTTTTTGCTCTAGGGTTTCGAGTCTTTGAAATACGAGAGCGTTGTTTGAGATGAACTTTCGCATGTTTACAAAGCTTCTGATGATTTTTACACTTATGTCCACGGCAATATCGCTTTTTAAAACCGCACTCAGCATGGAGACGCCTTGTTCGGTGAAAGCGTAAGGTAAATATTTTGTGTGTTTACCTCTGTTGCTCTCTATGGTCACAGATTGTGACCTTAAAGAATTTTGTTCGTTTGAAGTCACAAATTGTGACCTCAAGTTTTGATACTCCGCTTCCGTTAGCTGAAATCTAAAATCATCAGGAAATCTGCTCTCATTTCTTTTGACTGCTTGATTAAAAACTTTTGTCTCAACCTCATAAAGCTCTGCCAAATCTCTGTCGAGCATTACTTGCAAACCTCTTATGGTGAAGATTTTATCTTTTATACTCTCTTCGTTTATAATTGATATTTCACTCATATTTACAACTCCACTCTATTTTCAAACATCTCTTTAATCTCTGCCCATCATGACTTGCAAACATTTCACTGAAATTAAATATAAAACAACTTAAACTGAGGTCTAATTTATAGCTTAAATAAACTTAAAATAGGTGTCACACACACTTTCAGTAGATATTCTAAAAGGTATGTATCAAAAAATATGTATGCTATAATACTCATCAATCAAGGAGTATGACATGACAATCAGAAAAAACTTTTTATTCGATGAAGAGATTGCAGAGCATTTGGAAAAGATGGCAAAACAAAAAGGCATCACGCAGACTGAGGTCGTAAAAAATCTTATAGAACAAGAGTATGAAGAGTATTCCAAAGAGGAAAAAATTGCTGCATTTTACGAATTTGCAGGAAGTGGTTCCGGACTTTGGGGTGATTTAACCATCCAAGAAGTCAAGGCAAATTGGGATGTATAAGAGTGTTTTTTTGGACGCAAATATTTTTATAGATGCAAATGACAATAGCAGAGCAACTTATGAACAAAGTTTTAAAATAGTTCCCTTTTTGCTGAGTAAAAATATCAAAATTTACACAAGCTGCGACCTCATAACTACAATTTACTACATTCTTTCAAAAAAAGATAAACAAAAAGCACTGAGCAGTATTGAACAGATAAACAAATTTTGCAAGGTTATAGAGTTCTCGAACAAAGAGATTGAAAAAACTTGTTCACTCATGAGAGAAAACTTCAAATACAGTGATTTTGAAGACACTTTGCAATATGTTTTGGCTAAAAAACAAAATTGCGAACTTATTATCTCAAATGACAAAAATTTTTACAGTGATGATTTAGCTATTTTAAGCAGTGAAGATTTTTATAAGAGTGAGATAGAAGGAAAGAAAGGATGATTAAAATATCTTATTTACTCGTTTTAATGCTTCTCTTTAGTGCATGTAGTGTAAAAAATTACGAGCAGACCAAAACAAAAGTTCTCATTATAAAATCGCCAAAAATCAAGTTTGCGGATATCGGTTACATACGAAACAGCAACGAAAAAATTGAGCTTGAACTCTTTATTGCCGGAAAGTGTATAGATAGAATAAGTGTAAATACTCTTATCTGTGTGAGCGACGGATGCATGAGTAAAAGCAGTTTTAATAAGGATTATTTGAGTGCTTTTTATGATGAGGATGTTTTGCAAAATATACTCCTAGGCGCACCGATTTTTGGCGGTAAGAACAGAGTGAAAACCGAAGATGGTTTTGAACAAAATATAAGTGACGTAAATATGGAGATAAGCTACAAAGTGACTTTGCATGCAGTCTCATTTAAAGATAAAAAAAACAATATTATTTTTAATATAAAAGATACAGAATAAGGAAATAACAGTGAGTAATATAAGAATTAAAATTCAATGCAGCGAGGCACTAAATGCCGAGTCGTAAATTTGTAGGAGCACATGTAAGTGCGAGTGGCGGGGTTTTTAATGCGGTTACAAATGCAGTGGCAATCGGTGCAAAGGCGTTTGCACTTTTTACAAAAAACCAGAGACAGTGGAACGCGAAGCCGCTTGATGCAGAGACAATAGATAAATTTAAGAAGGCTTTGGCAGAGAGTGGGATTTTGCCTCGTCATATACTTCCACATGACAGCTATTTGATAAATTTAGGGCATCCTGAGGATGAGGCAAGAGAAAAATCTATGGAGGCTTTTTTGGATGAGGTGCAGAGATGTGAGCTTTTGGGGCTTGACAGACTCAACTTTCATCCGGGAAGTCATCTCAAAAAAATAAGTGAAGAGGCATGTTTGAGTAAAATTGCAGAGGCTATGAATTTTACCCTTGATAAAACAAGCGGAGTTTCTCTTGTGCTTGAAAACACCGCAGGGCAGGGAAGCAATCTTGGCTGGAGATTTGAGCATTTGGCACAAATCATTGATAAAATCGAAGACAAATCTCGTGTGGGTGTCTGCATCGATACCTGCCATATGTTCACCGCAGGGTACGATATACGAACAAAAGAGGCTTACGACAGAACATGGGCTGAGTTTGAAAAAGTGGTTGGTTTTAAGTATCTTATGGGAATGCACATAAACGACTCAAAACCGGATTTGGGGAGCCATGTGGACAGACACCATTCGTTAGGTCAAGGGAAAATCGGCTTGGATGCTTTTAAATTTATTATGAACGATGATCGAATGAACAACATTCCTCTGATACTTGAGACGATTGATGAGACGCTTTGGAGCGAGGAGATAAAACTTTTGTACTCTTTTGAAAATTAAGTCTATCTTGTGTAGTATGAGCAAATAAAAAAAAATAAGGGTATTCATTGACAAAAATTAAAAATCAGTACAGTAAATCACTCAATGATTTATGTAAAAAATTAGTGTTGCTCTCTGTGGCTAGTTCTTCTGTTTTAATGGCAGGCGGATATAAAATACCGGATACTTCTCTGGACGGAATTGCACTCTGCGCGGCAAATGTAGCCCATGCAAGCGGAGCCGATGCAGCCTACTATAATCCTGCAAACATGAATTTTATGCATGATGAGAACACTTTGGAAGTTGATGTCATGAGTATTGCTCTGAGCGATATTAATTATCAAGGTTCCTACACGAGCAGTGCAGGTGCGACCACAACCGGACACAATTTGGATTCCCAAAAAGAGCATTTTTTTATTCCCTCGCTTCACTATGTTTCAGCCAACATGAGCGGTACCCGTTTTGGATTGAGTATATTATCTCCTGCCGGTCTCTCCAAAAGATGGGAGACTCAACCGGCAAAGAGCAGTGCAGAGGAGTTTACACTTAAAGTTGTTGAGATAAATCCGAGCGTCTCCTTTTTGGTCAGTAACAAAGTTTCTGTCGGGTTGGGATTTAGAGCACTCTACTCTGAGGGTGCGGTAAAAGCTTCTTACCCTACCGTTTACTCGCAAGACATGAAGGGAGATTCTATTGATTACGGATACAACGCAGCACTCTCCTATAAACCGACATCGGAGCTGGATATAGCTTTCACATACAGATCACAGGTGAATTTAACGGAGGAAGGAAAAGCGACTCTCTTTTATGATGCAAACGGTCCTGCTGCCGGAGGCGTTGCGCTGAACAGCAAATATGATACAGGCGTTACAATCCCGATTCCTGCGACCATGTCATTAGCAGCGGCATATACATTTCCAACTAAAACAACCCTTGAGTTAGTCTATGAGAGAAACATCTGGTCTGCTTACAGCGAGCTTGATTTTAATTATGCAAACCCGACTGCTGAAGCTGTTTTTGGAAGCGTAAAACAAAAAAACTGGAATGACACAAACACATTCCGTCTGGGCATCACACAAGAGTTGGAGAACTTCACGCTTATGGCGGGTGCCGTTTTAGACAAGACCCCCGTTCCTGTTGAAACAATCGGTTTTGAACTTCCTGATTCAAACTCTCTCTCTGTATCACTCGGCGGTAGATACCAGATTACCCAGAAGGTAAACATAGGTTTAGCAGCACTCTACTCTATGCGGGAAGATAGAGAGGTCGCCAATGCAAGCCTGTCGGGCGAATTTACAAACTCAAAAGTACTCGCCCTATCCACTGGGTTAGAATATAAATTTTAAGGATTTTTTTGAAAATATTAGTTGATTTTTTATCGCAAAAGAAGATTGAAGAGTCTGAAATATTTGCGCATCTTAAGTGTAGTCATGACGAGGCTCTGATGCTTCAGAATTTGACTAAAAAATATGTTGAGGGTCAGGATGATATTTTGATTCTGGAACTTTTGCAAGATTTGTATCCGACGGAAAAATATAAGCATTTGAGCCATCTAAAAGAGTTGAAAAATCTCTTGGAACTCGGTTGGCTGCATCAGCAGAGTTTTACTCCCATGAAGATGTCGGAGGTTACTCCGCTGGAGCTTTTAAATACCGCGATAGGACTTACTCCGTCGTTTTTAAAACTTCTTCAAGACGGAACCTTAGAGAGTGAACTACCAGATATTAAGCCCTACGGCGATCATTTGGAGTATCTGCAAGACCAGTTTTTTAGAATTGAGCTGTACCAAAAAATGAGTGTGATTCGTCAAAATACGCATGAACACTCTCTTGGAATTGATAGAATTCAAAATAAACTCAAACTTCTAGAAAAACGCATTGAAGACCGTATTAAACAAACTTCAGAGAGTTTGGTTTTGGACAAATTTTTTAAACAGAAGAAGATGACAAATTACGAGCAGGTGCTGTTTATAGCTCTTCTTCGTGAGGAGTACAGCTCAACCGATTCTTCCCTCCGAGAGATGAATACCCTGATAGATTTAATCTCTTTTGATGAGTATGAACGCATAAAAAACCGCTCACTATTGGAAGACGGCTCAAACCTTATTAGTTCCGGAATTATTGATTATGAGGAGATGTTAAACCCTTTTGGCGGAATATCAAGAGCATTTTACATAGTGGATGAGGTGCTTCAGAGCATAATACATCCGCAAAAAAATAAAAAAGTCCGCCGTTTAAAGCTCAATGCAATTATGGATGAGCAGGATATTTTTGAGCTTATAGAGCCTGAGACTTCGCTCTCTGATGTAGTTTTAAACAAAAAAACAGAAGAGACTCTGCAAAACCTGATGAGACAAGTGGACAAAGAGGTTATAAACCGCCTTGTTGAGTGGGGCGTAAAAGACAAAAAAAGCGGAATTGACGCAAGGATTATCTTTTACGGAGCCGCCGGAACAGGAAAAACCATGACGGCTTATTCGCTGGCAAAGTCTCTAAAAAGACAGGTTTTAGCCTTTGATTGTTCAAAAATTCTCTCCATGTATGTGGGCGAGAGCGAAAAAAATGTAAGAAAAATCTTCGATACATTTTACGATTTATGCGAAAAAACAAAATCAGAGCCGATACTGCTCTTAAATGAAGCAGACCAGTTCTTAAGTTCCCGTTCTAGCGGCATAAGTTCAAGTGCCGACCAGATGCACAATCAGATGCAAAATATTTTTTTAGAGCAGATTGAGAAGTTTAAAGGGATGCTTATCGCTACGACAAATCTGCTTGAAAACATAGACAAAGCCTTCTCAAGAAGATTTAACTACAAGATAGAGTTTAAGAAGCCGGATGAAGCACAAAGGGCGGAGCTATGGAGAAAAATGCTGCCGATTGACGCTCCGTACGAAAAAGATTTTGACGGGGCACCTTTATCGAAATACTCTCTCACCGGCGGGCAGATAAATCTTATCATAAAAAACACAGCTTATAAAGTGGCTGTGAGAAAAAAGCCTATTTTCACACTTGCCGATTTCGTAGAAGAGATTAACAGAGAAAAAGATGCAAATTTCGACAGCGAAAAATCGATGGGATTTTTGAACCACTGATGTTACGCACCTAAACGAACGCGTCCGTTTAGGTGGCAGGGACAAATTGTCCCTTGCATCCCCCTAAAGCTACAAAACAAGAGAATCGTTTTTCGCATAGCGAAAATGTTTCTTTAGAAAAAACTTTGTTTTTCGAGAATAATAAGGTTTTTGTGCACTTTTTCGTTTAAGTGCGTAACGTATTAGTGTATAACTTAACGAAACATTATGGCAAGATGATTATTTTTTAGGCATCATTAATTATTTTATTGAAAAAAAATCAGATATACTAAATGCCAGATTTAAATCAGGAGAAAATACATGGGAAAATTTGTTAATAGTGTAGAAGAGTTCTTTTCGTTTTGTGAAGACAATGATGTTCAGTTTGTAGATTTTAGATTTACAGACATTAAGGGTACATGGCACCATGTTACTTACAGAATGAGTGCTGTAACTGCTGGTCATTTTGAAGGCGGTTTACCGTTTGACGGTTCTTCGATTGATGCATGGCAACCAATTAACAAATCTGACATGCTTCTAAAGCCTGATGCCGGTTCTGCATTTATGGATCCATTCACTGCTGATCCAACTATCATCGTTTTCTGTGATGTTTATGATATTTACAAAAAACAAGCTTATGAGAGATGTCCACGTTCAATCGCAAAAGCTGCTCTAAAACATGCTGAGTCTTTGGGGATTGCAGATGCTGCATACTTTGGACCTGAGAATGAGTTCTTTGTATTTGATGACGTAAAATTTATTGACAATATCAACGAAGCCGGTTACAAAATCGATACGGAAGAGGGTGGATGGAATTCTAACACTACTTATCCGGATAGCTACAATAATGCACACCGTCCAGGAACAAAGGGCGGTTACTTCCCGGTAGCTCCAACAGATACAGGCGTAGATATGCGTGCTGAGATGATGATGATTATGGAACAAATCGGTCTTGAAGTTGTTCTTGGTCACCACGAAGTTGCACAAGGTCAACACGAAATTGGTGTCGTTTTCTCTGACATCATCGGTGCAGCGGATAATGTTCAAAAATATAAATATGTTGTAAAAATGGTAGCTCACCTAAACGGTAAAACAGCTACATTTATGCCAAAGCCAATGTTTGGTGACAACGGTAACGGTATGCATGTACACCAATCACTGTGGAAAGAGGGTAAAAACCTTTTCTATAAAGAAGGGAACTATGCAAACATCTCTGAAATGGGTCTTAACTATGTTGGCGGTATTTTTAAACATGCGCGTTCAGTTGCAGCGTTTACAAATCCTACAACTAACTCATATAAAAGATTATTACCGGGGTTTGAGGCTCCAAGCGTATTAACTTACTCTTCTCAAAACCGTTCTGCATCTTGCCGTATTCCTTATGGTGCCGGTGAAAAAGCAACTCGTATTGAGATGAGATTCCCAGATTCTACAGCTTGCCCTTACCTTGCATTTGCAGTTATGATGATGGCTGGACTTGACGGTATCCAAAGCAAAGAGATTCCAATCGGTCCAATGGATGAAGATTTATATGAATTATCTCTTGATGAAATTCGTGAAAGAGGTATTCCTCAAATGCCACATACACTTCGCGGTTCATTAGAGTCACTTTTCCGTGATAATGACTACTTAAAACCTGTTTTCACAGATGAGTTTTTAGAAGCATACAGACACTACAGATTTGAGAGAGATGTATGGCCGGATGAAGGTCGTCCAACTGCGTACGAGTTTAAAACTACTTACCAGTGCTAGGCACACTTTTATTTAAATGCTAAAGGAATTTATTCCTTTAGCTGCCACTCTTCTTTTAGAATAATCTTACAACAACCAACTATTTATCAATCTCATTCATTTCTGTAATTTTAAATTTGATATAATTCCGTTTAAGGTAGTTATGTAAGAGTGTACTATCAAATTTCAAGTTTAAAGGATTCAAAATGAATCAAACAATGCAAGGTAAATATAAACCTTACCCTCAAATAGATTTGCCAAATCGTATATGGCCGACAAAAACGATAACAACTGCTCCCGTATGGTGTAGTGTTGATTTAAGAGACGGAAATCAGGCTCTTATCAACCCTATGAATATGGAAAAAAAACTTGAACTTTTTACACTCTTACTCAAACTCGGTTTCAAAGAGATAGAGGTTGGTTTTCCATCCGCTTCCAAAGTAGAGTTTGACTTTTTACGCCGCCTTGTGGATGATAAACTTATTCCTGAGGATGTGACAATTCAGGTTTTGGTTCAGGCAAGAGAACACCTTATTGCTAAAACTTTTGAAGCATTAAAAGGTGTTAAAAAAGCGACTGTTCATTTGTATAACTCCACCTCGGTAGCCCAAAGAAAGATAGTTTTCGGCATGTCAAAAGAGGAGATTATCTCCCTTGCGATGGAGGGTGTTGACTTAGTGAAGAAGTATGAAAAAGAGCATGAGGGCAAAATTTTCTTAGAGTATTCACCTGAAAGTTTTACGGGAACCGAGTTGGAGTTTGCAGCGGAAATTTCAAATGCCGTAACGCACAGATGGGGAATTTCACCGACAAGAAAAGTTATTATTAACTTGCCGGCAACGGTTGAGATGGCAACGCCGAATATTTATGCTGATCAAATAGAGTGGATGGCAAGACATTTGGATAACCGTGAAAATGTCATTATTTCAACACACACGCATAATGACAGAGGGACATCAATTGCAGCGACTGAGTTGGCTCTTTTGGCGGGCGCGGACAGAGTGGAGGGAACACTTTTGAGCAACGGCGAGAGAACCGGAAATGTGGACATTATAACTCTAGCACTCAACTTGACAACCCAAGGCGTTGACTCTAAACTAAACTTTACAGATATAAATGAAGTTTTGGATGTAGTTGAGAGATGTACAGAGTTGCCAACACACCCTCGTCATCCCTATGTTGGCGAATTGGTTTATACGGCGTTTTCGGGCTCACACCAAGATGCCATAAACAAGGGACTTGCATACCAAAAAAACAAAGAGGACAACTTCTGGGAAGTTCCCTACCTTCCAATCGACCCTACGGATTTGGGAAGAACTTATGAGAGCATCATCCGTATAAATTCTCAATCCGGCAAGGGTGGAATCGCCTACATTTTGGAAAAAAACTACGGCTATCAGCTTCCAAAAGCGATGCATCCGGAGATCGGTCGCACAGTTCAGGGGGTAACCGATGAGAAGGGGAGAGAGTTAGAGCCGCAGGAGATTTTAAAAATATTTGATGATAGCTACTTCAACATGAAAGAGCATATCTCTTTGATAGACATAACGCTCTCTTCGGGCAAAAAAGTTTCAACATGCTCTTTGACATACGGCTATAACGGGGAAACTATAACGGCAAACGGAGAGGGAAACGGTCCGATAGATGCATGTAAAAATGCTCTCATGAAGGATTACAAAAACGAGTTTACAATCAACTCCTACTTTGAGCACTCCCGCGGCGACAAAAGCTCTGCGGAAGCCGTTGCATACATAGAGATACAGAGCAAAAACATACTCTCATGCTTTGGCGTAGGTGTTGACAGCGACATAACAACAGCTTCTATTAAAGCCATGTTCTCAGCACTCAACAGAGCATTTCACTAAAATATTGAAGCAAAAGAAACTTCTTCTTTTGCTTCTCGCAACTCTGGCTTCTCTATCTCAATCCCACAAAATCGTTACGCCATACTCTTCATGAAGTGCTATAAATTTGTTGTAGTGTATTTTTTTGCCGTATTTTTTACTCAAAAATTCTACCTCAACCTCTTCGCCCAAGAGCAACTCTCTCACCTCTTTATAGGAGAGCCACTTTCCATATTTTGCAAGTGCATTCTGCCAGATTTTAAAGTGGCATGTAGCGTTCTCGGTGAGTTCATACATCTCACCGTCTTCACTCTTCCATGAAGCATTTGAACAGGCGTAGAGTTTTACCTTTTTTCCTCGAACCTCCTTTTCTCTCACCTCAATATTTCCATCGCTGCAATAGGGGCATTTTCCTAAAATCATCTCTTCCTCATCTTTTTTATTACTTCTATAGTACAAAATAAATCTCTTCAATCAAAAAAAAATGGCAGATTGTCATCTTTTTGCTAAAATTCGCACATGAATTCATATACAGATAAATTTAACAACGTAACCAAAAATACACTTTTTGAAAAACTCCCGCATGCAGAGCAGGCGTTTATAAAAGAGAAGGCACACCAACTCAAGTTTTCCCACCAAGAGCTCAAACAGATAATTGACATGGCAAGAGACCTCGGCATGTGGAATGAGAAAAGTATTAGAGAGATATTTCCAGAGCATGAACAAAAGAAGGTTGTTTTTACAAGACTCAGACTTAGTTATGAAGAGATACGGAATAGACCAAACTCTTATAATAATTTTGAATTAAAAAATATTCCGCTAGAACAAAAATACAGTTTCAAAACAGAAGAAAAAGAGGGCTTCGGTCTGGGTCTTTGCCCAGTTGCAAGCGAAAAAACAAGATGCTGCAATCTTCTCACTTTGGATGCTGTTGAGAGTTGCGGATTTGACTGCTCCTACTGTTCCATACAGAGTTTTTACAAGCAAAATACCATCACTTTTGACAGCGGGTTTAAAGAAAAACTTCTCAATCTCAATCTTGATAAAAACAAGAGTTACCACATCGGAACAGGGCAGAGTTCGGATTCGCTCATGTGGGGAAACCGTGAGGGAATTTTGGATGCTCTTTTTGATTTTGCCCGTAAATATCCAAATGTGATTTTGGAGTTTAAGACAAAATCAGACAATATAAAATATTTTCTCGAAAATGAAGTGCCAAAAAATATCCTATGCACATGGAGCCTGAACACCCCTACTATTATAAAAAATGAGGAGCATCTTACCGCTTCGCTACAAAAACGGATAGATGCAGCAAGAACTTTGGCAGACAAAGGGGTAAAAGTAGGCTTTCATTTTCATCCGATAGTGGAGTATGAAAACTATCTTGACGAGTATCAAGAAGTTTACAAAAAACTCCTACTAAAATTCGAACCTAATGAGGTTGCCCTTGTGAGTTTTGGAACACTCACCTTTATAAAGCCTGTAATTAAAAAGCTTCGTGAACGAGAGTTTAAAACAAAAATTACGCAGATTCCACATGCTGATGCAAGCGGAAAAAGCTCATATGGGCATGCCACAAAACTAGAGATGTTTAAGCATGCTTATGAGAGTTTTGCACCTTGGTACCGTAAAGGCACTTCCCATGAGGAGAATAGAGATGTTTTTTTCTATCTCTGCATGGAGGAGCACGGCATGTGGAAAGAAGCATTTGGGTATGAGTACGCAACAAACAACGATTTTGAGCAAGCCATGCTGGGTGCATATTGCAAAAAAATAGGCATAGATTATTTATTATAAGGCATACAATGAAATTTCAAGCAAAAACAGAAAAGCAAAACTATTTTTTATCTCAACCGCATCAACCATTTTTTATTTTAGGAATAGTTACTTCAATAATTATGATGCTGATTTTTGCACTTAGCTATAAAGGTGTAATTTCGCTTCAAATGGAGAATTTAAACTTCCATGTCTATTCTCTTATATTTATAGTTCTTACAAATGTTTTTACGGGCTTTTTATTTACAACATTTCCAAGATTTTGCCAATCTGAGATAATCAGTAAAAGATACTACACAAATGTTTTTTACCTCAATATTGTTGGTTCACTCTTTTTTCTGTTAGGTGCATTTATGAGTCATGCTCTTTTAGTTATAGGAATGGCAACTCTTCTTTTATCTCAAATTTTTATAGTCTTAAAACTCCAGAATATTTATAAAACAGGCATTATGCCTATGAAAGAAGATCCATTCTGGATTCTGACTGCTCAATATTTCGGGCTTTTAGGACATGTGTTATTCATATTTATTGAGATAAATAGATATCTGGCAGTAGAGATAAACCTGTTCAATATTGCAGTAAATCTCTCTTTTTACATGTACATTGTTTTTTTGGGATTCAGCGTAGCTCAAAGAATGATTCCATTTTTTTCCCACTCACATGCGGCTAAAAATGAGCAGTTTATTAAAATAGTATTTGCACTTTTTTTACTGAAAACATTGTTGAGTGCTTATGAGATAAAAATTGCTGAGATTATTATAGATATTTTGCTGGCTTCATACATGTTAAAAGAGTTCCTAAGATGGAAGCTCTCTCCATTCAACTCGCCGGCGATTTTATGGGTACTTCACTTAGCACTCTTTTGGCTTCCTGCCGCACTCTTCTTATCCGCACTCAGTTTAACAGCAGAACTTTTTTTGAACACAAGTTTTTACTTTTTAAACATTCACCTTATTGCTATAGGTTTCATAACTACGATTTTAATTGGCTTTGGAACAAGGGTCACACTCGGTCATTCGGGGCAGAGTCCACATGCCGATAAATTTGCAACAAATATATTTTGGTCTATTCAGGTAGTGGTATTGCTTAGAGCATTATACAGCCTCAATATGGCTTTTGGATGGGGTCTTAATTTTCTGTTTGACATCTCTTTTACGGCGTGGACAGTTCTCTTTCTTGTTTGGGGAGGAAGATATGCGAAGGTACTGATCTTTGGAAGTAAAATAGTATAAGAGCTTTTAACTCGCTCTAAGATAGCCTATATTTTTTTTATCAAGTGCAATGTCAAGCATCAATAAAAGAGCTTCTTTGCTACTACCTGCATACTGCTTAATAATATTTGTGGGGTTTTTATGGTGCGTAGCGCCATACTCTTTTTGGATTAAAAAATCTCCAAAAAGAGTTGGATAAATATTGATTTTGTAGTAACTCACTCTATCTTTTGCATTTTTAAATAAAATCATACGCTTCCCACAATCTTCAATTATTATTTAAAGATTAGCAAAAACTATTCCTAGTTGTTAACCGACCTTACGCATTTTTACAAAAAAAAGCACAAAATACTCCGTAATTCTCGAAAAACAAGTTTTACTAAAGAAACATTTTCACTTTGCGAAAAGCGCTCCGCTTGTTTTCGTAGCTTTAGGGGGTTGGAAGGGACGGTGAGTCCCGCCCACTAAAACGGACTTGTTCGTTTTAGTGCGTAACATCAGTTACTAAGCTGATTTCCTTTTTTACTCTTTCTACTAGGTACACACTCTACAAGTTGCTCTTTTGTCGTTGCCTTGTTTACGCATTCCTGTGCCGTTTTTATTGTTACTGTTCTTTTTTCAAGATTAGTAGTCATCTTAGTTTTCATCTGCTCAAAAGTCATGTTATCTCGCATCGTTTGTCTTTTTCCACTTTGACCTTGACCCATTTGACCCATTTGACCTTGACCCATTTGACTTTGACCCATTTGACCCATTTGACTTTGACCCATTGGAACCACAGTTGCATTAACATCAGCTGCCTGAGCAAACGCAGCCGTCATAACAGTTGTAACCAATGCCATAGTAATTTTTTTCATCTTCATTTCGTAATCCTTTTTTTGATTTGCAAAAATTATACACAAAGTTTGGAAACTTCGGACACTATATTTAATTAAAATTAGTGAAATTTGAATACTACCTATGAATCACTGTATTGAACCCAGAATTTTTGTTAAATTTATCTTTCCATAGCCATAATAATCATTTCTTTCATCTCTGTCATAGCTTAGAGTGCCTATCTTGTCACTGGTACTTTTTAATAGATTATCTACTTGAACTCTTGTTAAATTAGGGTTTTTCTCAAGCATAAGAGCAATAACTCCACTCACTATAGGAGCGGATGCAGAGGTGCCGATAAATGAGTTATTATCGTTATACAGAATATAATTTTCGTCCAGAGTTGCGGCACCGTCACTCCCCATTTCGTCAAGGGTTGTTATACCTATATCGTATCCACCGGGAGCAACAACATCAAGATTCGAGCCATAATTGCTATACCAAGCTCTTAAATTATCTTTTTCGGTTGCGCCGATTGCTATTACCTCGGGGATTGCCGATTCATCATTTCCCATGTCTTGATCATCATTTCCGGACGCAAAAACTATAATAATCCCTTTGCCGTCTCTGCCATTGATGCTCAAATCTTGAATCTTAGCTTTTACGGCGTCTGAAACATCATAAGTACCCCAACTGCAGTTTATTATATCGGCATCAAACTCCTCGGCTTTGCTAAAAAGTTCCACGGTTTCACTGTCGCTCATGCTCTCTTTATACTTTAAAAATATAATTTCGCTGCTGCTTGCTACACCTTTGATGCCTTTATTATTTACTCTTGCTCCAATGATTCCCGTGACCGCCGTCCCATGACTCTCCACTTGATTTGTTTGCGATACATCCGTGCTTTTTGTTTGGCTATCATAAGTATGAATGATTGCACCCTCTAAATCTTCATGCGTAACATCCAAGCCATCATCAATAACTGCTATCTTTACTTTTTTACCACTATAAATTTTCAATAAATTATCTGCATGTATATTGGCATTCGCATCTATGCCGTTTTGAGCATAAAATGTTTCGTTTTTATCTAAGTACCATTGCTGATAATAATAGGGCTCTTGAGATGCTGTTACATCCGCTGTGTTATTGGTACTACTGCTTTCTCCGCCACAGCCGATAAAAAAGAGTAAAAATATAAAAAGGAGTATTTGAGTCAAAATATTATCTACTTACTCTTTTTTTAATGAAATCAGGATGAGCATATTCTATATCATCTTTTTCACTGAGTCTATTTGATATGTCTATAGTTAGGTTTTTATTTTCTGCTTTTAAAAGATAAAGATTTTTACCTAACTCTTTTTCAATGGTTAAATTGAACGCATTGAGATATTTTCTTATATCAGAATCACTACTCACTTTTACGATAATTTTGTCAGTAATGCCAACAGTAACTCCATTGTCAGTCTTATAATAATCTATAGTAGAATAGTCTCTGTACATATCTGTACTCGGAATCTTGGTAATCGTTACTTGTTGATTGTTTTTGTAATAATAAGTATCATCCGCACTGCCATATTGAAACAACAGCATAAAAAGAATCACAAAAAATTTCATCTATTCTCACTTCTTTGCACCGACAGGTGACATTAAATTATCTATGAAACGCAATTATATTATTATTTTTAGTAAGTTTCTATTTTTCTACAATAAACTGTGTTTGTGTTATTATGTTTTAGTAAGTTGTAATAAAAATTTCAGCTTGTTTGATATACAATCTTGAATTGGCACAAGTTGTAAAACTTCTTATGAGATGCCGGTTTTGTTGAAAATATTTATAAAAGAAGGGGTTGCTATGAAAGTGGTACATACGGTTTTATCCATAGTTTTTTTTATGTTTATTGGTTGTAGCGGTGGAGGAGGCGGTGGCGGTAGCACACCGCAAGATGCTAACGATACAAATACTACCCCTATTGTGGTTTCATCTCAAATGCCTGTTGCTAATGCCGGAGTGGATAGGATAGGTATGGTTTCTAAGAACATAAATTCTCCGGCTACGCAAGAGATTCTTTATCTTGATGGTTCGTCGAGTTATGGAAGTGAATTTACTTGGGAGGTTGTTTCAAAGCCTTCAACTACGGCACAGTTGATTTTAACTTCATCAAAAACCAAAGTAACGGGTGTGTATGGAAACAGTGCCGGAACATATATAATTAAGCTAACAGTGAAAGATGCTCAAAGTACAACTGTTATAGATAATATTACTGTTACATTGTTAGAAGATGATGACGGCGATGGAATTCTAAATGCAGATGATTTAGATAGTGACGGTGATGGATTTTTAAATACAAATGATTTGTTTCCAAACAGCATAGCTTCACATGGCGACTTTGATGGAGACGGTGTTTCTAATTATTTAACGCCAGATACGGATAAGGATGGGGTGCTGGATTATAATGATAATTTTCCGCTTGATAGCAACAAATCAAGCTATACTTTGTATTCTGAGACAAAAGAGACAAGTACAACTTTTAATGCTAATGACGGTATCTCTCTTGCAGAAGTAACAAGTTCAGTTCCGCTTGCAATATCAGGAACTATCTACTCTTCATCTTATGGAAATAATGGATCTGACTTAGATTACTTTAAAGCAAACTTTTCTGCAGGTGTATATTCTGTATGGCTTAAAGAAAATAATAGTTCCATGCAACCAATTATTTCTGTTGTAAATGCAGCAGGGCAGAGTGTTTCAAGTAAAAGTACGGATTTATCGTCGGTCGGGTATGCATTAACATCTGTTCTTATCCCTAGCGATGGAGATTACTATATTATGATTACCGATGCATCGGGAACAAGTGATTTGGACTGGAGCTACGCAGTTAAAGTTTTTTCTGATTCAGATATGGATGGACTACCGGATGATTTGGAGATTGCTATTGACAGCAACCAAAACAATGCAGACAGTGACAGCGATGGGATTAGTGACTTTATAGAGGTTTACTATGCCTACGAGAAGGGACTAGGTGATGTCGATGGTGATGGCATTCCAAATTGGTGGGACTATGATAGTGAGAATGACGGAATTCCTGATAGTGTCGAATACTTTTCAAGTAAAAATAACCCTGACATGTCAGCTTCAAGCCTCAATGCTCTCAACGACATTGACCAAGATTTGATACCTAATTTCTTGGATACGGATAGTGACCAAAACGGTATCCTAGATAAAAATGAAGCCGGAGTGGATTATACAAATCCGGTAGATACCGATGGAGATTTGGTTCCTGATTATCTTGATGAAGACAATGACAACGATGGAATACAAGATACAAATGAGGCATCATTATCGGACATGAATACTCCTATTGCTTTAGCCGGTGAAAGCAGAAGTTTGGCAACAAGTGTAATGATTCAATCATTGGTGAATGATACTTTGGATGTAAATAACATCTGTATGGATGATACTAATGTTACAATTAAATTGTCCAATATTCCGACAACTACAGCGAGTGCACTTTTAACATTTAAAGGAACTCAAAGCAGCATAAATCAAACTGTATCTATTCAAAATGGTGATACTATTGTGTTTGGCTGCCCTAAAAATGTAAATAAAGGACTTGTAGAATTTTTTGTTACTCTAAACGGCAATGAAAGAACACTCAGTGAGGAAATTTTATTCATTGAGAATACGACGCCTGTCATTAAGAGCGTTACCTATGACTCCTACTACAATAGGCTAGCTATAACAGGGTTAAATTTAAACAGTGATTTGACTGTCACTTTAAACGGCAAAAGCTATAGCTACAACAACTCGTATGGAAGCAGCAGCACGCTTAACTTTTCAACCTATGAAACATTGGAGAGCGGCATGCTCTATTTGAGCAACAGCAGTGGCTCATCCAACCCGGTATGGACCGCAATAACGCATGATTTATATGTTGCTGTAACTATGCCTGATAGTACAATTGATGTCACTAGTTTAGAATTAAGCATCAATGATGTAGAGTATAAACCAAATAGCTATGGATATGTCAGCATTCCCGTTAACCTCTACTCACCTGCAATCGTGACTGCTTTTATAGTTGATACGACAACAAGTACTGAGAATCCTGATTATATTCCATATCTCTATGCCGTTGCCTTACCTAGTGCAACAACAGTTACACTAGATACGAATTCAACTGCCATGGCAATGCTGTGGAGTGGATTAGGAGTGGCTTCCATGGTGAGTGATAATGATTTGCAGCTTGTCATGAATGATTTGGCAAATCTAACGAGTGTGGCAAATTTTAAAACTGTTTTTAAACAAGAGCTTATAAAAAACAACAAAGTGCTTATATCGCCTTCAACAGCATATACGAACGCGTCTAAGCAGGCTCTCCTTGATGGAGCTACACTGTTAAATCAAAAATTAACAAGCGGTACATACACAAAAAGATCCCTAAAATCCCTTGTTCATAAGAAAGGAATTTATGGTGATGATGCCACTGTAACTCCAGCATCGGCTGATGGGATAAGTGTATATGAGAGAGACGATACGGGAAACCTGAATATCTATAACGATACCCAGATGTATCTATCTGCCAGAGTTACAGACACGAAAGGAAATGTATTGCAAGACCATGTGAGCAGTTATTTCTCCTCAGATTTAGTAGGACCGCAAGATTATGGACTTTTATTCTGGGCATCCACAACAGAACTGAAGATACCTACCGGAAAAAATTGTAATGTTGAGATTGTTACACCGGGAATTGACAAAGAGTTTGATCCAAAGATAACAGCCTTAAGTTCATTTAACCCGTCAACAAGGGCTGTATTTAAATATCTAGCTTTTAGAACTTTGGTAGAAAGGGTTACATGGCCGGTTTTATCGGAAATATTTGGTGATTATATGAGTAAAAATACATTTATTAATATAATCTATAGCTCTGCGCCTACACTTGTTGATGCCGTAGTCATTGATATATCTAAAGGAGACACGACCGGTGCCGCTAAAAGAATGTTAGACCTACTATGGAAAGATTTCTTCACTGCACCTCCCGGACCAATAACAACTGCCATTGCTACAAAAATTCTTGGCAAAGCAGCAGATAATGTTGCAAAAGAAGTTGCAGAAAAATTACTGGTAAAAATTGGAAAAAAACTTGGAATGAAAGCGGTGCCTGTTCTAGGTCAGATTTCGGCTGCATATGAAGTTGCGGGTCATTTAAACAATGGGTTAGCTGCTGCTGCTACAGTCTATGATTTAAGCAGTAAAGATTCTGTTATAGATTTTTCTGTTGTTTTCCCTGTTACTGTAACTTCTATATCACCAAGCAAAATAATACCGGATGGTTCAAATAGATTGATTAAAATTGATGGCACAGGTTTTTCGCCTATAAAAGAACATTTTTATAGTTCAGCCACTCAGCCGGAGATTACAATTATCGATGCAAAAGGCAACGAGATAGTTTTATCTCCAAAATATATTAAACCTGACGGTACGACTATGACTGTGGAAGTTCCCGGCACATTCTTAACCAAAGATATAGAAGGTCCACTTGATGTCATTGTGCATCATCCGACTTTTAACACAGATGGAAAAATTACAAAAAATGATGCGATTGCAATTGTGAATGATGTAACATTGACATCTGTAACTCCTTCAAGCGGAGCTTCAGGCATTGAGGTGACTTTATATGGCTCCGGATTTGCTCCGGAATCAAACGATAATGAAGTGACTTTTGATGGAAAAAAAGTTCTTATAGTATCTGCTTCGCAAGATAGCCTTTCTATCATGATTCCGCCATCTTTAGACCCGGCTGATTATGCTATTAGAGCAAAAGCTAAACATAGCGATCAATGGACAGAATGGTCCAATAGCATAACTTACACAGTTGAAGCCGGCAATTTAACGATAACGGTGTGTGATGATGGAGGGTTAAAAGATGATGCATTTGCTTTATATGTGGATAATCAATACCTAGGGAGTATGTTTGCAACGGATTCAAATTATTGCAAAAGTTTTAAACCAAATGTAACAATTGGTTCTCACACTGCAATGCTTCAAGGTATAGAAGCACCTGACGGCGTTGGAACATACAGTATTGACTTTGGAAGCGCAAGCGTAAGCGGTGCAAGTTTATCTGGAAGCGACTTGAGCCCGGGTGTTGTTAAAAACTATACATTTGATATTACCGGTATAGTCAGCAAGGTATTGAAAAGAAATTTAGTAACAATACCTTATCATCCGTTAAGCACGATTAAAGAGTAAGAATGAAAAATATGCTTGAGCAGATAGGTTTTATTTTTCTTGGGATATTATTTATCTTGGGTGGTCTTCAGGTGATATTTTACGGTGCACTTGAAAGCGCTTCTGCGTCTCACAGCGTGTATCAGTTTAATGGGATAGAAAGACTCATGGGTCTTCTTCCCATTATATTTGGTTCCGTGGTCGCCTATGTCAGTTTTTTAAAATTAAAAAAATAGTTTAGTTGCAAAAAACTCATTATTCATGTAGTTTCTCATCTCAATTGACCTTATAAGTGCCTCATCTTTTGATGCAATTTCTAAATCATTTTTTTTGAAACATACCCACACACTTTTTCTATAACTACTTTAAACATACTCATCCTTTAAAAAATTCGTAATATTATCGTAATGTACTTTTTGTATATTTACGGGTTTTATACAAAATATATTTTAAGAATTAGGTAGTATCGATGAAAAAAGTTTTAATTTTTATGCACAAAAAGTTGTGATTATAGATGATTTTAGCTTCTACAATTTTTTTAATCACTCTTATCTTAATTATCTGGCAGCCTCGCGGCATTCAAATAGGCACAACAGCAATTGTCGGTGCATTAGTTGCTCTTTTGACCGGAGTTGTAACTCTTAATGATGTCGGCATTGTTTTTAACATTATCTGGGACGCTACTCTTGCTTTCATAGGGATTATAATTTTTTCAATGGTTTTAGAAGAAATAGGCTTTTTTGAGTGGGCAGCACTAAAAATGGCGAAACTTTCACGCGGTAGCGGGCATCTTATGTTTGTTTACTCCATCCTTCTCGGTGCGGTCGTCTCGGCACTTTTTGCAAATGATGGGGCGGTACTTATTTTAACCCCTATCTTACTTGCAAAAATGAATATTTTAAAGCTTAACACAAAAACAATTTTGGCATTTTTGCTCGCAGGCGGCTTTATAAGCGATAGTGCTTCTTTACCGTTTGTCTTTTCTAACCTTACAAATATAGTCACGGCAAACTATTTTGAGATTGGTTTTGAGCAGTTTTTCGCGCATATGATTGTTCCGTTTATTGTAAGCGTTGTTGCTAGCATGGTTGTTTTGTGGTTAGTTTTACGTAAAGAGATACCTTGGCATGTGGATATAAATCTTTTAAAAAATCCTGACTCTGCTATAAAAAACAGAGCCCTATTTAATTTTAGCTGGCTCTTTTTGGCTCTTCTATTAGTAGGATATTTTATAGGGGATGCGTATAATATTCCAATCTCCGTTTTTGCTCTTGGCGGCGGAGTGCTCTTTTTGGCTATTGCTTCATTTAGCAAAACAGTCGAGCCAGCTTACATCATAAAAAATGCACCTTGGCAGGTTGTCTGGTTTTCTCTGGGGCTTTACATTGTGGTTTATGGGCTTAAAAATGCCGGATTAACAGACTACATAACAGAGATATTACTCTACCTGAGTACAAAGGGCGATGCAGCAAGCATCATAGGAACAGGCTTTTTGTCGGCATTTTTGAGCGCATTTATGAACAACATGCCAACAATTATGGTTATGGATATCGCCATAGAACCCATTGCAAACGAAGCTATGATTTATGCAAATATCATTGGCTGTAATCTGGGACCGAAAATGACACCTTTCGGCTCACTTGCAACTCTTATCTGGCTGCATACGCTCGAGAAGAAAGGGGTGAAAATAAACTTCTGGGCATACACAAAATTTGGACTTATCGTTACTCCTCCCGTACTTTTGATGGTACTTTTATCGCTTACATAAGAAGAAATTAAGCGTTTAAAATTGCCGCTTAACCCACGGTCGTAGTATCGCAAGTATGTTGCAAAAAGTTTTATCGTGTAATTGTCAATACTCTGAAGAGGCAAAGCGTCAGAATTTTGTTATCTTGTGTAAACCCCTTGGCGGTGTTTGGGAAGAGTAGAGGAACATGTTGCGATAAGGAAAAACCAAGAAAATGCACCGAAGAATGTCTTACTAACTTATGCTACATACTTTTATAAAATTTGTATATGAAATACTATTTTTGGAAGTGAGGCTTTAGCCTCGCCTAGTTGCTTTGGTGGAATCATCAACTTAAACGAAGCTTTTGGTGCGGCTCAAGTCGCACTTCCAATGAGGTGCGTAACATCA
>CANMJR010000019.1 GCA_947498025.1 Helicobacteraceae bacterium
GCAAGTTCTGCTCCATCTTTTGCGGCAGAGTCTGTTTGGTTTGCCATGGTTGCCATTTCGTTTGACTTTTGCACATTGTTCTGTACATTAGATGTCATCTCTTCCATGGCTGCTGCTGTTTCTTCTAGGCTTGCAGCTTGTTGGTTAGATGCTGTTGAAAGAGTTTCTACTGCTTGTTTTAGGGTGCCTGCTTCGCCTTGGAGTTCTATGCCGTTTTGGAGGGACATAGAGAGCATTTCATTAACAGAACTATGCATTAAATTTAAAGCGATTACAAGTCTCTCTAAAATACCGCCTTTTTCATCGGCTGAATTCATCTGTACATTAAGAGTGTAGTTGTGTTTTGCATAACTCTCCAATTTCTCAGTAATATCTAAAAGTCTCGCACGATTACCTTTTAGCATATCGTTTAAAACAACTTTTAAATCAGTTAGATTTGGGTTGTGTGCAGTTGCTTCAACAAATTCACTATACCACCCATTTTTTACACGGTTCATAACATGAGTTATATTTTCAATCATTGCAGCATCTGCGATAAGACCTTTTTCGATTGCAGAGATGTTTTCGTTTATGACTTTTGCCATTTGTCCGAATTCGTCTTTGGAATCGAGATTGATTAATTCGGCTTTAGAGCTTTCTCGGTTTAAAAAGCTGAAGAAGGATGTTAGACCTATTTGAATAGAATTTAAAGGATTTAAAATATTTTTAGTTAAAACTATAGATACGATAACACCGGCTAAAATAAAAAATACGATCAATGCAAGTGCTGTCGTGATTTTAACGGATAAGCTATCCATCTTTTCATCCATAGCTTTATAAACAAATTTGTAAAGCTCAAGTTCTACATTTCTAAGGATGTCTATAGATTCGGTTACATTAGTAAACCAGACACTCGCATCGATGCCAAAGCCGCCTTCCAATCCTTTTGTTTTTGCCGTTTCAAGCATGGCAAAAGTTTTATCTACCGCTTCGCCTTTAAAGTTATTTTTGTAAAAATCTTGTAACTCTTTTGGTGCTAGAGTTTCAAATTTTCTATGGTTTACTTCATATACAAGTTCTCTGCCGATAACGAGTGAGTAATTAATATGATTTATAGAATTCTGATTAAAAGCTTGATTTAACAAAGCTCTTATTTGTCCCAAAGATTCTTTTGCAGAAGATAAGTTTGTATATGCTTGGATAGTATTTCTTCCGTCCATATCATTCATTTGTGTCGGTATTATAGCTGCAGCATCAACAAAAGAAATGATAGTTTTAGTATAGTAATTTCCGACATCAGGAGCACTCATTTTTAAAGAATCTACGGAAGATCTTTTTTGACTAAGTTCGTTTAAGTTGTTTAAAACAGAGCTATCGCCTTTGGTTTTTGCATAAATTTCTTTTATTTCATTTAATGTAGTATCAACTTTAGATCTTATATCGGGAATCTTATCTCCGTTTTTTGCTCCATTGCTTGCGGCAAAACCTACGCTAAGCCCTCTCTCCACCTGTAGAGCATGAATCGCTTTTGCTAAAGATTCTACTTCTAAAATACGGCTCTTTGATACTTGCAGGTTCTCTTTTTCGACGAATAATGCGTTTATTGCCAAGACGGAATGGAATGTGATTATTAGAAGAGGCGGTACTGCCATCATTAATAATTTCAGTTTTATAGATATGTTGTTTAGAAAATTCATTTTTTTCCTTATTTTTTTTTATTTTTTTTCTTCAATTCTAAAAACAAGTGCGTTATATAAATTTTCCATTTAATATTTTATGGGTAATAAAAAATAGAAGCATTTTTATATTTTTAATGAGTGCAAAAAAGTAGGATTTGAATTTAGAGATAGATTTTTTAGTATAAAGGTAGAGACAGAGGGAGTATTTAGAGTAAACTAGATTGTGATAATAAGTATCAACAACCCCTCGTCTCTCTCTCTACCATAGATACTATTAAAATAAGCTTAAAGTAGAGAAAAAAAATTCTCCAACTGAAATTATTTATTTTATTCAAGATTGTATTTCTATGGGCAGCTAAAATTATTTGTTTATGTAACATTAAGATTATACAGCCTTTAATTTATTTGATGAAATCATATAGCTGTAGTGTTGCAAGTATGTTGCAATTTTAATGCAATTAATTTAGCAGATGTTCATAATGTTGAAATTGTCGATAGGTCTAATTTATTGGATTATTAAATCCCTAATATTTTTTATCTCTTTCTCAATTGCCTCTCTTGTAAGCATAGCAATCTCATCAAAACTAAGATTTTCAGGATAGATTGGCTCTAAAAAAGTGATTCTGATTTTTGCAGGTTTTGGAAAAAGTTTGCCTGCTTTGAGCGCTTCAAAACTTCCATCTATTACCACGGGGATAACGGGAACATTGTAGGTTTTGCTCAGCATGGCGAAAAATGGACTGAATTTTAGCAGATTTCTGTCTCTTGTTCTTGCACCTTCCGGAAAAACAACCAAATTATTTCCCTCTTTTAGCACCAAAGCACACCGTTTTATGGAGCGGATAAGATTATTGTCTGCATCTATGAGAAGTGTCTGTCCGTTGTCTGAGATTGGACGCAGAAATCTTGTTCCAAAAACCGCTTCATAGGCCAGAAAAAAGGTCTTTTTTAAGATGCCGTAGGGAAGCGTTGCCTCCATCAAAAAGCCGTCAAGCATGCTTTGATGCGTGGGGGCGATGATGCATGGAGTGGCTGGAATATTCTCTAGCCCTCGCACTTCGAGGCGGAAATAGAGCGTAAAAAACGGCAAGAGAAGGGTCTTGTAGAGAAACATAATAAAAGGGGAGTAGATAAGTTTTTCGTTCATCTCTTCGCTGAGCATCTTTATCCAATCCATTTTTATCGGGTTACAATGCTTTTGACGTACTTTTATATAGCTGTACAAATCTCTCATAATCATGATTTCTGAGAAAATAACTTCATCTATAAAGACACCAAAGCTCATTTGTACAAAGACAAAAAGTTCGACATAGTCGAGCGAATCAAGCCCTAGGTCAAGCTCTAAGTGTGAAGAGGGTAAAACTTCGCATCTGCACATGCCGTGCAAAAAAGATTTGAGTGTTCTGTAAAGTGCATCCTCAGGCTCCTCTTCAACTCTTCGCGGTTCATCTTTTGATAGGGGAAATTGAGAGATTGTGTAGCTTTTTATCTTTTCATCTTCTTCTGCTTTCATGTTGTAGAGCTCAATGCAGTACCAGCGAAGCTGACTCTCGATGTTTACGATGTGGGCAGATTTGAGTGCCTCGAAATTTGGGTAGAGCAGGGCATGTGTAAATCCATCTTTGATGCGTACTTTAGCCTCTTTCACGAAGGGTGAAAGGGCTAAAAGCCGCTCCTCTTTTTTGTGTAAATCCATCATGCTTTGAGCATTAAATGAGCGTGATGCAATCCTCAGCTTTTGGAACAAGGCACAAAAAGCTGTAAGTCTCATTTCCTAAAGTTTCGTATGCATGCGCAACATTTGCAGGAATGAGCAGAATATCTCCCGCATTCGCTTCAAAAACTGCATCGCCGATCGTCACTTTTGCGCGCCCGCCGAGGACGAACTGCTCATGCTCTATAATGTTTGTGTGAAGCGGCATGTGACCGCCAGCCTCGATTGTGAAGTTTCTCATGGCGAAGTTTGGAGACTCTTCCGGTGAGAGAAGCATCTTCATGGCAACACCTTTTCCGGCTTTCTGTGGCATTGCCTCAATACTCTCTATCTTTTTATGTATAAACATCTTTGACCTCTTATGTAGTTTAAAATATAATTTATAGTAGCATAACATAATAAATGTATCGAGGTAAATAATGAGCATTAAAAAAGCACAAAGCGGTAGTAGATATTTTGGGCTCTATAGTTCACTTTCTTTGATGTTCTCAGTTATTGTTTTAGTTGTTGTCGCTCTTCTCATTCAACTTGAAAAAAACAAGCACGAGTTTGAGAGGCATCTTGCTCAAGATATTCTACATAATGCGATTGATAATTTTGATAATATAGTTTTAGCTAGAAGTTGGAATGCCTCTTTTAATGGTGTTTATGTAAAAGAGCAAGATGGCATTAAGCCAAATGAGTACCTTAAAGACAATGTTATACATAGCGATAAAAGTGAGACGCTTATTAGAATAAATCCCTCTTGGATGACCCGTCAAATCTCTGAATTGTCTAACAAAGAAACAAAACACTACTACAAAATGACATCTCTCAAACCTATAAACCCAGTAAATAAACCGGATGCTTTTGAGACAGAGGCGTTGAAGTATTTTGAAAAAAACAAAGACGAACGCTACTACTGGAATTTTCAAAAGAGCGGCAATGTTGTAGAAAAATTTGATTTTATGGGAAGTTTAAAGGTTGTTGAGAGCTGTATATCATGTCATGCCGAGCAGGGCTATAAAGTGGGTGATATTAGAGGCGGAATCAGAGTTACTGTTCCTATAGATGAATATAATGATGGAATGATTTTGATAAAAAACGAGAGCGTTCATATGCGGTGGATTATTTTAACAGCCGCCTTGATTATAGCTTCGTTGCTCTCATTTTTAATGCAAAAAATATTTACACATCAGAGTGCGATGGCTGTATTCAATAAAGAGCTTGAAGAAAAGGTAGCGCAAAGAACGCAAGAGCTTCTGGAGATGAATGATACTCTCGAAGCCAGAGTGGCGGATGAGGTAGAAAAAAATAGAAAAAAAGATGAGGCAATCTTGACCCAGTCGCGCTATCAGGCCATGGGAGAGATAATGGAGATGATCTCTCACCAGTGGCGACAGCCGATTACCGTTATCGGAGTGATTTCAAATAATTTGCTGATAAATCTTGAACTTGGAATGGATAATAAAGATGAGATGAAAGAGTATCTTGAAAGTATTTCAACTCAGGTACAAAAACTCTCTAAAATAATTACGGAATTCAGCAATCTTTTTGAATCTGACTCGGTTGAAACTCTGACCAGACCATGCAAAGTTGTGAATGAGATTTTGGATGTTATGCAAAATAATCTTAAGCACTACAACATACAAGTTGAAATTAAGTGTGAAAATAATAGTGAAATGATGCTCATGTCAAGGGAGTTTTTTCAGGTTTGCTGGAACATTATCAACAACGCCAAAGAGATGTTGCTTGAGAGAAAAATAGTCAATCCGAAAATTACAATAGAAATAGAGGAGAGAGAGAGTGAGGTGATAGCCCGTATCTCTGATAATGCGGGCGGAATAAAAAAAGAGTATCTAAGCAAAATTTGCGAGCCCTATTTTAGTACAAAAGAGGATCTCAACGGAAAAGGCTTAGGTCTCTACATCAGCAAATCTATTGTAGATAAACAGCTGCATGGCGCTCTAAGCGTAGAAAATGGGGAGGAAGGAGCTGTTTTTACAATTGAGATTCCTAAGAATAGAGGCAAAGAGTCAGAATGAAATTTCACCGAGTATATAAATAATAAGAGGTTGAAGTAATCTATTAATAATATGTAAGAAACTTGACTTTCAGCTCAAACGGAGAAAATTATTTTGAACTTACACGATATAACAATGAAGCTGTTAATAGAAAAATTAGCGTTAAGTTCAACGGATAAAGAGTATAAAAAATTTGATTATTTAATATTTTTGAGATAGCTATTCGAACTAAAGCAGCATATGAGTTGTTTAAAAAATAGAGTACGCCAGATGGTCTTGATTTTTAAATGTATTATAGTGTAATTCTATGTAAATGAGTGACGCTGCTTGTGACATAATTATATTACAATTTTAAAGTTGCAAAACACAACAAGGTTTTTCTCAAGAAAGACCAAATTTCAAACAAATGGTTAAGATGAAGAAGTTGATTGTTATGGCGTTGATGCTATTTGGGTTAGTTTGTAATGTGAGTGCGGCACCTGCACCTGCTGCGTATTTTTGGGAAATCGAATATATAGGTTCTACTGATTATCCTTACTGGGAGGATGTATTTGGAAGTCAAACATCCACAGTTCAGAATCATGGGGGTACAGTGGAAGCAACCATCATAGTTGTAGGCTATAGTAGTAATATAGTTTTAACATATAATGGCTCTCCAATGTCATTGTATGGTGTTCAAGATATGGATTTAGATGGTGATGGCACTATTGATGCTTGGAGATATTATTATATTTCTAGCGGTCCTTCAGGCTATATGCAATTAATAGATTCAGGTGTAGTAAAAGATACTATGTTTGTTCAATAACTCGAAGAATAACACTTTTATTAGTGTTATTCTTGTAAAATATTCGAAAAGGACATGAGATGATTGTTACATCAACAACTCAAACACAATACATTCCTCAAGTGCAATCTAAATCGTCAAGTACACAAGAGGCACCCAAAAATAATCAACAAACTAGATATGAAATGCTTCTTGGAATGAAATCAGAAAATATGACACCAGCAGAGCTTGCTGAAAAAGAGCATTATAATGCAATGCGACCTGTAAAGTATCTTGATGAAGTGGGAAATGAAGCACTCAATAAAGCTCTTGAAGGTAAAACAGATACTGAAAAATTTTCCATAAAAATGATGTTAGAATTAGAATTTATGACAAGTGTGAAATTAAATGCTCAAGGCGGCTTAGATAGACAAAAGTTTGATTCTATTGATACGAGCAAGTCTGCTACAGAAGATAGATTTAGTAATTATCTAAAAACTTATGATGATTTACATCCCCTCGATACTCTAGGAGTTAAAGATATAGTAGCTAAGTTCTTAGATATTTATAAAAACGACTCTACTAAAGATGTAAAAAATCAAGAAAATTCAGTCGTAGATAAATTTTTAGAAGATTTATATAGCAAAGAGTCCATTGCATTTCAATCTAACATGACTAAAGAAAATATCAAAAATAACATGGATGAGTTTCATCAAGCTTTGGTTGATAAACTCGGTAACTCCGATGAAGCAAAAACAGAGATTTCCAAAAAAATGGATGAGTATAAAAAAGAGCTGCTTAACCAATATGAAGAGAGTTTAAAGAGTTCCGATACCAAAAGTTTATCGTTGGAACAGCAAGCTATTATCAAAGTCTTATCGGATGAGAACCTCAAAGAAACTAGTTCATTAAAAGAACTCTTAGCAAATCAGAAAGAAAAGCAATAAGCTAAAATGACTGTTTCATTTTAGCTTTTTCAAAAATGTCTTGCATTCTTTTAATCGCCTCATCTGATTGTTCAGGAATTTTAAATGCTTCTCCATTTTCTTGTGTGTAACAATTAAACCCGCCAGAGAGAGATATATTCATAGAATAATTATACTTTGGCTCGATACCGGCAAGGCAATATGCTGTTTCAAGGTAAGATTTACCGGATAGGGCATCGGTGATTTTTATTTTTAAATCATCTATATTTTCTAATGATGAGGGAGGAACTAAAAACAGAAAATTTCCTATATACTCACCCTCTTCTATTTGTGCATGTAATATTATTTTTCTATCATAAAAAGCTTCTTTTGGAGGTTTAGATGCACTAAGAAGAGATATAGAAAATCTTCCGTTTTTATCTCGTGTACTAGTAATAATGAACTCTTTATCTTCAGTAAGTGGCACTTCAACTTCCGGTAAATCCTTCATAATAGGCTTCTTAAGCACTTCTTCTTTAACGAGTTCTTTTTTAGGCTTTACAGTTTCAATATTTTGTGGTTTTGTAATATAAACAATCTCTTCTTTTGTGATTGTTTTAACTATAGGTTCCGGTGTCGGGATTTCTTTATTGGTTAGTACAATTGCATAAATACTTAACAACAATAACAGTATAGATAAAACAGCAATGATAATATTTTTATTTTGGTACATTTGCTCAGCTTTATAATAATTTATAAAGTGAATAATAACACTATCATGTCATAGATAATGTCACAAAAAAGTTTGGCTAGAACCTATGATGTTATATTTCCAGTATAATCAATATAAATAATTTAAAAGAGCTGTAATGAAATTTCACCGAGTCCATGTAGAAGTAACAAATATCTGCGGTTTGGCATGTACATTTTGTCCGCCGAAGGTGAAGCCTGTCAAAACGATGCCGCTTTTCTTTTTTGAATATGTTTTAAAAGAGCTTCGCCCCTATACAAAATCTCTCGCTTTTCATGTGATGGGCGATCCTTTGACCCTCTCCAATCTGGTTGATTATCTGGAACTTGCAGAAAAATATGGCTTTGAGGTGGAACTTACGACCAGCGGATATTACCTGAGTAAAACGCCTATGGAAGTGCTGTTCCATGCAAGTGTGCGCCAGCTCAATATTTCACTCAACAGCTACAATAAAAACTCTCTAAACCTAACTTTTGAAGAGTACATGCACGCTGTTTTCAAGGCATGCGGCGATAAACTGCAGAGTTACCCGAAACCCTTTATAAACCTGCGGGTTTGGAATCTTGATGAAAAAAGTTCTGAGGCTGAGTTTAACAGCCTTTTATTTGAAAAATTGGAGGGTTTCTTCGGTACGCAAATAGATACAGATGAGATTTACAGAGATAAAATAAAATCCCTCCGTCTTGCCCCGAAGATACTTCTCAATTTTGACAACTATTTTGAGTGGCCCTCTCTTGGCAGTTCGCATGAGAGTGACGCACCATGTCATGGTCTGAAATCTCATATCGGAATTTTGGCGGATGGAACTGTCGTGCCATGCTGCCTTGACGCCGAGGGTGTGATAAATCTCGGTAATCTGCATGAAACAGCGCTCAAAAATATTCTTGATTCTTCGAGAGCAAAAGCGATAGTTGAGGGCTTTGCACATGCAAAGGCTGTTGAAGAGCTGTGCAAAAAGTGCAGTTATAAATGCCGATTTAACAAATAGTATAGTAGAATGAATATCTATATGTTTTATAAATGAGGTTTTTTTTGAGAAAGTTTCTGTTTGCTTTTTTATTTTTGTTTGGTGCACTTTTTGGTGATGAAAAGGTTGTGTTGCAGCTGAAGTGGCTGCACCAATTTCAATTTGCCGGTTATTATGCTGCTCTAGAAAAAGGGTATTATAAAGATATCGGCTTAGATGTAGAAATCAGAGAAAGAGATTTAAACAAAAGCAATATAAAACAGGTAATAGACGGTGAAGCGGAGTATGGAATTGCTGACTCTGTACTCTTTTTACATAAGGCAAAACAAGAGCCTGTGGTGATTGTCGCAGCTATCTTTCAACACTCTCCAAATGTACTTGTAACACTCAAAAGCAGTGGAATTGACAGCCCCTATAAACTCCAAAACAAAGATGTAACCTTTTATAAAAAAGATATTGACGGCTTTGGAATTCTTGCAATGCTTAAAAGCCTCCATGTTGAACCCACTCTATCAAGGGTTAAAGAGGAGACAAATTACACCTATTTGGCAGATAAAAAAACGGATGCGTATGTTTCCTATTTGAGCAATGAACCATTCTATTTTAAAGAGATGAACACGGAGATAAATATTATAAATCCAGCCAATTACGGCTTTGATTTGTATGGTGATATGCTCTTTACCAGCATAAAAGAGGCAACTGAAAATCCTCAAAGAGTAGAGAAATTTAAAGAAGCGACTCTTAAAGGGTGGAAGTATGCGTTTGAGCATAAAAAGGAGATTATAGAGCTTATCAAAAAGAAATATGCAACAGATAAATCCATAGAGCATTTAAGATATGAAGCAGATGCACTGGAGCAGTTGACGCAGCAAAAAAGCATTCCTCTTGGTACGATTGATAAGGGGCGGGTAGAATTTACTCTTGCTGTTTATGAAAAATATGGACTTATAAAAAACAATGTTCCGATAGAAGAGTATATTTTTGACCCTGTAATGAGCAGAAATATTTTCACACAAGAAGAGAAGAGCTATTTAAAAGAGAAAAAAGTTATCAATATTTGTATAGACCCGGATTGGATGCCGTTTGAGAAAAATGAGGGCGGTAAATATATAGGTATCGGTGCCGATTATGTAGCACTCTTTGAAAAATCTATTGGTATTCCGATTAGAATGGTAACTACTAAAAATTGGGCGGAGTCTATCACATATTTAAAAGAGAGAAAGTGTGATATTTTATCTTTGGCTATGCCTACAAAAGAGAGAGAAGCCTACCTTGATTTTACAAAAGCATATTTTAAAACTCCTGTCGTCATTGTGACAAGACCCGATGAACTTTATATAGATGACATAATACAAATTACAGATAAAAAGATAGGCATAATAAAAGGCTACGCTTATGGAGAGATACTCAGAAAGAGGTATCCTCGCATAAATATTGAGGATGTAGAAAGTATAAAAGAGGGATTGGATAAGGTGTGCAGCGGTGCGCTGTTTGCTTATATAGATACCTTGGTTGCAGCCGGTTATAATATACAAAAAGAGTATATAGGCGAGCTCAAAATTGCGGGAAAATTTGGCGATACATGGGATTTAAGTGTTGCTACCAGAAATGATGAACCGATTTTAAAAGAAATATTTGACAAAGCGGTAAATCTTATACCATCCACTACGCAGCAAGAAATTTTTAATAAATGGGTATCGGTACAGTATGAGAAAGATGATAATCATGCAGCTATTTTGAAATGGGCAGGCATAGTAATTATACTCTTTACCATTATTATGTTCGTGGTAGTTTTTGTAAACAGAAGATTGAGTGCCGAGATAGAGCGCCGCAAAGAGGCTGAAAAAAGATTTGAGGATCTTTCTATTACAGATGAATTGACATTGCTCTACAACAGAAGATATTTTAATGAGATCTTTCCAAAGCTAATCAACAGTGCAAAGAGAGAGAATCAGAATATCTGCTTTACTATGTTGGATATTGATTTTTTCAAACAGTACAATGACACTTATGGGCATGCCACCGGAGATGAAGCTCTCAAAAACATTGCAAAAGCTATGAAAGAGTCTCTCAACAGAGCGGATGATTATTGTTTCAGACTTGGTGGCGAAGAGTTCGGAGTTCTGTTTAAAGGTTTAAGTGCAAAAGAGGCGAAAGAGCTTGTAGAGAGCATGCGGAAGAATATAGAAAATTTACATATAGCACATAAACAAAACAGTGCAAGCAAATATTTGACTGCATCTTTTGGCTTGGTTGTTAAAAATGCCAACTCTGTTGAAGATTTAGAAGAGCTTTACAGAGAGGCGGATGAGCTTCTGTATGAGGCAAAACGAGCCGGCAGAAATAGGGTTATTGCGACTACATCTTCAGCAATAAATAAAGAAGAGTAAGTGAAATTAGAAGTGCTAAATCTATCTTGCTTCTAAACTCTAAGGCACGCTCGACATCTTCACTCGCAATCTCTTCTTTGCCCTCTCCAAAGAAAGCTTTTTCTTTTAGTTTGCCAAAGTAAGAGGTTGGTCCGCCTAGTTTTAACCCCAGAGCTTGAGCCATAGCCGTGATTGGATAGCCTGCATTTGGACTCTCATGTTTTTTGGCATCTTCATAAAATGAGAAGTTGTTCTTTTGCTTTGAGAGCAGCATAATTAAGAGAGCGGTTATGCGAGAGGGGACAAAGTTTGCAATGTCATCAAGAATGGCGGCAACTTTTCCATATTGCTCGTACTTTTCATTTTTGTAACCAACCATCGAATCCATGGTGTTGATTGCCTTATAAAGAGCAACTCCCACCAGTCCAAAAAGCAGAAGATAAAAAAGCGGAGCAATAACTCCGTCGCTAAGATTTTCGGCATAGGTCTCTATGTCTGCCTTGTATATGTCGCTCTCACTCATTTTATCAACATCACGACTTACAAGCTGAGAGATTGCTTCTCTCTTATTTTCAGCCGATAATACACTTCTTACCGAATCATAGAGCATCTTGTGAGCGATAAACATGGAAGCTACAAACGATGATGCGATTATGTACAAAAGTGTGTGGAATTCAGCCAAAAAATGATCTACAATCAGGGCGATTGTACCTGTAATTGCTAGGACAAAAGCGACAAGAAAAAACCCTCGTAAAACAGAGTTTTGATAAAATCTATCTTCAAAATAAGTAACCATTTCGCCGATAGCCACGATAGGGTGTTTCAGTGTACTCTTGTTAAAAAAACTAAACTCACCAAAAATTCTGTCTATCAGGTAAGCAAACAGCGTTATTAAAATATTACTCATGCAGTGCTCTTTGTATAAAGTTTATGTCAACATGTTCTTCGATATGTCTTGTGAACTCTTCTATTGATTTGGCTTTGTACTCCCCAAAATTATAGCCGGAGTAGCGCTTGTCAATAGCATTAAATAGAGTATATCTTAACGCATCGCTATCAAAAAGTCCATGAACAAATGTTCCGTAGAGATTTTTTTTCTTTTTTGTTCTCTTTTTTGCAACACCGTTATGTATCTCGTATCCATCGACAATAGCGCCAAAAAGGTTGTAGGTTCCCTTTTTTACTCTCTTTTTCTTCTCAAAAACCACATCGCCTTTTATCCGCCCAAACCCTTTTGTCTCTTCCGCTTCAGACTCTACATGCCAAGGGTCTAGGATACGCTCAAACATCATCTCGTACCCGCCGCAAATAGCGACTACTGTTTGTTCTTTTGAGCTGAGCTTCTCCTCAAATCCATGCTCTCTCAGCCATAACAAATCCTCAACAACCCTTTTGCTTCCGGGAATAACAACTACTTGACATGATGCAATCTCGCTCGGGCTTGAGATAAAGGAGAGTTCAATTTCACTGTCTGCTACAAGCGGCTCAAAATCGGTAAAGTTACTGATGTGCGGAAGTTTGATAACGCCTACTTTGATGATGCTTTTGCTTAGCTCTTGAACATAGTTCATGATGGATGCGCTGTCTTCAAAGCCGAGGTTAAAGGGTTTGAACGGCACAACTCCAAGCACTTTTATGCCGAATCTCTCCTCAATAATCTGCACACCCTCATCAAAAAGGCTCAAATCTCCTCGGAATTTATTTACGATAACCCCGATTACACTGTTTTTGAGTTTCTTCGGAAGCAGGTTATATACCCCGTAGATAGAGGCAAAAACACCGCCCCGTTCTATGTCGGCAACCAAAATAATTTTGGTGTTAAACTCATCCGCTATGTAGATGTTGGATAAATCTTTACTCATCAGATTCAGCTCAACGGGACTCCCGGCACCCTCCGCCACAATACAGTCATACTCTTTAAGAAGCTTTTTAAAAGCTCTCTTGGCATGCGGTTTGAGCGTATCAATATCTCGGTAGTAGCTCCAAACATCCTTTTCACCGACACTCTCTCCGTTTATAATCATGTGTGCAGAGTTTTTGGAGCCCGATTTCAGAAGAACGGGATTCATAAAGTGAGAGGTTTTAATCCTGATAGCCTCCGCCGCAAAGTGCTGAGGAATAGCAATCTCCCCACCGTCATCACAAACCTTGGAGTTGTTTGAAACATTCTGCGCCTTAAAAGGAGCGACTCTTATGCCACGGTGATGCAAGAGGTAGGTAATGGCAAAGCTGAGAGTAGATTTACCAGCGTCAGAGCTTGTGCCGAATATGCTGAGGGAGTTCATTTTGTTACCTTTTTTGATATGTCGATATTTTATAATTTTTCCAACATGTAAATTTTATATGTTAGATTTCTCTGATTTATTTGACATAGTATCAATACTCATTTTATAAAAAGCTTCATAATTGCTTGATTTTTTCTGAACCAACTTTACCAAGACAGTAATAAAAATTTTAACTCTTCTTTTGCAAATTGTGCCCTTAAAAAGTTTCTGTTTATGTATTTTGTGAAGCTCTTTGCTTTTACTTTCAAAGGTTTCGTCTTGCAGCCTCCTCGTTAAAAACTCGGCGTCAAAAGAGGAGAAGTTCCATCGAGGTTTTTTTAATGAGTTATACAAGAAGTTTAATACTAAATAACAATTAAAATTGGAAGGAATGAAACAATAAATTGGGGAGATAATATTTTATAATTAACTTTAATAAAAAATCAAGAGAGAGAGAGAGAGATACTATCACTTACATGAATATCTTCGGATATTCATGATATTATTTTTGGAGTTTTTTATGAAAAAAGGTTTGAGTATATTGGTGGCATCAGCGTTGATGTGTTCTATGGCGTTCGCTTCGCCAACGCTAACAAGTGTTGAACAAGTGGGTATTACATCATCTGAAATTCAGATGATGCCTGAAAGATTGAATCAAAATGACAGTATGGTTCTTTTTGGTACGGATAAAGTTGAAACCATTGCACTTCTTTCTCCGAGTGAGATGATTGACACACAGGGAGCGGGTTGGTTTCAAAGTATAAGAAGTTATTTTTCAAGACCCTCAGTGATATATGGTGTCTTCTTCTTTACTGCTACAACACTTTTCCCACCTGCAGCAATGGTGTCGATACCTGGCGTTTATTCTGGTGCAATATGGCTATTTTAAAAATTGTAAAAGGAGTTACTTATGCGTAAAATATTATTATTTGTGCTGTTCACTATAATACTTCAGGCAGATTCGTCAGGACATAAAGGGTTGAATATTGCTTTTGGTATCGGTAGTGGAGTTATGAAAACGACATATGGCTTAGAAAGTAATAGCGACAATCAATCAGCGGTCTTTCTTACTCGTATAGGGACTGGTATTACAAATAATACTGTATTCGTTTTTGAAGCAATTGGCAACTATGGTTCTTTTAACTATACATCATTTGGGAAAAAAGATGTGAGTTATAATTATGATGGTGTTGGAATGAATTATTATTTTAATGAGGGTGACACAACTTCTTATATTGGATTCTCTTTTGGTACGGCAGACCATGAGAGTGATCCGAAGTCGTTTGTAAAATCGTCAGGAGTATTTGGAAATTCCTACAAACTATCGGCAGGTTATGAGTATAACCGATGGTTAGCAGAAGTCAATTATATAAAAGCATCAAGCGAAATTATTAAAACCGATTCCGTTATATTCGCTATTGGATATAACTTTGCATTATTGCGATAAATATTTATTGATGCGATTATTGTTTATTGTGGGAATAATCCCCTTATTATTATCCGCCAAGGCGGTAAAAGTGGATGAAATACTTACTGAAAAAAACCGTATTCAAAGCGATATAAGTATCTCATATCTTAATCTCCAGCGTAACCATGGAGATGTAGGTCTCGTCCAATATCAAAGTGCAAATGGCGATTATATTACTGTCCCGACTTATATGGGAAGTGCTGAGAGCCAAAGCGATCGATTGCTCTATACTTTGGCATTGCGTTACGGTCTGAGTAAGGATTTAGAAGTGTTTGCCTTTGGAAATGTGTACAATTCAACAGAGCACAGCTTAAGTGTTAGCGGTGCAGAGTCTCACCATAGCGATGGATTTAATTCATCGGGTGTCGGTGGTGTGTATCAGGTCAGAGGAGAAGATAATTACCCTGCCGTGTTGGTGGGAGGAACGGTCGATTTGATTGATTATGATGAAACGCTCAAACAAAATTTTTATCTCAAAAGCGGTTCAGTATTCGTTTCCTCTTACTATACAAGTGACCCTATTGTCTTTTTTATTAAAGCTTCGTACGGATACAGCAAGAAACGCTCTAATGATAATCATACGCTTGAGATGGGAAACATTGCAAATATTACTCCTCAGATTCATTTTGCGGTGAATCCTTATACCAGTTTGAATTGGGGTGTGAGGTATCAGTATAAACAAAAAGATGTGTATGACGGTAGTGATGTTTCGATTAATCAAAGTCAACTGAATTGGATGTTTGGTACGAGTTATGAAATAAACGCTAAAAGTATTATCAGTGCAGATATGGAGAAAAGCGATACATCAATGTATTCGCAAAGTGCAATCACTTTGAATTATTCGTACAAATACTAATGAAAGTTATATTTTTATTGATTATCTCACTCTCTTTGTGGGGAGGGGTAACTATCGTTCAAAAAGAGTTTATTCTTCATCCACCGATAAAATCATGGGTGGAATTCAAAAATAATAGATTGGTTCGGCAGGGGTATGATTATTCGTGTGGCAGTGCGGCATTGGCTACATTACTGAGTCATTATTATGATGCCAATGTTTCTGAAGCAATGATTCTAAAAAGTGTATTAGAATCCAAAGGGATTACGAAAGAAGCAACTGCCCTTGAAAACCAAGAAGAAAATAACGGGTTATCGTTTTATGATCTCTCACAATACGCCTCAACGCAAGGTTTTAAAGCGGTTGGGATTGCATTGGGAATAGAAGATCTGAAAAAACTTCAGATTCCCGTCATCGTTTTTGTCAAAATACGGAAGCAGGAACATTTTACAGTACTCAAGAAAATGGACGAACAGTATGCGTATTTAGCTGATCCTTCTTTTGGTAATATCCGTGTGAGTCATGCGAAATTTAAAGAGATGTTTTTTACCCGTGACGAAGAAGAAAAACCGGGGAAAATACTAGCAGTTTTAGCACAGAGAAATATGAAAGGGCGAGAAGAGTTTAAAGCAGTCTTCCCATTTCCTGATAGTATTTATGAAAGGATTAGGAATCCAATGCGTTGACCCTTTAAGAATGGAAGTATTCAAGGCTAAATCTCTTTCCGTTCATGGTAATCGTACGACTTTAATCCGCACTCTAATGCAACTGTGTAAAATAATCATTCAACACTTGATTTTGTTTCTTACCCATAATTACACTAAATATTTGGGTGTGAACCGAATCAAGTTTTCAGTAATAAGATTGGGCTTGTCTTTTATGTAAAAACTCATAAAGTTCTTCTTTTCATTAGTAAAGTATAGAACCAACCGTTAAAATCTCTGCCAGTCTGTTATGCGTGTTAGTCTCTTTCACCGCAAAGCGGAGATAGCTGTTATCTAAAAAGTCAAAACTTCTGCATGTTCTCACCAAAATTTTATGTTTCAGAAGATGCTCAAAAATCTTATCTGCTCTCTCTGATTTTGTGAGAAAAAAGTTTGAATCGCTTTGGTGTATTTCAGTGAAGAGTTTTGACTCTTCTAAAATCTTAAAAAGCTCCTGTTTATGTCTTTGATGAAGCTCTTGACTTTTGCTCTCAAAGGTTTCGTCTTGGAGCCTCTGTGTTAAAAACTCAGCGTCAAAAGAGGAGAGATTCCAAAGAGGGGTTTTTAATCTTTCAATATTTGAAAAACCAGAGAAAATCGCTCCGATTCTTACGCCCGCACATGCATTAAATTTAGAAAATGATTGGATTATATATAGTTTATTATTATAATTGATTTGGTTTCTCAAAGAGATGAGGCTTTCAAATTCCAAAAAAGATTCATCCAAAATTATTGTGCAATTTTGCTCTCTCCAGATGGAAAAAAGTTTCTCTAAGTTGTAATATTTGCCATCGGGAGTGGATGGATTTACGAAGACAACTATGGATTCTTTTTTTGGTTTTTCATAGAGATTCTCAAAGCGGTTGATTTTGATTATTTTTTTCTTTTCTTGCTTTGCCGCTTTTTCATATTCGCCGTAGAGGGGCGCATAGAGGTAAACTCTTTTTTCTTTTAAACTCTTTAAGAGTTCAAAGATAGCAGAAGTTGCCCCGTTGTAAAGAGCCATCTGCTTTTTTTTGATTTGGTACTTTTTTGCGATGGCTTTTTTTAGCCCAGAGTAGGAGCTGTCGCCGTATTTTACTACCAAGGCATCCGTGAGCGTTATGCTAATGTCAGGGTTATAGCTGTTTATGTTCGATGAGAAGTCTATGATTTCATCCGCTTCACACCCCAGTTTTTTTGCCACTTTGTATATACCTGCGCCATGTTTCATATTATAATTTATTTAAACAATGTCATTAATTATTTCATCTAGTGTATTATATTTTATAGCTAGTTGCTCTGTATTTTTAAATTTTTCTCTAAAATGATTTATTATCTCTATATTGTCTTTAATAATAAGTCCTCCTATTATTTTAGCAGGACGAAATAGCTTGTCTTGTTGATTGTCAACAATGCCCCTAAGAGGTATCCTTAAAATATTGTTGTCTATAATCGTAAATGAAAAATAGAGTGGTCTTTGACTTTGATTAGCAAAAGCAAATGGTTTTATATTTGATTTTTTATTTTTTATGATGTCAAATAAAAAGTTTAAATGTTCTTTGTATCTCTCACTTAGTTTTGTTCCAGATAAAGTGTTAGCGCTTATAATACAAGAGTATTTAAAATCATTTAAATCATTTAGTTTTTTTTCAAGCATTGAATAGTAATTATCAGAAGTATCAAAGCCCATAGGTGGTTTTTCTTGACCAAAATAATCATTATAGATAAGTACTTCATGTGTAGATTTTAGAATATACTCAGAGCTAGTTTTATAAAACTCTTCAGTATTATCAAAGTATTGAATATCTCCTTTACCGCTTGAATATAAATCTGTTAATACAATTGAGATATTTTCTACATGAGAAGAATGTTTATAATATATATACAAAAATGTTAAAATGAAAATTAAAAACAATGAAAAGTAATCAATAAGTGAATCCCTTAACAGTTTAGAAAGAATTATTCCTGCCAATAAGCCAAATATTGATAACGCTAGTTTTTCTATAAAGCTAATATTGATTTTTGATATTTTATCTTTCATAAGAATCCATTTTTAGTGCTAAAGTTAAAAACTCATTTTATCATATAAAAGAGTTAAGTACTATATAGCAGAAAGTACAATTTTAGCTCTTTTTGTATTTTTATGTATGTATATTCCAAAGAGTGAATAAAATATTTTTGCTATTTCCATAGATAATAATAATTCTTTTTTTGAAATTTTTTTAGGTGAATTTTGATTATATGTATTAAGAAATATATTAATAAAAAATAGGTTATTTTTTTTTACATTGAAGCCAAAAAGTGCAACTGAAACATCAAAAACAAAAGATCCAGAATTTGATTCTATAAAGTCAAAAACACCAATTTTTCTACCATCAAAAACTGTGTTGTCTTTAAAAATATCACCGTGAATTATTCCATCACATTTTGAAATATTAGTTCTTAACAATTCTAGTTTTTTATAGTAAAAATAAAAGTTTGATTTTGTATAAGATAAAAATACTTCTATTTCATCTTTATTTAGAAAGTTGGAATTAGAGCATTTTCTGTAGGTATAAGTATGCATTTTTGCCATAAATCTTGCAAGAGCTTGTATATGGTGAATTTTTATATTTTTTGGCTGTTCGCCTTGTAATTTTTCGTATATGTACAGCTCGTTGCTTTCATCTATGCAAATAGAAACATTTAATCCAAAAGATTTCAACTCATTGAGAAGTTGCATATTTGTATAAATTATATTGAAAATATCTCTTTCATATTTTTTTAAAATATAGCTATTCTCTTTTGTAGAGATTATATATGTGGTATCCATTACGCCAGAACTAGTTGCCTGTATATGAATAAAATTATAAGAAGGGAATACTCTGTTTAACGCATCAAGCGTAATTATAGTTTTAACGCCCATCTATAAACTGCACTTTTTCATAATCTTTTTCCAATCCAAATCAAAGTTTTTAGTAATATAACTTTTGAGATGGGGAACTCTGCACTTGGAGCAGTCTTGGTGAATTTTGTCGCCATATTCACCCTGTTTTCCATCTTTAGAATCTATGGAGCAGAGGCTATACTGCACTTTTTCCCCTACTTTTTTAATCCCCTCATCTTTAAAGCGGAAGTTTGGGCAGGCACAGAGGTAACAGTTGAGCTCCTCCATCGCATGGCACTTTTTGTTTTCCTTGTACAAAGGGCAAAAATCAGGCTCCTCTTTGATCATATTATCAAAATCAAAATAGTCGATGATTTGCTCTTGTGTATAATTCTTTTTTGTAAGTTTATAAACAATGGATTTATGCTTCTGTGCATGTGCTTCAAACCAAGATTGGTAACTCATTTTGTGCCTCTATTGACAATTAAAAGTAGTAAGAACCATACACACAGTTTACACATATTCATCCATTATCCAAAATTATGCAGTAGAACATTAAATTTTTTTTTACTAAACATCCCTTAAACACAAGCATAAACAATTTTTAGAAATATCTACTGCATAATTCTGGTTTATTATTTTCATCAAAAAGATTGTTATTCTATCAAAAAAATGAACTTATATTTTTAATACATTGATGCGAGCAGAAGCTTTTTCTAAATTTTCACTTTTTTAGTCAATTGTTCGTATTTACTCAATAGACTTCTTGCATAATGCGGTTTTAACAGAAATTTTAGTGCCTATTTTTATAGTTTTGCAAGAAGTTTATTAAAATTATTTTAGACATAACCGCATACTATGTCACAAATCTTCATTAAATATTCATTATCTTGGTGTATTGTTGTTGTACAAATAAATGGGGAAGGAGAAAAAATATGAAAAAAACCAAGAGTTAAAGTGAAATTTTATATACAAATAGAGTTTCTCTAGTGAAGTTCTATTGATGAAAATAGATGCAATTCATGATGGTTTGCATAACAAAATTTTTACAAATGGAGAATAAAAATATGAAAATACAATTTAAATCCGTCTTAACAGCAGTCGCCGCTTTAGCAACCTTTATTGTTGCTACACCGAGTGAAGCAATGCCGGCTTTTGCGAGACAAACAGGAATGGAGTGCTCATCTTGCCACTTTCAACACTATCCATCGCTAAACGAAACTGGTCGAGCTTTCAAAGCTAGCGGATACACAATGATGGGAAAACAAGGTTTGATTGATGCTGATAGCCTATCAATTCCAGAAGTGCTTAATGCCGGAATCACGACTAAAATTCGTTATCAAAAGTCTAATGGACCAGCTACTACCACTAACAGTTATAAGACGAATGACGGTCAATTGCAATTTCCAGATGAATTTCTTTTGCAACTCGCAGGGCGCGCAAGTAAAAATATTGGCTTTATACTTGATATAAATCTAAATAATAGTGGAGAAAGTGTTCTTGAGAGTGCAAAAGTACCTATCATTTACGATGTATCTGGCATCAATATTGGTTTAATTCCATTTACAACTGTTACGCAAGGTGTTTCGTACGGATTTGAACTTTTAAATACTGGTGCAGTGCGAGGTCAGCGTATAATCGAAGCGCGCAAAAGCTTTTCTGCACAACAATATATCGGTACGGCAACTATGGCTGAGGGTGCCGCTTTTGTGGCTAGTAATTCACTATTTTTTGCTAATGTGAGCAAATGGTCACCTCGCTCTGTAGATAGCAATACAGAAGGTTCTCCATCTGCAACCTATCTTCGTGCAGCTGTTACACCAATGGTTGGAGCATGGGATTTAGGTCTTGGGGTTCAATATTGGACTGGACAAGCGACTCAAGATAGCACTACAGCTGGCACTGGTATAGATGTAGATACTGATGCATGGTCTGTTGATGCACAGGCACAAGGGAGTGTTGGTCGTTTCCCTCTTGGCGTTTATTTCTCTCACGCACAAGCGGATGGTTCACCTACTAGTGGTAACAAAAATCTATTTAATTCAAATTCTGAGACAAAGAGTGCCACTGCTATATCAGCTGAATTAGGTGTAATACCGAGAGCAGCAACGCTAACGCTCGGTTACCGCAATGGCGACAATGGTAAAACAACAAAAAGCAGTGATGATGCAATATTATTGGGTGGTACTTATCAACTTGCAGAAAATTTCCAACTGCAAATTAATCATGAGCTTTATTCAGGCGATGCGACTAGCAGTTCAACAGGAAATGGAGACCAACTCACAACTCTCATGTTGTTTGCTGCATTCTAAATCAGTTAAGCTTTAGTTTACTGGAGGAATTGAATCTATAATTGGAAAAGTCTTTGATAAACTTTTTCAATTTTATCAAGTTAAAAACTAATACTGTGCACTTTTCTAAAAGTACATGACATCACCGTTATTCTCTTACATTTTATGTGAGTAGCTTTAGGCGAGTGTGTAACATCGGTCAAAAAGAAAGTATATTTTCATTCAATCTTCTTTTTTCATTCCATCTTCTCCTGGATGGAATGGCATCTATAACTTTATAAAGTCTCTTTAAATTTGCATCATCAAAAAAGCTATCCTCATCAGAGTATAATTTTTTTATGTTTAGAGGCGTGTTTATTAAACCAATTTGTATAAGTTATGTTTATTTACCAGTACATTCTGTTCCAATGTGATGAAAAGTTACTTAAATGTCTTTCTTAATAAAAATGTACATAAATTCATATAAATTTTATAATTATGAAAGTAGTATAGTAAACTAAATTAATCAGAGGTAGTTGCTATGATGGAAAAAGAGTTCACTACGAATAAAAAATTATTTTTAAAAATTATTGTCATTATGACATTAGTCGGCATCGTGTTCGCCTACTTTTCTAGTACTTATATGAGAAACATGGCACTCAGTAATCTTGCTGAAGATGATGCAAAAAAGACAAGCGAATTGGCATTTGAGGTTTTATACACAAAAATGCAAGATGGTTGGGCGAGAGACGATTTGTACAAGATTATTGCAAGATTGAATAACCTTAAGGAAGGTCTCAATATTAAAACATATAGGAGTACTCTCGTAGAGGAACTTTTTGGCTCAATTGCAACAGAAAAAAGTGGGCTTGACGACCCTTTAATACAACAAGGACTCAAAGGGGAGACACTCTTTATTGCAGCCGATGATAATAAAATGAGATATATTCGTCCTATGGTTGTAAAACAGGAGTGTATAACCTGTCATTACAACGCAAAAGTGGGAGATGTGAACGGTGTAATTGATATGACATTCCCCTCCAATGATATAAGAATACCCCTTGACCAGATTATTACCTATTTTTTAGTTTTCACAATAGTTGCGATTATTGCTACATTTTTTATCTTTCAATTTTTAATGAGTAAAATATTTATAAATCCTATATCAACCTTTGTCGCATCTATTAAAGTTGTAAAAGAGAGCCAAAATTACGCAGAATCAATCACTTGTACTCCTAAAACTTATGAGCTATACATGCTCGAAAAAACATTTAATGAGCTGCTAAGAAAAGTAAATTCAACGCTGGAAAAGTTGCGTTCTAAAAATAAGACGCTGGAAGAGTATAAAAAAGCGATAGATAAATCAACAATCGTCTCCAAAGCGGATTTGAATGGCGTAATTACTTATGTAAATGATCAATTTTGCATGATTTCCGGTTATACAAGTGATGAACTTATCGGAAAGAATCATAATATTGTAAGATCTCCGAATATGCCTCGCGAGGCTTTTAAAGAGCTGTGGGAGACAATACAGGCAAAAGAGACATGGAGAGGCGTAGTAGAAAATAGAGCAAAAAACGGAAAAAGCTATTTTGTTCAAGCGACCATTATGCCTATACTGGATGAAAACAGCGAAATTGTTGAATACATAGGCATAAGACAAGATATAAGTGAGCTCAAAAATCTTCAATTTAAAGAGTTGAGCGATAGCGTTAATATGGCACTCGATATACATTTTCAAGATATTCTCAAGATGATTCCTGCAAGTGCTGTTATTGTCGATAAAGATGCGATTATACACTTCTCTAATGATATATTTAATAGTAAATTTTCATATTTGGACAATTCAAAAATAAGTCTCGAATCTCTCTTTATAAAAAAAGAGGGGTATGTTTGCGGTGGCTCTATTTTGGATTGGAAAGATATGAGCTCTGCTTTTCAGGAAAATTGTTCACAAAAAGCTTTAATTGCAATTTTTGATGAAGAGGTCGAATTTTATCTCTATAGCAAACATCTTGAGGAAGAAAATTTTTATTTAATACTGCTGATTGATGTAGCTGTACACGAAGTATAGCGGTGGAGACTCACTCAATGTTTGATTTATTAACATCCATAAGAACAGATAGTTCTATCTTGTCTATGTCTATATCTCATGAAAAAATTGTACTGCTTACAAACCAGTATCTATTGCTGGTGTACAGTAATAATTCATATAAGTTGCTAGAAAAGAAGCAGTTAAGCAGTGAATTTGAAACGAGACATGTATATGAAAAATCATTTGCACTTTCATCTAACATGGATACTTTTTTTACTGCATCCAATTCACCAAAATCTTTTTTGCTACTCCATAACGATGAGTTACAAAACATAGCAACGCTCTCATTTCATAGAAAACCTGTAAGTAGTGTGGCATTTAACAACGCATCCGATATTATCGCTATCGGCGGAGAAGATGGAAAGGTCTTTTTTTATTCATTGACGGATAATACAATTATCAGCTCTCTTAAAACGAGACCTGATTACATTTCAAATATTACATTTTCAAAAAATGATAAATTTTCCTCGATTCACTCGTTTGATAAAACAAATGCAGTTTACTATTTTGACCGTGCATGCGAAACAAAAGCTTTTGTGAGTGCCGATGTCGTTGAGCGGTCTCTATTTTCAGATGACAACTCTAAGCTTATTTGCATCAGCAGAAATAAAAAATTAAATCTTTTTGACATGCAGACAAATGAGGTACATGTGTCGGAATTTTCATTCGATGAGTGGCCGACTAGTATTTTAGAAGTTACAAATTCATGCATTTTAGTAGGCACAAAGGGCAAAACTTTGTATCTTGTAAACTATGAAAAAATGGAGATTTTATCGACGATAACGCTCGATAACAGCGGAGTAACTTTTCTGAAAATTTTTGCAGATGAGTTATATATCAGCTTTATTGACGGTGAGATAAAAGTTATTAATTTAAATAGTAATTTAGAACAATTTATACTCAATCTCAAGCTTAATAAATTTTATGAAGCAAGTCAGTTAATTGAAAATAATATCTTTTTGGCAATCCATGAGAGTGCCAAAAAATTTGACGAGGCTTGGGATGATACTTTATCAGATGCAAAAAAATCGCTTGTGTCTAACCAAAAAGATGAAGCCAAAAAGTTAGTTACGCCCTTCTTTTTTAATAAATCAAGACATGACGAGTACCTTTTTTGTTTAGGACATATTGAGCACTATGCTCTATTTACAAAATTTATTGCAGAGAAGAAATATATAGAAGCATTTCAAACGGCGGACGAAAAAGAATTTTTAAAAAAAACCAAAGATTATGAATCGCTTGAAAAATATTTCATAAAAGTTTTTCACAACTGCAAATTACTCTTTAGTAAAGGCGATTTGCAAAGTGTAGCCAAGGCACGAGATACTTTATATGAATTTGCTCTCATAAAATCAAAAAAAGAGCTGATAAATAATTTGTTAGTGAGATATAAGGTCTTTGTCTCTGCAGATAATTTAATAAAAGAGAGAAAATTCAAACTCTATTTTATACTCGTAAGACAAAACAAATTTCTTGAAGATGAAGAGATATATAACAGGGTGCTCCTTATAGGAAATCAAACATTTTCAAAATTAATAATCTATGAACAAGAACAGAATTTTGCAAAAGCGTTAGAGGTTGCCGAGTATTTGAAAGATTTTTTACCTTTAAAACAAAGAGTTGAGCAGAAGATAAATGTACTCAATAATAAGCAATTTTTATCTAAAAATATAATGGATAATAATATAAGCGTGGTTTATAACTTAGTAGAAAATGAGTCGGAGTATGAAACATTTTTGCCATTTATAGAGTTCCATGAAAGATTTTTAAACTTAAAAAGAGAAGCACATGAAATAGCTAAAAATGGTGATGCCATGGGCTTGCTAAAAATATTTGAAGAATATTTGGATGTAGAATATACAATTCATCTTATAGCACAAGAGTTTAAAATAGCTTATTTGGCTCAAATCGAGAAAGGTGTTTCGTCGGCAAGTACGAATAAAAAAGAGATAAATTGGATTGAAAGTTTGAAGAGTTATGAGTCGTATTTTGGACTGGATAATGAGCTTGTTTGCTTCTCGGATGCATATTACTTAAGTGATTACATAGTAAAAGTAAAGAGTTCAGGTAAATTCGACGGCTATAAAAATAAAAAGTTTATTGGCTCGATAATCGTTTAGCGTGCTTGATGCTGTTTTAAATATGGACTTATTTTGGTAGTTCTTTAGATTGGGTAACATAAAAAATAAGTGAGAATATTTTGATAAATAGTGAATTTGTAAAACATTTAAGCAGAGACGAACAACATGTGAAAAACGACCATATAATCGAACTAACGAAAATACTCTACTGCAAGACGGCTGATAATATAAAAAATGTCTTTAGCAGTATAACAACTATTGATAGCTTGGATTTTATAGATGAAAATGCCAAAGAGATGGTAGATTTTATAACAAACGATCGCTGTACGATTGAATCTTTGTCAAATATTTTAGAGCATGATTATTACACGCATACGCACTCCATAAATGTGGCTGTATATGCCATATTTTTTGGGCAAATCCTAAAACTAGACAAAGAAGAACTTGAGTATTTGGGTATATCCGCTATTTTGCACGATTTGGGCAAGAGTAAAATCACCTTAGATATTATCAATAAAAATGGAAAGCTGAACGAAGAGGAGTTTGCCACAATCAAAGAGCATCCAAGATTAGGATACGAAATTGCGAAAAGTTTAGGCATAAAAAATGAAAAAGTTCTCAGCGGAATTAAGCATCATCATGAGAGACTTGACGGGAAAGGGTATCCTGATAATTTAATCAATGATGAGTTAAAATTTTTTCCTAGAATTATTGCAATTTGCGATGTTTTTGATGCACTGACAACAAAACGCTCCTACAAAGAACCCATGAGCACTTACGATGCATTTAAGCTTATGAAAGAGGATTCACTCCACCTTGATGCAGTGCTTTTAAGAAAATTTATGCAGATGATGGTGCATACAAAATAGTTAATGGCTTTAAAATAGCGTGTCAATTATTTTGGTGTTGCTTCTGAACATTACATGCAGGTATGTTCCAAAAACTCTCCCTTTTTGCCAGCTTCCCACTTTTCCCTCATCTTTTTTTGTTTTGAAGAGTCTATCCGTTCCCTCTTTTTCATCTACAATATTTGTGTAGTGAAAAGCATGCCCTTTGATGTTTTTGGAGTTGTGGTAGTACCCCATTCTCTGGAACCTATTGTGGAGGGTAAAATTCAGATCTAAAATTCCAGACATCTTCTTCTCATCCACGGAGTTTCCGAGGTAGAGCATCCCCGCACATTCGGCATATATGGGTTTTGTTTTGGCATGCGTTATGAGTGAATCTCTAAAGTTATACGATTCTTTTACTCTCTCATAGCTCTCTTTCGTCTCCACATAACCGCCCGGAATATAGACAATATCCGCATCAATTCGCTCATCTTTTACGGAGGAGACAAAACTGACCTCTCTAAAAATCTCTTTTAAAAATTGAACATTGTCATGGTACAAAAAGGAGAAATTTGCATCATTTACAATCGCCAGTTTTTTCTCTATTCTTTGAATTTTTTCAAAGGGGTACCATTCACTGTTCGTTCTCTCTTCGTTTTGGCACATTCGAGTTGCATGTGCCAAATCTTCAACCATTTTTATATCTATATTTTCAAGCACCTCTTTTGAAACGCTCTCTATCTTTGAGATATCCTCCAAATCAAGCCCCAAATGGGTATCGCTCAAAGAGGTTAAATCATTTTTTATCCACCCGAGAACAGCGACATCCGAGAAATCTTTTAAAATCTGATTTTTAATAAGCTCGAAGTGGGAAGCCGAAGAGAGTTTGTTTAAAACTACCCCCTTTATGGTGTTGTCGTCTTTGTATGTTTTTAGCCCCTTCAAAACGGCAGAGACGGTTATGTAGCTGGAGCTTCCATCAAGAAGAAGGATGGTTGGAATCTTCAGCAGTTTGGAGACATCATATGCACTGCATCCCATATCCATGCCGTCATAAAAACCCATCACTCCCTCAGCAATCGAAATTTTTTTGTCGCTGTATTTTTGAAATATCCATTGCACCTGCTCTTCGCTCATCATGAAAGTATCAAGGTTTACGGAGGGAGTGGAGCATATTTTGGTATGAAACTGGGGATCTATAAAATCCGGTCCTATCTTAAAGGGTCTCACGGAATCTCTAAAGTAGTAGAGCAGAGCCGTTGTAAGTATCGTTTTGCCTTGGTTTGAAGCGGTCGCGCTGATGCATAAAGCTTTCATCTCTTTTCTCTTTTTATGATGAGGTATATAAAGAATGGAGCGCCCAGAAATGAGGTGACAACTCCTATGGGTACATCCGAAGCCGTTCCTAAATTTCTTGCTATTAAATCGCACCCAACCAGAAATATACCGCTGTAAAAGAATGTAATCAAGAGGAGTTTGTCGGCACTTTTTTTGTAAATGGCTTTGAGTATGTGAGGCACTATAAGCCCGACAAAGCCGATAGGTCCGGTAATGCTCACAGCAACTCCGATGGCGATTGAGACCGATACCAAGAGAATAGTGTTGATTTTGCGAACTTCTACCCCTTTTAAAAAGGCGTTGTCATAGGAGGTCAGAAGCAGCTTAATCTCCTTTTTGTATTGAAGGGAGATGAAAAGAAGCAAAATACTTACAACAATAACCGGAACGGTATCTCTGATTCCAACTACATCGAGGCTTCCCATGGTGAATCTGAGTATTTCATAGCTTTGAGATTGACTACTGAGATAAAAGAGAATCATAAGTGAGGCACTATAAAAAAATGAGAGAGCGATACCCACCAGTAGGAGCGATGAGGTGTCATAACCTTTAATTTTGGAGGCGATGCTAAAGAGTATCGCAATGGTCAGAAGTGCTCCGAAAAAGCCAAAAATAGGGACGAGCGTGACAAAGCCGAAAACTATTGCAAAGGCACTTCCCAAGGTCGCTCCGCTCGCCACACCAAGCGTAAATGGTGTACTCATAGGGTTTCTAAAGAGCGATTGAAAAATGAGACCACTCAGACCAAGAAGTGCACCCGTGAAAAAGGCAACAATAATTCTAGGAAGTCTCAAATCCCAGAAGAGTTTATAATCCATAGAAGCCGTATAGTTTATGTTAAAAAGATGCAACTCAATCTGCCCAAAGAACGGAGCCGTAAGAAGAAGGGCTATGGAGAGAATAATAAATATATATTTCATATATTCACCACAAAATAGCCATCTATATGTTTTATGCTTGAGCCAAAAAGTTTTTCCAAGTTTGACGCTTCAAAAAACTTTTTATTCTCATCAAAAAACTCTACCTCTCCCTCTTGCATGTAGAGTATTTTATACCCCAGTTTGTGAACCAGATTCAAGTCATGGGTTATGATGATTCTGTTTTTAATCACATCGCTCTTTAGCATCTCATATACCTGCAACGTTTTTTTCGGATCCAAATTTGCCGTCGGTTCATCAAAGATGGTAAGTTTGGCACCATGCAGTATCGATGAAGCAAGCATGGTTAGCTGCTGTTCACCGCTGCTGAGAGTTTTACATGGCTTATCTGCTAGCGTATCCAAATTTAAAAGAGAGATAACTTCATCCACATGCAGTGAAGAATGGAGTCTGCTTAGTTCAAGATACTCTTTGAGTGAGATGTAGTCGTCAAAAATTTCCAGTTTCGGAGGGATGTAGTTTATAAGTTCCGCTCTTTTTTTGGCATGTAAAAGTTCCAGCTTTTCACCAAAGAGTTCAACTTTATTCGAGTAAAGAATGCCGCATGCAACTTTTGCCAGAGTAGATTTGCCGGCACCGTTTGAACCTAGCAATATTAGGTTCTCGCCCTCTTTGAGGTGAAAGTTTATCTCGCTGAGTATAGCATTGCTGAAGTGGTTTATTTTAAGCATATTAGAGCCTTTTTTCTGCAGAGATGGATTTTTTGTAATCCTTTAAAATTGCTTGAAAATCTTGTAAAAAATAGACCAATCTGTCGCTCGGAATGCCTGCGTAGAGTTTATCAATAATGTAAATGGAGTTCGTTCTGCCTGCATTTATAGGGAGTTCTCTCCACGGAGCCGTTAAATCATTTTTGCTTAAACCCTTCTCATGCATGGAGTGTGCCAAAAGTATAACAATATCGGGATTACATGCAATAATATTCTCCATGTTTAAAATAGGCTGCCCTTTTCTTTGGCTTTGCAGGGCATTTCTGTTTCCGCTCCCGTTGATAATATCGTCAAAATAGAGGTTTTGACCTGCGACAAAAATTCTTGAAGCAAGAGAGGTGTTGTGTCCTATGACGATTAAAATTCTTTTATCTGCGGTGATGTTTTTTAGCTTTTGCAGCTCCTGATCTATCTTATTTACTACCATCTGGGCATCTTCTTGTCTGTTTAAAGTTTTTCCGATATCCAGTAGAGAATTTTTTATCTCCGAGAGGGTGTCAATTTTTACAACCTGAGTTTTTATTCCAAGTTGTTGCAGCTTTTGACTTAGTTGGTGGCTGTTTTGCTGCATGATGACAAGGGTTGGATTGAGTGAGAGAATCTTCTCCAGCGAAGGGTCGAAGTAACCTCCGACTTTTGCTATCTTTTGCGATGCCTCGGGATAGTCGCAGTAGCTTGTATTGCCTACTACATCATCGCCTTTGCCCAGCGCAAAAATTATCTCATTTATTGACGGGGAGAGGGCTACTATCCTCTCTCCTGCAAAGAGAGAAAAAGTGATTAGAAGAAGTAAAAAAAGTTTTATCATTAAAAAAGAGCCTTCATTCCTATATATCCGCTTCTTGACGCAGTCGCATAACCATCGACCACTTGAAAGTATCTGTTTGTTAGATTATCCACTTTCATGTATGTTTGAAAGTTTTTGTTTATATCGTAGTTGGCAACAAAATTTGCAATCCCATACTCTCCGGTTTGCATGCCTTGTTCATCATCTTTTTCAAACCTCTTGCCGACATATTCACCGTTTAAACCAAAGTGCAAATTTTCAGAGACATAATAATCAATACCGGCTTTAATACTCTTTTGCGGTTTTCTTGCCAATACTTTATTATCGCTGTTTTTGGCATCTAGCAGTGTATAGTTTGCATTTGCCACAAACGCAGTTGTTATATTTGTGCTATATTCCAACTCGTACCCTTGAAGTTTAGATTTTCCGGCTATATTACTGTATCTTGAAGTTGTAAAATCGTAATCAATCATGTCGGTTACATCACTGTTAAAGTAGGTGATTTTAAAATCATTGTACCCGATTGTCACATCATAACTTTGCGTGTTTTCCGGATTCAAATTACTATTTCCGTACATCGGGTCATAAAGGTTATAAAGAGTTGGCACATTGTACGCCGTTCCGATATTTGCACTTGTAATAAGCCCTTCAATCTTTTCGTTCATGTGTTTGAGACCTAATTTACCGGTAATCTTGTCATTAAATGAGTCGTACATGTCACTTCTAATGGACTCTGTAAGAATAGTTTTTCCTCCTGTAAATCCATCAAACTTGTTGTTGTTTGTAAGAAAAACACCCTTATTATTATATTTTTCGTTCAACTCATTTTTGTGTTCAAATATTTTGTAGTCGGCACCGACAACTACAAAGCTCCTCTCGGCATATGGGATATTTGATTTTAGACCATACTCCCCAATGTCACCGTTATACGCTTTTGTATATCCCTGCGGATAGTTTCTCTCAAAGAGTGATTTTTTGGCATAAATGTCAACTTTATTGAAACTGTCAACATGGTTGAAGTTGATTTGAGAAAAACTGTTTTTCGTAGTTGAGTATAAATTCCCGTTTGGGTCTTTGTATCCGTCATATTCAGTGTAGGAGTCTATGATGGTGTGAGAGAGGTCAACTTTGTTTGATTGATCGAGATTCAATCCAGCCTTAAAATTTGAAGTTGTGTTTGTATAGCCGTCCTTCTCATACTTTTTTATATCTTCTCCTCTAGGAGCCTGTGCGCTAAAACCGTCTGTCGTGATTTTTTGCGAATCTATTTTCACATAGTAGTTGTCATCTTTGTAAGAAACTAGCGCACCATATTTTTTTGTATTGAAGCTTCCTGCTTCAGCAGTGGTAGAAGCGTGAAGACCCTTTTTGGAGCCCTTTGTGATAATGTTTATTACACCGGCAGTTGCGTCCGCGCCCCAAACACCGGATTGAGCTCCTTTTACAACTTCTATCTGTTCTATATCGTTTATCATCAAATCAGAAAATGGAGCTCCTGAAAGACCCGTAATGTCGTTATATCTTATGCCGTCTATCAAAACTAAAACTCTCTTTGAATCAAATCCTCTTACACTTACGGAAGTTGTTTTACCTAGACCGCCATTGTTTGTAAAGCTGATTCCGGAGATACTGTTGAGTGCCTCAGCCACTGTTGAGTAATGTTTTTCTTCTATCTCTTGGCTGGTTATAACATTGATATCTGATGTAACATCTTTAAGTAACTGAGCTGTTTTTGTGGCACTTATAACTTCAATGGGTGCAAGTGTTATATCTTGTTCTGCATGGAGTGAGCTGATTAAAGCAACTGAAATCATTGATAGTGTTATTTTGTTTTTCATAAATCTAATTCCTAAGTTATATTTTTATTGTCTGTGAGTTGGCATATAAAAATGGAGGAGAGATTGCATTATTGAGAGTTTTAAAATAGTTTATATTTTTCTTTTGAGAGTGGCATTGTTTGAGAGTTTTTTTTGTTTTTTTAAAAAAGTAGCAGTTGCAATGGCAAGGTTTGGCAGAGAGTTCTAGCGTGCAAAGGGTGGCGGTGAGTTCGGCATCCTCTTCCAACGCTTCAAGTTCATCTGAGCTAAAGTTTAGCATGTGAAAAGTTTGTACACGAGAGGCATTTGCATTGAGCGTTATCTGGTTTGTCGTAGCGGTAATAGCTCTGAGGGTAAAATAGTTTTTACCAAAACCTTTAGGAAGACGCAAGCAGACTCTTTTTTATTTTTTTGTGATTGTAGCGAAAAATTCTTTTGGATTGTTATGTTCATGTGAAAGAAACGACACACCATAAATGTGCCGTTTTTTGAAGAAGGAAAAATTAGATTTTGTTTGTTTCATACTTTGCTTTTAATTTTAAGTAGTCTTTGTAGTCATCAGAGTTGATGTTTTGAGAAACTGACTTAGTTGAATCATTCGCATTGTTAGAGATAGTTTTTGTGCTATCGTTAGCGTTGCTTGTTGCAGTTTTACTAGAATCATTTGCGTTGTTAGAGATAGTTTTTGTACTATCATTTGCATTGTTCGTTGCAGTTTTTGTACTGTCGTTCACATTGTTAGAGATTGTCTTAGTTGAATCGTTCGCATTATTAGAAATAGTGTTAGTAGAGTCATTCAAGTTGTGAGAGATTGACTTAGTTGAGTCATTCGCATTGTTTGATGCAGTTTTTGTGCTGTCATTTACATTGTTTGACATTGTGTTTGTAGAGTCATTCAAGTTGTTAGAGATTGACTTAGTAGAATCATTAACATTGTTTGACGCAGTCTTAGTTGAATCATTGATGTTGTTAGAGATTGTCTTAGTAGAATCGTTAACATTGTTTGACGCAGTTTTTGTTGAATCATTAATGTTGTTAGAGATTGTTTTAGTAGAATCGTTAGCATTGTTTGACATTGTGTTCGCAGAGTTGTTCATGTTGTTAGAAACAGAAACTGTGCTATCTTTAAAGTCTTTAGTAGCCATTGTTGAACTATCTTTAAAGTCTCTGGTAGTATTAGAAATTGAATCTTTAGAATCCTCTGCAATTTCAATTGTACTATCTCTTACATCTCTACTGATTCCGGTTGTTGTATCTGAGCCACTCTTCACAGTTGCAATCTCAGCAGTTTTTAGGTCATCAGAAGCTTTTACAGCTGAATCTTTGGCATCTTTGCTCACACTTGTTACAGTACGCTCACCGCTTTTAGAAATTTCAACACCACCGTCAACACCTGATTTAACAGCATCTTTAGCATCTTTACTCATTGATGTAACACCATCTTTCATATCTTTAAACATATCACCGAAACTAAAATCTGCTGATAAAGTTGTTGTTACTGCTAGTGCTGCAATTGCGCTTATTACTAATTTTTTCTTCATTTTTTCTCCCTTTTTTCCATTTAAGTTAGGGAAAACTATAACCCTTTAAAGCTAAATAAAAACTGAATGCTAATAAAAATTTCTAATAATTACTTATAATGTTTTGATATATCACATTTGGTATTTATATTAATAATTTTGATTTTATGGCTTACTTATTTGTGAATTTTTTAGATACAATGCTTCGAAATTTATTAAAGGAATATATTAATGAAAAAAATTGTTTTGGCATTTACACTTATGGGAAGTTTGTTGTTGGCGGAACCTTATACTAAAGAAGACAGAATAAAAGACATGCACGAAATGGCAGATGCTATGAATATAATTCAGAGCGGGTTTTTCTTTAATAACTACGATACGGTTGCCAGCGGGGTAACATCTTTGTCTGCAGCAATTGCGAGAGTGAAGCCACCGATGGAAGAGGAAGAGGATAAAGATCCTTTAGCCAAATACATGAATGTAAAAATTCAGATGTCAAACAAAATAGGAAAGAGTATAAATCAAAAAGCTTTAACAATTTTAGAAAGATTTAAAGATGGGGATTCTGCTCAAGCCGTACAGGCATACACAAAAATCATGGGTCAGTGCATGAAGTGTCATAGAGAATTAAGACACTGGTAAAAAGGAAAGGAATGAAGTATGTAATACTTTTTTTAATCACAGTTAATTCACTTTTCTCAGCAGATTTAATTTTGACCGGTACAGTAATATCAAACAACCAAAAAATGATTCCGGCAAGATATATGGGGTATATCAAAAAGATAAATTTTGAAGTCGGTGATATGGTTCAAAGAGAAGATGTGCTTTTTGAAATGGAATCAGCTGAATTTGACATACTTGAGAGTCAAGCTGATTTGGGGTTAGAACAGGCAAAGCTTATGCTTGAAGTTTATCAAAAGTCATTTAATGGGCTAAAAAAAGAAAAAAGGGATTTAGAGAGAGATAAGGGTCTTTACTCTAAAGAGAAGTTTGGGTTCGAGATGAGTGATCTTAAACAAAGCACTGAAAATGCAACTGCTGCATTAGAATCAGCACAAGTTTTAGTCAAACAAGCATCAGAAAAAACCAAACAATTCGCAACAATATCAGGATATTTAAAAGTAAAAGCGCCAAATAACGGCATTTTGGTTGATAAAAGAATTCAAGTTGGCGATATGGTCGCACCCGGCATGCTTACCATGATAGTTGTTGATATGGAACATCTTGAAATAGAGGCTGAAGTTGCCGAATCTGACCTCAAGTATGTCAGAAGAAATAAGGTTGTAGATATTACAATTCCTTCACTTGGATATAAAGCCTCAGGATATATTAAGGCAATAGTTCCGAGTGCAAATCCTATGGCACACACATTTAAAATTCGTATTCACTTTGAGAAAAAGAATGATATGATTTTCCCCGGAATGTATGCCAAAATCCATATGGATTTAACAGACGAGATAGCTACTAAAATTCAGTAATGAACTCTTTAAAAGTAGTAGTTCAATACTGCTTTTAAAGTCTCTCTCTTTTGCACGCTTTTCAAATACTGTTTTTCGCCATAATCATACTTAAATTTCAACTGCAGGTTTTGCGACACTCTAAAATTTTGTGACGCTTCTGCCAGCCACTGCTCTTCGTCTGTATCGTACCATCTTCTTGTCAGCTCTAAATTTGTACTCATGTATGAAAATCTATCTATAATTAGACCTACGCTACCTCCGATAGCAGTAACTATCTTTTCTGTGCTGTAAAAGAGCGGGTCTGCCATCAGATAGATGTAAGCAAGCTTATTTCCCCAGCTGTATCCGGCTCCCGCAGTAGAGATGAAGTTCGCTTTCTCGCCCATGTAGTCTCTGTCCCAACCGGCTTTTGCTCTCCATGAAAAGCTATCAAAAAATTCAGACCTTTGATTGAGTGATGCTGCTGAGAGAATAGTTGCTTCCTCTACACTTACATTATTCTCTGCGTATGAAAGCTGAAGGTTTAAAAACTCTATTTGAGAGCCCCGTAAAAAGCCGTAGCTGCTATCTTCCAAATCATGATGCGCCGGACGGATACCTAAAAAACCAATCGGCTTATTATCTCTGTATCCTGCACCTGCAGATACTCTTAGAGCCCGATGGCTCTCCAGTGGGTCTTGCGGTACTTCGACATTGAGCTTCTCTCCTCTTCCAAGTGCAGCTCTTGCTTTTGTTATATTATGAAAAAGGGATAGATACTTCTCTTCGCTCATATAGTGCTTGGCAAAGGAGTACTCTAAAAATTCAAGAGCAGCCTCTAAAATATATCTCTTTTGTTGTTTATCAATACTTTTATTGTTTACAATAGCGCTCAGTTCAATTTTTGACTCTACAAGATTTCGTGGCTGGTGGATATTTTCATCACTTAGCAGCTCTTCATACTTTAAAAGAATTGACCTTTTTGAGGCTCTGTAATGAACACTTTCTATAATATTCTCCTCTTTGGCTGCATGCACGGTTTCAAGTGGAATAATGTCGTAGCCGAAGTGCTCTCTGAGGTGGATAGACGGTCTTGCAATCTCCAAAAACCAAAGCATATTATAGGAACAATTTTCAGTAAAAAAATAGTAGTCGGATTTTGTATTTTTGAGCTCCCAAATATGCATCAGCATTTTTAGAACTTCTTCTTCGCTTAAGTTTAAATCATATTCCCACACATCTCTCTGCTCTGTGTCTCTATACTCTTTTAATTTTTCATAATAGGGCAGAAGCGAATAACTCCCGGAAAAACCGCCTGTCAGACCTTTTGTAGCATACATAAACATACTTGTTTTCTTTGATTCAACTTCAGCCGCATAGTTTACGGCATACGAGAGAAGTCGGGAGTTGTAGCCTGAATTTATCCGTATCAGCGTATGCCCGAACATGGAGGTAGGCGAGCTTATGTGCGCTGAGGGATAGACAAGAGTGGCAGACTTTGGATTCAATTTTTTTAAAGTATCGTCATATTTTTTGCAGGTGACATGTACAAAATCGTTAATATTGAGTTTCTCTTTGAGCCAGACTTTTCTTGCCGGAAATTTACAGGCACTCGAGTTGTCATCAAAGCTTTTTTCTTGAAAGAGAGCATCGAGCGTTGCATCAAGTTCACTCTTCGCATTCGTCTTGCCATCGGGTGCGAAAAAGAATTGGGCATCGTCAATCTCACTTGCACCATCGACCATGTGAAGAAGCAAATTCCAGTATCTCTCCTCCGAGAGTTTGAGTTCATGTGCTCTGTTTTTATACTCTGCGAGTGAGGCGTATGAAGAGGTGATGCAAAAAAGAGTGCTAAAGAGGAGTCTGAGTATGATAGTGCGTTCCTGAATATAGTGTGAAAAAAGAGGTTAATTAAACGAAAAAACAGCTCTATTCTATAATTACTTACATGCTAGTTGCAGAGATGCTATTCAATACATCAGCAATTGTTCCATTTTGAGTCATGTATATTCTGTTGTAATTTGCTTGAAGAGAAGCAGAAAAAAGAGCTACATTCTCAATATTTAAAAGCTCAGCCAATGTGTCAATCGACTCGCCATGCCCCATAGCAATCTCTTTTTCAAGAATAGGCATGTTTGAAGCTACAAACTCTTTGGCTCTCTCATTCATTATAGAATTGCTTTTTTTTGAACGAAGTTGATTATTTATATCTGACATTGCCAGCGTGCTGAGAGCCATAAGAGCCAATGCACTTACTAAAATTTTTTTCATTAAAACCATTTCTTTGTTTGATTTATACATTTTGAAAGAGAATTATATCAAATAATTCTCAGGTAAAGCCGATGAGAAACACATCTATTACTTACATTCCGGGAATTCTAGGAATTTTCCCCAGTTTTGAGTATCTGCAGTAAACGCCCCAACCCTTTTTAAGCCAATGCCCGATAATCGGAAGAGGAAGCATGAAAGCCCTTTTATTGTCTCTGTAAATAAAAGCAGCTCCGTCGCCGCTATCCATAACGCATAAAATATTGAGATGCTCTTGATACCCTTTAAAATCTGAGCGGTTGTTCTCTCTCTCCTCTATATTATGCGCCGTTATTTTTGCCATAATCTCTGCTATATGTCCCTGTTTTGCTCTCCACTCATACCCCTCAAGTGCAGCAGTGTCGCCGATAGCATAGATATTTGTAGGGAGTTCAGAGTCTTCAAACAGCACATTACAAAAATCATCTATTTTGATAAATCCTGCTGCATTGGTCGGTAAATCTGAATTTTTTATCACTTCATGTCCATCACCGGCAGGTATAAACATGGTAAAGTCAGAGTCTAGTTTTGTGTCATCCTCAAAAACAATTGCATCAACTTCAAAATTTTTGATTTTTTTGCCGTAGTGCGATTTTATATTGAATCGTGAGAAGTAAGAATCCATCATCTTCAAGGCTTGAGGACCCATTCTCTTGCCTGGTTCCGCCATAGGTGCAAAAAATGTCAGTTCAAAATTGTGTCGAATCCCTTTTTTCTTTAAAAGATTGTGCACATTAAAAAGCAGCTCAAATCCAGGACCGCCGCGAACTGCTGAGGTGTCATTCGGATTTCCGCCAAAGCCAAAGCAGATTTTACCGCTTCCTTTTGCTATAAGTGCATCAAGCCTGTCCCTGATAAGAAGTGACTGTTCAGGTGCACCACAAATGGAGAGTGTGCTTTCAATCCCTGCATGTTTCATTTTTGACGCACCCATGGCGATTATTAGATAGTCATACTCATTTAAAACCTCTCCGCTTTTAAGCGTAACAGAGCTCTCTTTTGCACTGATTTTCTCGACTGCATCCACTATGAGTTTGAAGCCATGCGCCTCCTGAAGTTCACTCAGATTGAGGCAGACATCGCTAAATTCACTTTCATGTGTCGGAACCCAAATAGAGGTAGGATAGATATAAAAGTACTCTCTGTCACTTACCAAAGTTACGGCATAGTTTGATTTTGTAAAATGAATTGCGGCATCAATACCGGCAAAACCACCGCCTAAAATAAGAATTTTTTTCATATTGTTACCCTAATAATATATAATTTTTTTATTTTATGTATTATAGCTGATAATAATTAAATAATTTTAAAACTTAAATAGTGTTATTAAATACTTTTTTTGTTGATGAAAAGAACTGCAATCATGCTGATCGCTCCGCCGATAACTATGTGAAGTTGGAGCGGCTCATCCAAAATAAGCCAAGCAATAAAAAGAGCAAAAACGGGGACTAAAAACATAAACGAGCTTGTCTTTTCGCTTCCCAACTTTCCCGATGCCATGAAAAATATGGTTGTTGCCACGCTTTGCCCCAAAACAGCCAGATAAATCAAAGCAACCCAAAACTTTGCACCTTGGTTGAAAACGCTGAGTAAGTCTGAATTGAAGGCATAAATAAATGTGACAATTGAGGCAAAGACAGAGATTAAAAAGCTGAAATGGATTGGATGAATATGTTTTTGCGAGTGTTGAGAGAGCAGGGTAAGTGCCGCCCAAACGAGTGCGCAAAGCAGAAAGTAGATGTTAGAACTATTTAAAAAGAGGCTCATGTCGCTCAGCTGAAGCATAATCACTCCGCCGAATATGCCGATGGCTAAACCAAAATATTGAATATTCGCGAGCCTCTTTCTAAAGACAAGTGCAACAAGCAGAAATGTCATAACAGGACTAAGCGTAGTGATAATAACGCTTCCCCCTCCGGCAAATCCATATTTGATTCCTACAAAGGAAAAGAACATGAAAGCGATATTTAAGAGAGAACTTCCAACCACATACTTGAGATTTGATTTGCCAAGAACCAGAGGAATTTTTAAAAAATAGAGTATCGGCAAAAAAGAGAGACTCATAATAAAAAAGCGCCAAAAAACAATTACATCCACGCTTAAATCATGCGTTAAAATTTTTAAAGCACTCCAGCCGCCCGCCCATAATAGCATCGCAAGAATTAAGAGATAGGAGTAGGTGGAAGTTTTCATCAAACCCTTTGTGTTTTATAATCAATTTTTCATATTTTTAAGAGTAGGATTCTAGCATATTAAATATACTTTGAGAATAAGGCAGATGAGGGTTGCATTGTGAGAAAACAAAATGAATAAAATAATCCAAATCTACAAAACGCTTTATGAGAAATACGGAACGCAAGGATGGTGGCCATTTATAGATAGCGGTTACCATCCAAGCGAGTATGATTTTCCAAAAAACGAGAATCAGATTTTTGAGATTTGTTTGGGTGTGATTCTGACCCAAAATACTACATTTACCTCCGTTGTAAAATCATTGAACACTCTCAACGCTATGAATTGCCTAGACTACAAAGCAATCAAAAATATGCCTCTTGATACGCTCAAGAACACCATAAAACCCTCAGGATATTTCAATCAAAAAGCAAACTATATCTTGGCATTTATAGATTTTTTTGAGAGATTAGAAGACAAAACTCCAACGCGTGAGGAACTCTTAGCTATAAAAGGAATAGGTCCTGAGAGTGCCGACTCCATTCTTCTTTATGCATACAATCAGCCTGAGTTTGTGGTCGATGCCTACACAAAAAGATTGCTTTTACATGCAGGGCTGATAGATGAAAAAGCAAGTTATTACGCAATCAAAAAATTTATGGAGAGTGAGATAGAAAAAGAGGTAAAAGATAGAGATGAACTTCTGATTTGCTATCAGGAGTTTCATGCGCTCATCGTTGCACATGCTAAGCTTTTTTACTCTAAAAAACCTTACGGAGTTGGCTGTTTTTTATAACATCTATTTTCATTCAAACACTTAGAATGCTACTTACAAATAAAGAGTGAATAAGGTCTCTTGAGTATAATGCTTTGATACTAAGCAAGGTACTTTTAAAATGCAAATAATAACACAAACTAATTTAGTCAGAATTTTCAAAGATAACAAAGATAACGGGAGCGATACACGCTTTGTATTTTTGCTTGGTGCCGGAGCTTCTGTGCAAAGTGGTATTCCATCTGCTACTACACTTGCAAAACAGTGGAATGATGAGATAAAAAATGATTTTGGTGATGATGCGTACAACAAGTGGATTAAAGATAAAGCTATAGATGTTAAAGAGTTAGCGTCATCTTACACCAACATTTTTCAAAAAAGATTTGGGCATAGTCCACAAAATGGCTACGAAACACTTCAAAAGTTAATGGAAAACAAAGAACCGAGTATCGGCTATACGATACTCTCCCAGATACTAGAACAGACCAAACATAATTTTGTCATAACAACAAACTTTGATACACTTATCGAAGATGCCTTGTTTTTATTTACCGCCAAAAGACCTCTTGTCTGCGGACATGAGTCGTTAGCGGATTTTATACAGCTTAACTCTACGCGCCCTACCATTATCAAAGTACATAGAGACATACTGCTCGACCCTTACAATACACCTTCTAATACAAGTACAATGGAAGATAAATTGACAAATGCCCTCAACCCTATTTTAGAAAACTCTCCTATCGTTATCATCGGATATGGCGGAAACGACCAAAGTATCATGAAACTTCTGCAAAACCAAAATAGAAAACCAATCTACTGGTGTGTACGAGATACTGTCGCTGTCAGTCAAAACATAAAAACCTTACTTAAGAAATCTGACATGCTTGTAAAAATAGATGGTTTTGATGAACTAATGGTTGCACTACAAGCAAAAGTTTATGAATTTGAATCGATAAAATCGCTTTCACATGAAGATAAGATGGACTCTATGATTGTCAAAAATGCTATAAAAAAAGTGGATGGATACAAAAAACAACTAAAGAAGTTTGAGCAAGAGGTTGCAACATCCGGTTCGCAAGAGTTCAAAGAAAACTCAAAATCTATTCTTCCTGAATGGTGGAAGTATGAGCTACAAGCAAAAGCAGAGACAGATACAAACAAAAAAGATGCTATATATCAAGAGGGAATAAAAAAACTTCCTAACAGTCCAGAGCTACATGGCAACTATGCCAACTTTTTAAATGACATCACAAAAGATTACGATGGTGCAAAACACCATTACCTTAAAGCTTTAGAGATAGAGCCAAATAAAGCGAATTATAATGGCAACTATGCCGTCTTTTTAAACGACATCGAAAAAGATTATGATGGTGCAAAACACCATTACCTCAAAGCCTTAGAGATAGAACCAAATCATGCAAACAATAATAGCAACTATGCCACCTTTTTAAAGGACATCACAAAAGATTACGACGGTGCAAAACACTATCACCTCAAAGCTTTAGAGATAGAACCAAATAATGCATATGCCAATATCAATTATGCCGGTTATTTGTTAGGATATAACCAAAAGTCTGAAGGTGAAAAGTTTTTGAATATTGCTTTTAATCTTTTATCAGATAAATACGATCTTCAATTAGAATTCTACTTTTATAAAATGGTACACTTTTTAGAGAGTTTTCAAGAGGCAAAAGATGCGATTGATATTTTGATTGACAAAGGGTATGACTCACTAAATTGGGATTTTTCTCGCAATATTCTTCAAGCTATCAAAGAGAATCATCCACATGTAGAAACACTCAAAAAGTATGCTAAAAAAATCAGCGGCATTGACTACTCAAATGTTGAAACGATGGAGTAGTGTTTTCTGAATAACAGGAATAAAATCTAGATTTGCGTTTTGTTGTAACAATCAAATATTATTTATAACATTCCTGTTTAATCAAAATTTTTGATTAGCATTCTCTCTTCTTCCAATGAAAGGTAACGCCACTGACCGCTTTCGATGTTGAGTTTAAAGCTGCCAATGCTGATTCGGCTCAACTCTAAGACCTTTAATGGCGTCCCGAATTTTGGGTCTTTCAGTGCCCCAAAAAGTCGGCGGATATGCCGATTTTTGCCCTCGTCAATAATTACTCTGAGTTTTGTTTTCGCGCCACCCATGCTTATCTTCTCGACTTCAAGAGCCCTCAGAAGACCGTGCGGACTTTGCACTCCTTTCATAGCCTCTGCAATATGTTCGTCTGTTACATGTCCTCTGACCCAGATCTCATATACCTTAATGCAATTCCCTGGTTTGGTCAACGCATCGCCGATTTTACCGTCGGTTGTGAATAATAGAAGCCCTTTAGATTCTAGATCAAGTCGTCCAATTGGCATCCATCCGTCATGAAAAACCCAATCGGGCAAAAGATTATAAACTGTTTTTCGCCCAAGTTCGTCAGATCGTGTGACCACGTAACCCTTAGGTTTATTGAGTGCTAAGAGTTTTTTCGAATAGGGCGTTGTTTTATTCATTAGGTTATTCCTTATATTACTTTTAGATAAAAATCATGAAGCCTACAACATCCACTTCTTCATCCAAACACTCAGAACATAAAGCCCCCAGACATGCTGCTTGAAGCTCCCTTTTGAAGCGGTTGCGATGTACTCATCCAGCTCTTTCGTTTTAAACATTCCGGTCTCTTTGTTTACCTCTTTTATGAGGTCGATTTGTTTTGAGTTTATGAGATACTCCATGTAGGGGTTTGAGAACCCTTTTTTCTTTCTTTTTAAAATCTTATCGTCCAGTTTATCTCTCATAATCTCTTTTAAAAGCGATTTTGTAACTCCATCCTCATAGCGTAGGTGCGGAGCAATAGTAAAGATTGCGGATGCCAACTTATGGTCTAAAAACGGAGTGCGCGATTCTATCCCATGTGCCATACTTACGCGGTCGAGTTTGGTCAAAAAATGCTCCCCTTGAAAGAGGTTGAGATCGATGTAGCTGTACCAGATGCTCTCATCACTGTGGGCTGAGGTCTCGAATCTGTCACGGTAGGGTTTGAGATATTTGAGCGATTCGTTATCTTTGACATTTCTTCGCATGAGGTTGTTTTTTTGAAGGTCCGTGAATTTATCTCCCGATGTACGAAACAAAAGCGTCTCATCAAAAATCCGTTTGTACCACTCCCATTCTCGGTTCATAGAAAAGTTAGAGTGGAAATACTTTTTGAGCCAGTTTTTGTGTGCCAGAGTAGAGGCTTTTTCGATGTCGAGATACTCAAAATATTGTCGATACCCCAAAAACAGCTCATCGCTTCCCTCTCCGCTTAAAACCACTTTGTAACCATCCTCTTTTATCTGCCCGAAAAGGAGATAGAGCGGAATAGCGGCAGGGTCGTTGAGCGGTTCGTCCAGCGTCTCTAAAACGGCTCCACATGCCGAGATAAAATCATCCTGATTTATCTCCACTTGCGTGTTATCCAGACCCAAAAACTCCGCACTCTGTAAGGCATTTTGTCTCTCGTCATACTTTGCAAACTCTTTGTACCCCAGCGTGTAAGTGTGAAGATTTACTCCGCTTCTTTTTGCATAATAGTTGAGCGTAGCACTGTCGATTCCGCCTGAAAGAAGCGATGCCATGGGAACATCGGCGTTCAGCCGCATGGTAATTGATTCTTCAAGCAGACGCTCCAGCATGTGAATCGCTTCGTTTTTGTCTGTTATGATATTTGGTTGAGAGTCTAGCAAATCAAAATATCTTTTTATCTCTACATGCGCTGTGAGCGAATGCGAGGAAGTACCCTTGGGGTGACCGTTTGCGAACTTTAAATACTCTCCGCTTGCCAACTTGTTTATTCCTTTAAAAAAGGTGTGCGGCGGAGTCGGGGCTAGAAAACTGAGGTAGCTCATAAGTGCATCGTCATTGAGTTCATGTTTGTTCAAAAAGGGAGTTAACCCTTTTATTTCAGAGCTAAAGATAAAGCTTTTGCCATGCATGTAAAAGAGAGGTTTTTTGCCTAGCCTATCGCGAAAAAGGTAGAGTGTTTCGCCGTCAAGCAGAGCGATAGCAAACATGCCTCGAAGGTGGTTGACAAAATGGATTCCCCATTTTAGGTAAGCGGCGATGATTACCTCGCTGTCTCCATCACTTTTAAAATCAAAATCCAGCTCTTTTTTTAACTCTCTGAAGTTGTAAATCTCTCCGTTAAAAGAGAGAAGTATTTTTTCATGTGTTAGAGGCTGGTGGGAGCGGGAATCTCTATCTAATATACTCAATCTTTGATGTGCAAAAAAGAGATTTTCTCTCTGCACAATTCCACAAAAATCTTCTCCTCTGTGGGCTAAAAGAGAGAGTGCATGTTTGGCTTTTGCTTCGTTGTATTCGCCGATTATTCCAAAAATAGCGCACATTATTTGAAAAATCCTACGGTTATATCGTTCTCCATATACCCTTGCGAGTAGGTTACACATTTGACACCAAGCTTTTTTGCAATATTCTCTATCTGCTCAGTCGTCGTATAGTTGTATGTTGTTCTATCGAAATCACCGTGCAGAATATTAAATATAAAGCCGATGCTACATGCCGAGAAACAGTTGCGGATAAAGAGATGCGTTTCAAATTCATTGAGCACATTCATCGCACCGCTACAGATATAATAGTCGGCATGCGGAAGCAACTCTTTGCAGATATTTGCTTGAATTATCTCACATCCTGTTTTCTCTTTTGCTACATTGCACATAAATTCAAGAGTGTCAATCCCCATATATTTTTTACACATTTGAGAGTTTTTTTCCATATATGTATAAAAATCTCCAAATCCGCACCCTGCATCACAGAGCGTGAAGCTCTCTAAATCATTAGGGAGCATCTCTAAAATTACATCAAATCGAATCTCTTGAGAGAGGTTAGAGTGCCAGTTTAGACCCATCGCGGTTATGCCATGTTTTTTTATAGCGGCTTCATAAAATGCTTTATCATCAATGCGCGGCATAACCTTTCCTTTTGTGAAAATATAAAATGTATTATATAATACTTCAAGAGATAAGAGGGGTGATTGAGATGAGAATAGCAGTGGTCGGTCTTGGCGGAGTCGGTGGGTATATTGCGGCAAATTTGGCTAAAACTTCGCATGAAGTTGTTGGATTTGCAAGGGGTGAGCATCTTCGTAAGATTCAAAAAGATGGAATTACGATTATTGAAGATGATAACTCAGGAGAAATAAGCTCTTGGCACCCCGAGGGCACTTCCTCGCTGACGCTCACGACGAATGTAAAGTTAAAAGCAAAAAGTTTGGATGAGGCGGATGGCTATTTTGACATTGTACTTTTTTGTGTAAAGAGCTACGATTTGAAAAGCTCCTATGAGGCGATAAGCTCTCATGTGGATGAAGAGACAATTGTTTTGAGTCTTGCAAACGGTGTCGAACATGGGGACGAGTTGCGGGTTCTAAGTGAATGCAAGGTTTTGGATGCCTGCGTATATATACTCTCACATGTGCAAGAGGCAGGGGTTATAAGAAAAAAAGGGAAGGTATTTGCCCTTGTTTTTGGTGGATTGGCAGAGGAGTCAAAAATTTTAAAAGCGGTTTGCGACGAGGCTTCTCTTCGTGCAAAAGTTGAAGAGGATAGTAAAACTGCTATCTGGAAAAAGTATATATTTATCTCCGCCTTTGCCACGGCTACCTCTTTTTATGACAATACAATCGGCTTTGTTTACGAACACCACTATGAAGAGGTTAAAACACTTTTGCAAGAGATAGTGGAAGTGGCACATGCAAAGGGGGTAAATATATATGATGAGGTTGAAAAATCTTTAGAAATTGCTAAAAATCTGCCGTACGATTCATCCACTTCCATGCATCTTGATTTTCAAAACAGAAGAAGAGATGAGCTGAAAACCTTGAGCGGATATATTGTAAAAGAGGCAAAGAGAGAATTTGTAGAAGTTCCTCTCATGCAAAAGATGTATGGGGAACTCTTAAAGCAGCATAAAGAATAAATCCACTACTTCTTTAAATCTCACAAAGCTTGCTTTGTGTAGCTTTAGGGACTTTAGCAGCAGCCACTCAAACGGATGCGTTCGTTTGAGTGCATAACATCAGATGGCTAACGAAAAATTTTGTCGCAATCTGCTGTTATTGCCCCCGGAACAGTTGCGATTGTCATAAACTCGGACATTTTTATCATAGGGTACATGACTGAAATATAAAATCTCGGTTCAAGAATTTTAGCCTCTCCATTTTCTATAATGATAGGGTAAGGAAGCAGACCACCATTTAAGTACCCTATTTTTTTAACAAATTTACTTGTTCTTTTTTCGAGTTCAACACCCAAAACGATGGTGCCGTTGCCTAGATGTTGCTCATAAACAATCTTATTAGAGGCTTTGGCTTTAGCGAGCAACTCATCATTTGTTCCGGTAGCCACAACTTGCATATCCTTATAAAAAGGCATGTTTTCCATAAATTGGAAATGCTCTAAAACAGAAAATTTTACAATATCTTCTGAATTTTTAAGCCCCTCAAAGCTCCCTCTTATGCGTTTAAGTGCGTCTTGGGCAATTTTAGAGTTATACTCCTCTTGCAAAAAAGCTCCCATGACATAAATCGGATTTGAGATGTTGACAATTGAGTTTTGTGTGTCAATAAGCACTCTCAAAGTGCTGGCAAAACCTCTGCTTTTTTTAGCGGACGCTTCTTCCATCGCTTTGTCGCTGAACACTATCGATACTATTTCACCCTTATCATCAACTTTATACTCAGCCAAAACAGTGAATCCTGCTTTTTCTAAGTTTGATTTTACCTGTTCAACCGTAAGCAGAGGAGAGTGCAAATAGGCTGCTACTCTGCCATTGTCAATATCGCCAACTTCGACTTTTGTAGCATTAATTTCTTTTTTTACCGGATACTGTGAAGGTGCTACATGGTCACTGAAGATAACTTTTGTTGGAGCAAGTAGCTCTTTTACCGTTTCGTTCGGCTTGATATTTCCATTTTCTACTACCTTGACAGTTGGAACAGCTGCTTCTACTTTCGGTACATCCGGAACTTTTGGAAGTTCGATTGTTACGATATTTTCTTCAACTTTTGTTGCATTCGTGTCATCACCACACAACGAACTAGCACTGAATAACGCAATTGCACTCAAGCATAAAACCACTTTTTTTGTATTTTTCATTAGTTTTCCTAATATTTTAACTTCAATAAAGTCAATACTCTATTGTATTAATCTTATAAGTTTTCTTAATTTCTTAATTTAAAGAGTTTTGTGCGAATTATTAGAGGACTTTTGTGTAATAATTGGACAAACTATAAAATATTTGGAGTCTTTAAACATGAAAAGAGAGAGATTAGTTTTGGGTGGTGGATGTTTTTGGTGTATTGAAGCTGTTTACTCTAATGTAAAAGGTGTTTTCTCAGCTCTCAGTGGATATGCAGGCGGAGCGAGGGCAAATCCTTCTTACGAGAGCGTTTGCACGGGTGCAACAGGTCATGCAGAGGTTGTAGATATAGAGTTTGATGCAGATGTAGTTACGAGAGCTGAACTTTTAGATATATTTTTTGGAGTGCATAATCCTACCACGCTCAACCAACAGGAAGCAGATCGCGGGACGCAGTATCGTTCGGTGGTTTATTATGAGAACAGTGAGCAAAAGGAGCTGATTTTGAGTGCAATTTCAAAAGCACAGGAGTATTTTAGAGATAAAATAGTTACTGAAGTGAGTCTCTTATCTGAAGTTTATCTAGCTGAAGATTATCATCAAAACTATTTTAAACACAACCCATCTCAAGCATATTGCCAAGCTGTGATAATGCCAAAACTTCAAAAGTTTATGATGAATTTTGCTAAAAATTTGGAATAAACCCCGAAGGGGGAAGTTATGATAAATTTTCCTCAAAATTTGGAATAAACATCAAAATTTTGGGTAAAAATTTATAAATTTTTTAGAAGGCAGGGTACATCAGCTGAACTTTTTATCTCGTTAAATTCATTCAGCTCTGCATTTACAGTCTCAGTAAATGTCTCTATGCTCGCATTTAACATATCTCTAGCTTCATCTACCAGTTTTTTTTGCGTCTCTTCTACGGCTGCGAACTGTTCCATTGTTTTTATGAAAAAATATTTGTCTTCCGTGAGTAAAACTATCTCCTCTTTTTTTACCCATTTTCTTTGAATTTTCCCATCTTTATTAAATTCAAAAATAACACTATCGTTATTTTTTGAAGCTATAAATTTTGGAACCATAAAACCTATGAAACATGACAGTGGTTTGTCTAATTGTCTTTTAATTACATAATACATTTCGCCAGTATATAATAAAAATAATAAATTATGTTAAAATTTATATTTCAACCTTAGGAGCAGATATGAACCATGTACACGAACTAGCGATTATAGGAGCAGGACCGGCGGGCATTGCCACCGCGGTGGAGGGTTATCTCCAAGGAATTCGAGATATTGTTTTGTTAGAAAAAGAGGGAAATCACAACTCCACAATAAGAAAATATTACAAAGACAACAAAAGAGTTGATAAAGATTGGAAAGGTCAGAAAGTTGAACTTGATGGCAGAATTTACTTTGTAGATGGCACAAAAGAGACCACTCTGGACTTCTTTGACGAGATTCTGGCACACCACTCTGTTGAGTTGCAGACGCATGTTGAAGTGCAAAGTATTAAAAAATTAGATGACTGTTTTGAAGTTTTTATGGCAGGCAAGAGTATAAAAGCCGAACATGTGGTTGTCACAATCGGTCGAATGGGCAAACCTAATAAACCGAGCTACAAAATACCGATGGGCATTAAAAACAGGGTAGGTTTTACACTTGACGGGTGTGTTGGAGATGAAAAAGTTTTGGTTGTGGGTGGCGGAGATAGTGCAATAGAGTATGCAGTGGATTTAGCTGATAAGAACAGTGTTTCGATTTGTTACAGAAGAGAAACTTTTGAGAGAGCAAATCCTACGAATCAAAAAAATATTGCGGATGCTATTCAAAATGGTGAAGTTAGACCAATCTTGGGTGTTAATATTGACGACTTAGAAGAGGAGAACTCTAAAGTCAAAGTAATGTTTAACGAGATAGAATCTGAGCTTTTTGATAGAGTTATTTATGCAATCGGAGGTACGACTCCCAGCTCATTTTTGGCAAGTTCAGGCATACAAGAAGAAAATGGAAAACCTGTACATGATGAAAATTATGAGACAAATATTAAAGGGCTTTTTGTAGCCGGTGATATTACGCAAGAGAGCGGAGGAAGTATTGCCTTGGGATTAAATCATGGCTATGCAATAGCCTGCTATATTCAGGGCGGATGTTAAATATAAAATACCTTGTAATTCTCGAAAAACAAAGTTTTTACTAAAGAAACATTTTCGCTTTGCGAAAAGCGCTTCGTTTGTTTTCGTAGCTTTAGGGGGTTGTAGGGACAATATGCAGCAGCCGCTAAAACGGACGCGTTCGTTTTAGTGCGTAACATCATTTGAGTATGGCTGGGTCTTTTTGACTAATAATGCCATCAGGAGTTGTAAGTAGGAGTTCTATCTCTGAGTGCAGGTACTCAGAACTGGTGAGCGGTGTGAAATTTTTATCTTCAAAAGCAGATTTTTTAGCATTATAAACTATATCTTCTAGCAAAGTTTTTGAAGCCTCTTGAGAGGAGTAGGAGCCTCTAAGCTCATGGTTGAGATAAATATTTACGGTTGTAGCTATTTTCTCATTCAAAAGAGGATGTTCCTCTAAGAGAGTTTTTCTGTCTATTGTTCTTTGTGCTTCAAAAACTTCATGGATTGAATCACGGGCGAGTTGAAGCAAAACAGAGCGAGACATCTCATTCCACCTTTGTTTTATAGATTATTGAAATTAAGAACTTTAATAAACTCATAATAATTATACCAGATAACATACCTGCTACGACAAATGAGAGATATTCATTATGAGATATGAGTGAAGCTTCGTAAGAGATGGTTGCTATCGCTATAATAAATGTCAGAGGCATGGAGTCTCCGAGCGCCAATAAAAAAGTTTCAACAGGGTTTAAATGTTTACTATATGCAAGATAAGAGCTGACTACCCTGACAAAAATCATAGCAGAGAGTATCAGAAGTGCACGGTAGATAACTTCCGTGCTAAAAATCATATTTAAATCGAGCGTTGTACCGACATAAATAAAAAATACAGGAACTAAAAAACCAAATCCGACCTTATGAAGTATATGCGGCAAATCTTTTTTATGCTCAAAAAAGTTTGAAATATAGATACCCGCAAAGAAGGCACCCAAAACCATGTCAATATGAAGTATTTTCATAACGGTAATAAGTATAATGAAAAATGCAATACTCACTCGAACACTTTGAGCCTTAGAATCATCCTCCGGCATAAGAAGTTTTTTGAGTTCAGGATACCACCAAAATAGAATATTTAAGATTTTAAAAGAGTAATAGAATAAAAGTAAAACGGCAAAAAATATAAATATATTTTTATAAAATTGGAAAGTTACACCGAAATGAATATAGGACTCATACATAACTATCGCAGAAATACTGAGTATTTCACCCAGAACCCCTACAATTAGAACTATTTCAAGCCATTTAAACTTTTTTCCCTGTTCATTTATAAGAGCCATAATCATCCCGAGAGAGACAATCGGTATGGCAACGATATAAACAGGATTGAGGTCAAAAAAGAGATATATAGAGAATGATAATCCATAGAGAGTTATAAAATAGATAATTGCACTGTTGAGGAGCTTGCCTTTTTTTGCTGCAAATTGTTTGAGGTCTATCTCTAATCCTGCTAAAAACATGAGATAAAAAAAGCCTATTTTGGCAATACTTTTAAAAAGTTCATTACCGGTATCAAAAAAACCAAACCATACTGCCAATGCACCAAGAATAATCTCTACAACTACGACCGGCAGTTTTGTAACATTTGAAAAAATGGGTGAGATTACAATTAAAAAGGCTATCCCGATAAAAAGTACAGAACTGCTCATCTCTACTCCTAAACGGCCGCGGCAATGTGAAGATTGAGAGACTTTAACATCTCTAAATCCTTATTCATATCTCTGCCGTTTGTTGTGAGATAGTTTCCTATGACGATTGAATTTGCGCCGTATGCAAAAATCTCATCTTGTCTTGTACCGAACATAAGCTCTCGTCCGCCTGCCACCATTATTCGCTCGGCATGCGGGATTGTCTCTCTTGTCAGTTTTATAAGTTCTAATGCCTCATCAACGCTTAGAGGATTTGGCTGAAGTTCAAGAGCTTCATTGTGATGATAAAAGTTTATAGGAACTGAGGTTGGATGCAGTGTGTTCAAAGAATTTAACATGGAAATTCTATCCTCATGTGACTCCCCAAGACCAAAAATACCGCCAGAGATGAGCACCATCCCAGCCTTGTTTACACTCTCGCAAGTCTCATATCTCTCCTGCCATGTATGCGTTGTACAAATCTCTTTATAAAACTCTTCTGAGGTCTCCAAATTGTGGTTATACGCTTTTATTCCAGCCTCTTTTAAAATCAGAAGCTGTTCAAGCGTGGCTGTTCCGTTACATGCTATAAGTCTTAGTTCCGGTGCAACTTCACTTACGGCTCGTGCGACTGCGCAGACAAATTCAAGAGTTTTATCGTTTAGCCCTTTGTCGGCGGTAACCAAACAAAAACCCAAAGCACCATGGTCTCTGGCATGCTTTGCCTCTTGTACAATCTCATCGAGCGGTTTTTTTTTGTAGCGTGCTACATCTGCTTTGTATTGTACGCTTTGGGAACAAAATTTACAATCTTCATTACATGTTCCGCTATTTATATTACAGATAGAGCAGAGAAAAATTTTTTGATTCATGATGTAACTCTTTTATACAAAAATTCTTTTGCTATAAATGTATCAGATTTTTTATCTCTTGCGTAGTAGGTTACCAAAAAGTTTGTATCGCTAATTTCAAGCATGGCACACTCTGAGAGAGGTTTGTTCCTTGCACAACACTCTCCGGAGTTCAGAAAGAGAGTTCCATTTATAAACTCACATGAAAACTCATGTGTATGCCCGGATATAACTACTTCTGCATCTGGTGTCATGTAAAAAGGGAGGTGCATAAGTTTAAATTTTGTATTGCCCAGCTTGAAGTAGTGAGGTTCTTGTACAAGGTTATAGTTTGGGTGGTATTGCACAAGATGGGCATCGTTATTTCCATAGACGGCTACATATTTTTTAGTAGAGTTTTTTAGAAGTTCCAGTACCTCCTGCTCTACAATATCACCTGCATGGATTATAAATTCAGCACCATTTTCTAGGAGCATATTAAGAGCTTTTGAAGCTTTTTTAACTTTTTTATGCGTATCTGATAGGATGCCGATTTTCATATTGAAATTACTTTATCTCTTCTTTTGGTGTTCTGACTTTACATTTCACACACTCATAAACTTCTTTGTTTCTGTAAACTCTCTCTGCTAAAACGCCGCTACACCCTTTTTCTTTACATTTTATTGTGCTTGGTTCGAATTTGCTTATAAATTTACATTTAGGGTAGGCTTCACATCCCCAAAATGCACCGCGAAATGACTGTTTCCAGAGAAGTTTTCCGCCGCAATCCGGGCATGGAATATCTGAAGTTTTACTCTCAGTTGCCATGCTTTTTGTATTCTTACACTCCGGATAGCCGCTGCATGCCAAAAATTTGCCGTTTCTGCCGCTTTTTATAATCATATCTTTGCCGCATTTGTCGCATTTCTCATCGCTGAGTTCTACTTTTGCCTCTACCTTATTTCCCTCTTCATCTACCTGCTCTGTATATTTACACTTTGGAAAACCGCTGCAGGCTACAAAAGTTCCAAATCTGCCGGAGCGAAGAAGCAGCTCTTCACCGCATTTAGGGCAATTTTTCCCTGTTGGTTCTGCTATTTTGAGTGATACGATTTTGTCTTTAGCCTCATCTACCTGTGCCACAAAAGGAAAGTAGAAGTCACTTAAAAGTTTTTGCCAATCCACTTGCCCTTCTGCAACTTCATCCAGTTTCTCCTCCATGTTTGCAGTAAAAGAGATGTCAACAATATTTGCAAAGTTTTTTTCTAAAATTTCTGTTACTGTAAAAGCCATCTCGGTTGGAATAATCTGTTTGTTTTCAATGCTTACATAGGTGCGGCTGCTGAGTGTTGCAACCGTCGGAGCATAGGTTGATGGTCGCCCGACTCCTTCGGATTCGAGTTTTTTAATCAAAGATGCTTCAGAGTATCTTGCTGGTGGCTCTGTAAAGTGCTGCTCCGGTTTTATGCTTTGAAGGTCAATTTTTTCGCCCTCTTTGAGCGTTGGAAGGAGTTTATCTTTGTCTTCGGCTCCTGTGAGCGCATAGAAACCGTCAAAAAGCAGCTTTCTTCCGGTTACCTTGTATTCATTGTTTGAACCTTTTAAAATAATACTTTGTTGCTCAAAAAGTGCATCATTCATCTGACATGCCATAAATCTCTCATAGATAAGCGTGTAGAGTTTAATCTCATCACCTTTTAAAAACTTTTGTGCAATTTCCGGTGTAAAATTAAGCATTGTGGGGCGAATAGCCTCGTGCGCTTCTTGTGCGCCTTTTGCTTTTTTGTTATAAACTTTCGGTTCGTTTGGCAAATATTTTGCACCGAATCTGCTGAGAATTGCCTCTCTAACAGATTCTATAGCTTCACCGGCTAAGTTGAGAGAATCTGTTCTCATGTAGGTAATAACACCCGAAGTTCCATCGGGAGTTTTTACACCCTCGTAAAGCGTTTGCGCCACCATCATAGTTTTTTTAGGAGTAAATCCTAGTTTGCTTGATGCAGTTTGTTGTAGGGTGGATGTCATAAACGGTGGTGGAGTTGAACTTTTTCTTTGCTTCGTTTCAATCGCTTCAATTATAAACGAATCACTTTTTACACTCTCTACTATAGAAGAGGCTTCATCTTTATTGTGAATTGAGAGTTTTGAGAGCTTGTCACCTTGATGCACTACTAAACTTGCTTCTATATCTTTTTTAAATAGAGTGTCTATAGTCCAATACTCCTCTGGAACAAAAGCTCGTATCTCTCTCTCGCGGTCAACAACAAGTTTAAGAGTAGAGGATTGAACACGCCCGCCGGAGAGTCCTTTTTGAATTTTTGAACTAAGAAGAGGAGAGAGTTTATACCCAACAACACGGTCAAGAAGACGACGAGCTTGTTGAGCGTTTACCATGTCCATATCAATTTTACGGGCATTTTCGAGTGCATGGTTGATTGCAGTTTTTGTAATCTCATGAAAAACAATACGAGGAAGCCCAGCAGGGTCTTTTTTTATTGCCTGTGCAATATGCCAACCAATTGCCTCACCCTCGCGATCCTCATCGGTCGCGATATAAATTGTGTCACACTTTTTGGCTAAAGCGGTTATCTCTTTGACTGTAGCAGCATTCTCTTTTGCTACACTATAGGCAGGAATAAGCTGATTATTCTCATCAATTGTTATTCCAAAGCGGGATTTTGGTAAATCTCTAATGTGCCCTTTCGAGGCAATGACCTCATAATCCTTGCCTAAAAAGTTTTTAATAGTCCTAGCTTTAGCGGGTGATTCGACGATAATTAAGTTCAAATAGCTTTCCTATATATAAAGAATAGTGGTTTTTAGTGTCGGAAGTGTATCAAAAAAGTTTAAATAATAAAAATGACTCTTAAATTATTAGATTTAAATCTGAACATTAATTAAAGTTATATTTTTTAATACCGATATAAGTTGTAATTAACAAGGAAGTTAATAAACTTTGACAAACAGCAAGAGCGCAAGGCTCTTACCCAAAAAGGATTTAACATGGGATTTAGAATAAACACAAATGTTGGTGCAATGAATGCACACATGCAAGCTACAATGAATAATGTTGGACTTGATAAAAGTCTTAATGCATTAAGCTCAGGTCTAAGAATAAATAAAGCGGCTGATGATTCGGCAGGTTTGGCAATTGCGAATAAACTCTCCTCTCAGTCACAAGGTTTAGGTCAGGCTATTAAAAATGCAAATGATAGTATTGGTATGGTTCAAACAGTTGATGGAGCATTGGCAGAATATAGCAATA
>CANMJR010000020.1 GCA_947498025.1 Helicobacteraceae bacterium
ATCAATCATCGCTTCAAATGTCTCTTTATTTACACCTATAAGTCGCTTGAAATTCTTTGGTTCTTTTTTAGTTAGTTGCTCATATTTACTCATGCTACTTTAACAGCAATTTTAGTGCCTATTTTTGGAGTTTTGCAAGAAGTCTAATATATAAAAAATTCCATCCTTTAATTAATGAACTAAATGAAAGAATGGTATATTTTGATTATTATTTTGAACTACCATTATCTAAACAAATGGAACATAAAAAAACTCTAGAAGAAATGCACCATTTTTTAGCAGATTTGAATAACAAACTTGAAAATAATATATTAAATATACATATTATAAAAACTTATTTTAATGAATCATTTAAGAATGCATTATTAGGAATGTATTTACATTTTGACATAACTTTTTTAGATTATCCTAGTGAAGTTGACGATTTATATATAAAATTTTTTGATGATTTTAAGGATTTTGAGCTAAAAAGACAAGAACAAAGAAGTTTTTTTATTGAATATTTTAATAAACATGTTGTAAATAATATCCAAATAGAAATAAATAATAAAAAACTTACTTTAAGTGAATGGATTAAATATACAAACTTAAAAGATGGTGATTGTTCTAAAAAAGAAGAGATATTACACACACTCCAAATACTAAAAAATATTTATTCGAAAGATGCAGGAATATATGTCTCTCTAGGAAACTTATTTCATATTTGTTTTTCTGATAATAAACGAGCAATAATGTTTTTAGAAGAAGCTATTAAACTTAACCCTTTGCTAGTAGAGGCATATCTTAGTCTTACAGCGATAACTTTTAAGCATACGAAAGATATTGAGGCTATACTTAAAATTTATGATAATATGCCAACTGAATTAGCAACAAATGACTTGTTAATTAAGCAAAAGTCGGCATTATTTCTAAGTTCAGGTAATTTGGATGAAGGAATAAAAATTGCTGATATGATTGCTGATAAAGATTTGAGAACTGAATTTTTAAATCAAATACACAAACTATACCCCAGCGGTTAAATCTCCACTTTTCAGAATATTTGTAGTTTATTTCACAACTTTTATAAATCCAAACTCAACAAAAAATCCCCACCAAAAAGCGAGGCTTTAAAATCGTCCCCAAGGGACGAGCAAAGAGATAAAATCTCCAGCCCAAATACTTATCGGTATGCCCTTGAGGGTGTCAATAGAACTACTGATGCGTTATCGTAACTACAACTGCACCTCTTAAATCATTCATCTTATAATCAAATGCCTTGTCAAGCGGATAAACTTTTGTTATCTCTCTTTTTAGGTCAATATCATCAGAAATTTTGCCATGACATTTTAGACATACTTCATTGTTCATAGTGATTGGTTTGTAATATTTGTATGTTTTATCAGCAACTTTTTCTACTAAATACTCCGGCATAACCACATTGAGTGCTTTTAAAGATTCAAAGGTTTCTAAAATTTTTGCTTCATTCTCTTTTGGTGCATTTGCCGGATTGCGCTGTTTTGAACTTATTCGTTTTAGGGTAACACCGGCAGCCATCTTTTTGTTGACATCTGAAGTGAGCGAATAAGCCTCATCGGAACAAAATTTCAGTGCATCCATAACACCGCCTTTGCTCATATGCTCTTTCATATTTTTGCCAAGTGTTTGTATAAGCAGGTTTGAGCTACTTTCGCCAATCTCTACAGTTTTTTGCAGCTCTGTTCTCACCTCTTGAGGTGCTTCAGCGAGCAGCACTGCTGCACACAGGCTTAGCATGGTAATTGATTTTAGTAGTTTCATAAGTATTCTCCGAATAAATTTTGTGTATTATAGGATATATAAAGTTAAGCTATACTAATAAATATCTTCTATTTTATTTATAATAGAATCGTCGTAAGGATCCAAATGGATTAAAATATGGCTTTTTTTATCTTCAAAGAGTTTTCTTAATTTTTCTTCAATTCTATCTGAGATTAAATGTGCATCATAGAGAGATATTTTGATATTAAAAACTGCATGCACAGAGATGAAGATATGAGAACCTGCTTCTCTGGTTTTTAAATCATGGTATGTGGTAATTTCCGGTTCTGATTCTATGATATTTTGTATTTTTTGAATATCCTCTTGGGGTATGGCAGCATCAAGGAGCATCAAAACACCCTCTCTGATAATCGGAATAGCTGAGTAAATCATATAGATTGCAATACCGACGCCCAAAATAGGGTCAATTAACTGCTCACCCGTGTAAGAGATAAGTGCAAGAGCGATAAGAACGGAGCCGTTTGAGAAGAGGTCGGTTTTGTAATGGAGTGCGTCTGCTTTTATAACCATGTTCTTTGTTTTTTTGGCAACATAATTTAAAAAAAGAACTAAAAATCCCGTGATGACAAATGAGGCTACCATAACTAAAACACTCTCCGTAATATGTTGCATCGGCTCGTTATGTACAAATTTTTTGAGTGCTTCGTACAATATAAAGACAGCAGAAAATGAGATGATTGTTCCCTCAATCACGGCTGCAAGAGGTTCTATTTTACTTCTTCCAAAGTGAAACTGTTCATCGGGGTCTTTTTCGGCATTGTTGAGTGCAAAGTAGTTGAAGAGTGATACTGTAAGGTCTAAAAATGAGTCAATAGCAGAGGCAAGAACGGCAATAGAACCGCTGAAAATCCCAACAATCATCTTTATAAGCACCAACAATCCTGCAACTGATGTTGAAACAACCGTGGCTTTTTTCTCTAATCTCATAAAATTTCCTCATAGATTTTTTGCAAAACTCAAAACTAAGTGAACGATTCTGCAATGCCGAGCGAACCCTTATTGAGCGTGTTTTGAGTTTTGCAAGAAGTTTAATACTAAGGTATAATTGTATTAAAATTTATATTGAAAAAGCATAAAATGAACCTAAATGAAATAAGAACAGAGCGACAGAAGTGGATGAGTTGGAAAAATATTGCTCCCCTTCGAGAAGCGCTTCATAGTTTAAAAGATGGCACTTGGAAAGTCGAACTTGGCGATACTGTAAAGATAAGCGGTACATGCGCAGATGAGAAGCATATTTATGAAGTTGCAAAACTTATGATGCCGTGGAGAAAAGGTCCATTTGAGGTTTGTAATACTTTCATCGACACAGAGTGGAAAAGCAATATCAAATATAATTTGCTCAGAAAACATTTTAATTTAAAAGAAAGAAGAGTTGCCGATATAGGGTGTAACAATGGTTATTATCTTTTTAGAATGCAAGAGGATGCACCAAAACTATTGGTCGGCTTTGACCCATCTGCACTTTATAAAACGCAGTTTGATTTTATAAACCATTTCGTAAAGAGTGAAATTGTCTATGAACTTTTGGGTGTTGAGCATTTGGAGTTTTACGAAGAGAAATTTGATGTTATCTTTTGTTTGGGCGTTCTTTATCACAGAAGCGATCCTGTCATGATGCTGAAGTCACTTTATAAAGGTTTGGACAAAAAAGGTGAAGTTATACTGGACACATTTTATATAGAGGGTGAGGGTGAAATGTGCCTTTGCCCGGAGTCCTCCTACTCAAAGATACCGAATATCTATTTTGTGCCGACAATAGGTGCTTTGAAAAATTGGTGCCAAAGAGCGGGCTTTGATAGTTTTGAAGTTTTAGAAACCTCTGTTACCGAGGCAAATGAGCAGAGAAAAACATCTTGGATAGAGGGGCAATCGTTGGAAGATTTTTTAGACCCAAATGATAGTAGTAAAACAGTAGAGGGTTATCCGGCACCTGCTAGAGTATATGTAAAATTGATCAAGGATAAAAAATGAGCAAAAATAACGAACATGAGCATGATATAGAGCTTGATGATTACAGAGAGCATGACATAGATAGAGTTATGCTTCAAACCCATCAAAGAATCAATCAAGATTTAAGCGGTGAGATTGTAAAGCAGGAGGTAGGATATGTTGAGGTCACTCTTGTTACAACTACAGAAATGGTTGCTGATGAGCTTGGCTTGATTCATGGAGGTTTTATATTTTGTGCAGCCGATTATGCTGCTATGGCTGCTGTTAATGAGAGAAATGTTGTTTTAGTCGGCAGTGATGTTCAGTTTCTCTCACCCGTAAAACTTGGCGATATTGTAAATGTGACAGCCAAAGTTCGTCATAAAGAGGGAAGAAAAAGAAATATTCATGTCGAAGCCTTTGTTTTAGATATAAAAGTTTTTGAAGGAGAGTTCAAAACTGTTATAACCGATAGACATGTTTTGAGATTAAAACTTCTTGATGCCGAAGATAACGAGAAAAAACGCTAATATCCTGATGGCAAATGAATGGCATACCGATTCGCAATTTAGTTGCTCACATGGTCTGACGCCAGTTAGGCTAGTTGTTGCTGCGCTCTTGCACATGTAGAAATTTCTACTTTCTTGCGGTAAGTAGAAATATTCCAAAATCTTTCTTTGGCTTATTGATTGTGTCAATATTTACAAATTCTACATTTTTAAATCCACATGCCAAGACAATTTTGCTAAGTTCATTCTCCTCAAAACCAAAATGAAAAACACCCGTATTGTCTGAGTGAAAAGTTCCATCTTCAAGTTCTAAATCGGCTATGGCGATAAAACCATTTTCATTTATATTTCTGTATATCGTCTCAAAAAAAATTTTTAAATTTTCAATATGATGGAGCGTCATTGAGCTGATAATTCCATCAAATGTTTTTTTAAGCGGCTCATTTATGATGTCTTGACAAAAAGTTTCTATATGAAGCTCTGAGCTGTTTTTCTCTTTTAGCTTATCAATCATGCTCTCAGATATATCCACGCCGTAAACTTTTTTGGTGATTTTTGCTATCTCAAAGCCTAAAAGCCCAGTGCCTACGCCAAAATCCATAATCTCCATGGTGCTGTTTAAATCTACCTTTGCAGCGATGGCATCGGCAATCTTTTTTGCACCCATAACTCTTACCTGCTCGTCATCCCAACTCTCAGCTTTTTTGTGAAAAAGGTCTTGCATGTACTCTCCTTTATAAATTACTTATCCAGTAATCTGCATTTTTCTGCTCTTGTTTTACGGTTGTTTTTCCGCCATGTCCAGGGTAAATTATTTTATCAAAATCTAATTTTTTGAACTTCTCTAAACTTTTTTTCATCTCTTGCGGACTGGAATATGGAAAGTCAGTTCGCCCGATTGAGCGTTCAAAAATAAAATCTCCGCTGAACATGGCATTGCCTATCTCTATGGCAGAACACCCTTGAGAGTGACCCGGAAAGTGGCGGAATTTTACCTTTACGCCGTCAAAATCAATCTCCGCGTCGCCCTCAACTTCATAATCCGGTTTAGATGGCGGTAAATCCGGCATCCAGCTGCTATCACGAAGCATCATAACGTCCCCTTTTGGAGTATAAAGAGGGATATTGAGTTTTTTTTGCAGCTCGGCATTGCTCCAAACATGGTCAAAGTGTCCATGCGTATTTAAAATAGCAACAGGATTTTTTACATTTTTTAGAACCCACTCGGTCGCATCCACTCCGGGGTCGATGATAAAATCTTTGCCACCCTCGGTAACGATGTAGCAATTTGTTTGATAAACACCCATAGGTTGCACTTTTATCTCCATTTTAGCCCTTTTTTAGCGTGATTATATCCTATTTGGATTATCATACCTTTATGAATTTTTATAAAGAAGTAGAGCTTATTTTAGAAGCTAAAATCCCCACTGAGAAGATAAAAGCGTTTGAAAAGTTTTATAGTGCCTATAAATCCGGTGCTGTAGAATTTGAAAAAGAGTTTGCAGCAAAAAAGTTCAGCGAACCCTCCTATGCTTCAATATGTCAAGTTGTAAATCCTCAAAATGTCCCAAAAAGAAGCAATTTAACCACAAAAGAGGGGCAGATAATCCTGCTCCATGCCATCCTCCATATAGAATATTCAGCGATAGATTTGGCTCTGGATGCGGCGTACAGATTTACTCATATGCCGAGACAATATTACGATGATTGGTTTGAAGTGGCGGAGGATGAGATAAGACATTTTCTGATGCTTGAGAAGTTGCTACATGAACTCGGGGCAGAGTACGGGGATGTCGAGGTGCACAACTCTCTTTTTGAAGCAAGCCAAAAAACACAGACACTCATGGAGAGAATGGCGGTAGTACCAAGATACCTTGAAGCTAACGGGCTAGATGCAACACCGATGATACTCGAAAAGTTGCAAAAACTACCAAAGAATACGATGCTAGAAAAAATTGGGGATGCCCTAAAAATTATACTCCATGAAGAGATAGAACATGTAAAAAAAGGCGATATCTGGTTTAGCTTTGCATGTGAAGCTGAGGGAAAAAGCAACGACATCTATTTTGAAATAATAGACAAATACTACCCGCAAGGCTTTTTAAGAGCCAAAAACCTAAATACAGATGCAAGAAAAGAGGCGGGGTTTAGTTGTAAAGAACTCAATTTTATGGCGAAGAGAGAAGTGTGCTGAAATCATGGCATGTAAAATTGTCAATTTTTACTACACTCCTTTAAATCTTAACATTTAATTGTTACCAAACTTAGTTATAATATTTTTTGTTAAAGTTTTTTAAAGGTTAGAAAAATTTATGAGTAAATATTCGCAAATATCAGATTTTTTACAACGATTTTTAGATGATGAAGTTAGAAAAACTGGTATCAACAGAGTTGTGATTGGTTTGAGTGGTGGGATTGATTCTGCTGTTGTGGCTGTTTTGGCTCACAAAGCTTTTGGAGATGACCTTTTGTGCGTGAAGATGCCTTCGCACTATTCATCTTTAAATTCACTTCATGATGCGGATGAGCTTTGCCATGCTTTTGGCTTGAGAGCTATTACGGCTTCGATAGAACCGATGCTTCGAGCCTATGAAGAGCTGAATCCGGACATGGATAATCTAAGAAAGGGTAACTTTTCTGCCCGCATGCGAATGGCTACGATTTTTGATATTTCGGCGAGAGAAAATGCCCTTGTTCTGGGTACGAGTAACAAGAGTGAGCTGATGCTCGGGTACGGAACGCTTTATGGTGATTTGGCAAGTGCGTTGAACCCTATCGGCGATTTGTACAAGAGTGAAGTGTATGAGTTGGCAGAGTATCTCGGTGTGACAAAAAGCATTATAAGTAAAGCTCCGTCGGCTGATTTGTGGGACGGACAGAGTGATGAGGCAGATTTAGGTTACAGCTATGCCCAACTTGATGAGGCTCTGAGATTTTATGTTGAAGAGAGATTGAACAGGGATGAAGTGGTTGCAAAAGGGTGTGATGCTTCGATGGTTGACATGATAATCGGAAGAATTTTTCGCAATCAGTTTAAGCGAAAAATGCCACTTATTGCGAAGCTGACATCACGAACAATCAACCATGATTTTAATTATCCAAGAGATATAACTTTATAGCAACTTGACCTTACGTACTTTAGTAAAAAAGAGCGTAAATACCCTGTAACTCTCGAAAAACTTGTTTTTCGTAGCTTTAGGGGGTTGTAGGGACAATCTGTCCCTGCCACTAAAACGGACGAGTTCGTTTTAGTGCGTAACATCAAATAAAAATTAAGGGCAAAAAGATGAATATTCCGTTTTATAAATATGTGAGTGGACGCGAAGAGCACTCAAATGTAAGTGATGTTTTGGATGGCGAAGATATAAATCAGGTAGAAGAACTTGAGAAGGAATTTGCCTCCTATGTGGGCGTTAAGTATGCACTTTCAACCTCACATGGAACCTCCGCTCTTCACTTGGCAATGCTAGCGTTAGATTTAAAACGAGGAGACAAGGTTCTTTGCTCTGTAAATGCCTATCCGAATGTGCCGGAAGTTGTCCGCCACTTTGATGCAGAACCTGTTTTTATAGATATTGATGCAACGAGTTACAACATCAATCTTGACCTTTTGGAGGCGTATCTAGAAGACAATGAGTCTAAAAAGCTCAAGGCGGTAATAGTTACGCATATAGCGGGAAATCCGGTTGATTTGGAGAGACTCTACTCTATTGCAAAAATTTATCATGTTAAAATCGTAGAGGATGCCTGTGATGCACTAGGAGCGACATATAAAGGCAAAAAAATCGGCTCAACAGGTGCGGATATAACATGTTTCAATTTTTCTTCACACTTAAAGAAAAGTGTTTGCAACGGCGGAATGCTGGTAACAAATAGTCAAGAGATTATGGAGAGAGCCAGACTTCTGCACAACCATGGAATTGTAAGAGAGGCGGACTCTTTAGAATACATTTATGAGGTTGTTGATATCGGAAATGACTACTCTATGAGTGAGCTCAATGCAGCATACATTAGAGCGCAAATAAAATCTCAAGATAAAAATATAGCAAGACAGCAGGCAATTGCAAAAATTTATAATGAGGCTTTTGAGTCGGTTTCGCATGTAAGTGTTCCGGATTTAAGTAACAAAGAGCATCCATTTTCTCTCTACATTATTAAAGTAGATAAAAATCGTGACTCTTTTGCGGTCGAGCTAAGGGATGTGGGCATAGAGACTGGGCTTCACTATATTCCTCTTCATCTTCTTTCGTACTATAAAACAAAATATTCTCTTCGTGTAAATGATTTTCCTGTTGCACTCAAAAAATATCAGCAGGTTTTATCTCTTCCTCTTTATGCAAGCATGAGCGATGCGGAAGTTAAATATGTTTGTGAAAAAATCAAAAAAATAGCAAAAACCAGAGTTTAATTATTGAAAAAAGCTCTCGTTTTTTGGGTTGAAGAATATTTCTACAACCCAAACTTATTTCAAAAACTCCTCTCCTTTTTACTCCTTCCTCTGAGCTATCTCTACTGTTTTGTTATGTATCTTCGTTTTAAAATAAAAACACCGCAAGATTTCTGTATTGATATAGTGAGCGTCGGAAACCTCAGTGTAGGCGGAAGCGGAAAAACACCGCTAGTTACTGCCCTTGCATGCACATATGAAAATGCAGCCATAATTTTGCGTGGTTATGGAAGAGAAAGTCGAGGGCTTCATGTGGTGAAAAATGGTGAAAAGATTTTATGCGATGTAAGTGTGAGCGGGGATGAGGCGATGATTTATGCGCACAAAGTCCCACATGCAGTGGTCATTGTAAGTGAAGACAGAAAAGAGGGGATTCTAAAAGCCAAAGAGTTGGGTGCAAAGATAGTTTTTTTAGATGATGCCTACTCAAAACATGACATAAAAAAACTTGATTTTCTTATAGAGGTAAAGAGCAAAAACAGCAACTGTCTCCCCTCTGGAGCCTTCAGAGAGAGGCTTTGGAATTCAAAAGAAGCAGTTATTCTACAAGAGGGAGTCGATTTTAAAAGAGTAGTTGAACTTAAAAATAAAAGTGATAAAATGTCGCTTTTAACTGCCATAGCAAGACCTTCAAGACTTGACGCGTTTTTGCCGGAAGTGGTAAGTAAAAATTACTTTGAAGACCATCACACATTTATAAAAGAAGAGTTGGTGGCAATTTTAGAGAGAGATAAATCAGATTCACTTTTAGTAACATACAAAGATTTCGTTAAAGTAGAGTCGTTTCATCTTCCTCTATCGCTTTTAGATATGCATGTGGAAGTGGATAAAAAAGTTTTTGATATTATAAATAGATACAGAGAGGCAAACAGTGCAAAAAAAGATTGAAACAGTAAAAACGCTCCTAGAGGCTTTACCGTTTATAAAAGAGTTCAGGAATGAGATTGTAGTTATTAAGTATGGCGGTTCAGCGCAAGAATCACCTCAGTTGAAAGAGAAGTTCGCACAAGATATTTTGCTTATGTATTTGGTTGGGATTAAACCTGTTATCGTGCATGGCGGCGGCAGACAGATTAACGAGATGCTTGAAGCATTACATATTGAGAGCAAATTTATCGACGGTCAAAGGGTGACTTCAAAAGAGGTTATGCGTATTGTTGAGATGGTGCTCAGCGGTGAAATAAACAAAGAGATAACTTCCCTGCTCAACTCGCATAGTGCAAAAGCTATCGGAATCAGCGGAAAAGATGCACATTTTATCACGGCAAAAGCAAAAGAGTTTGCAAAATGGGGACTTACAGGAAACATTACAAACGTAAAAGCGGAAGTTATCGCAAATCTCATCCATGAGAAATTTATCCCTGTTATCGCTCCAATTGCAGCAGGTGAAGAGATGGGACATCCGGGATACAACATCAACGCAGACCTCTGTGCTTCGTATGTTGCAAAGGCGATAGGTGCAAATAAGATTATCTTTTTAACCGACACGGCAGGTGTTTTAGACAAAGATAAAGTGCTTTTAGAAACACTCACAAAAGCAGAAGTTGAAGCACTCAAAGCAGACGGAACAATCCACGGCGGAATGGTTCCAAAAGTGGATGCATGTTTAGAAGCAATAGAGGGCGGAGTTCAAAAAGCGCATATTATTGATGGAAGAGTAGAACACTCCATGCTTTTGGAACTTTTTACTTCGGCAGGTGTTGGAACGCAGATAGTTAAATAATATATCTTTGCTTACTTTGCTCTTGTTGAGATTTAGTTCAGAATGAAAATAGCAAGACTTAATGATAAAATATAGTGTAATCGCGTGTAGAGTTTTGGTTTAACTATAGTTGAAAACAAAGAAGGAATATCATGAAAGTTTGTTATGAAGAAAAAACATTCGAAAGCTATTTTAATAATGAGTTAGACAATAAGTCATCGATATATTTTCCACTTGGGCAAGTTCAAGAAGGTGTCATAGGTGCTGATTCTGTTTCTTACTCAACTCACAGGCGATTATGGCAAAAACTTGGTTATCCATGGTTTCGGTTTCATTCGCCATTTTCAGGGGTTGATTTTAAAGAGATGGCCTGTGAAATGGAACATTTTCTAACAGAGACAGTTGATAATATTCCTCCTATTAAAGTGAATTTACTTTTTCAATATAAACGAGCTGAGTATCTTAAATTAACTACTAGTAAGCAGTGGTCTTCTTGGACTCAACCATATTATAGATACTCAATAAATCAAGAACAACAAAAGTTACTTGACAATCTTGAAAGTAAATTTGGCACTCAGGTTTTAATTTTATATGCTGCTCCTGCTGCTGTCAAAAATATTGATGAGCTTGTTGAGTTAAAAAGAAAAAATAAAATTATTGATAATACGAATTTTTAAAAAGCATCTGTATTATCAAAACATCATGTAAATACATTTATTAGAGCTGGTACAAATTCAAAAGCATTTAGTGAACTTGAGATGATTGAAAACTTTGATTTACTTCAATTTTTGAATAAATATGAAGTAAGGGATAGAAAATCAAATTATGATTCCATTCTTGAGTTTTCCTCTTCGATTTCTTTGTTGATGATAGAGAATGAGCAATATTCTAAATCATTCAATGCTCTCATGGATGAATATAGAGAAGTGAAAGAATATCGATTGTTTTATAGCATGATTCAGATGAAAGTTTTTAGAGAAATAACAGGTATTCAATGGCTAATGGCATTAGTATGAAAAACGAATAATGAAGTTTTTTGGGGGCAAGGGGCAGAACCCCTTGGCGTTGCTAATGTAGCAACGGTGCAAAAATGCACAAAAGAAACATTGTGAGTGCTATCTTTTCCATAAAGACCCCCTATTCGTAAGTTCTTGGAGGACAAAAAAAAAGGTCGAGGGGTAATTACTTCCCTCGACCTTAGTTTGTCGCTCCATAGAACTTACAGAATAGATTTGCACTCACGGCAAAATTGTAACCATTTCAAATAAACAAGTCAATGTACTATTTCAAGTCCACATAGTTAGAGTGATGCTATAATCTCAAAAAATAAAATTAGGAATGATGAATGTACGGAATGTTTGAAGACGAAGATGATATATTTATGGGTTCTCCGAAGAGTAAGTTTATGGATGTCGTGTTTAACGCAAATAACGACATTGTAAGACATGAGTTAGAAATTTTTATAGATAAAGTTGCGGCAATGGAGCTTATGCTCTCACAGCATGTGGGAGATGATATTGACAGAGAAGTAAAAAGATTTGCACTTTCAAATCAGAGTGATGTAGAGACAAAAGCTAAAAGTTTGTACATTGAGCTTATGGGTGCGATTCTTTCTCAAAGTGAATAGTTGAGTTTTGAAGCTGTTTTTACATGTTACCATTCTTTTGCTGCTCTGTTTTAGTGCAATTTCTGCCGATGAATTCAGAGATATTCAAAAAATTTCTCTGAAAAAGGATGAGCAAAAGAAAATTCTTGTAAAATATGGCTCATTTGAAAAGATTTTTAAATTTAGATGGACACTTTATCATAACAAAGGGCTTGTGGTTTTTCGCTCTTATGATAGAATTGTCGCACAAAATATACTTTATTTAAGAGATAAAAATAAAGCTTTTAGAGTTGAACTGAAGCCTAAAGATACATCTTCCTATGAGGGAGTGTATCTGTTGGTGCAGTTTAAAGAGTTTGATTATGAAAAAAAACAGGCTACTTTTGATGTATCCATATCTGATAAAAGTGCGCAAGTTAAGTTGAAATATTTAGAAAAATAGCCAAAGAGGGATGAATGCAAAGAGTTGAGCATGAGATAGAGAGATTAATAGAAGAGGTTGGCTACGATGAGGTCAGTCGTCTTTTTGGCACTCTCAGCGGCGGAAAAAGACTCCGTGCAAAACTTATTTTAAAAATAGCACCTAACCATGAAAAGGTTGCGCTTTTGGCGGCCATCGTAGAACTTATCCATGCCGCAAGTCTGCTTCATGACGATGTAATAGATGAGTCAATACTCAGACGCGGAGTAGCCTCGGTCAACGCAACCGATGGAAGCAAAACAGCCGTTATGCTCGGCGATATTCTTTACTCTAAAGCTTTTAGTGAACTTGTTGCGTTTGATAGAGATATTGCAAAAGTGATAGCATCTTCAGTTACAGCCCTCTCTAAGGGTGAGATGAAAGATGTGAAAATGGCGCAGTTCTTTAACAGCGATGAAGAGAAATATCTTGACATGCTTTATCTAAAAACTGCAACACTGATAGAAGCTGCTGCTATTGGAGCGGCACTATTAGCCGGCAAAGATGCACAAAAATATGGAGTGTACGGGCGAAATCTCGGACTCTCCTTTCAGATAATTGATGATATTTTGGATATAACGGCGGATGAAAAAACGCTTGGAAAACCTGCTATGAACGATTTTGTAGAGGGAAAATGTACGCTTCCGTACATCTATCTTTATAATGCTCTTAACTCAAGCGAGAAGCAGAGATTGGCAAACGCACATGCAAAGCATATAGGTGCGAGCGAGGGTATCTGGATTAAGCAGAAAATGGGCGAACATGGCTCTATAGAGAAGTCATTTCTGTTGGCATCCAAGCTCTCAAATGAGGCGATGGAAGCCGTAAAAGAGGATGAAGAGTTGGTACAAATTTTACAAACTATGATAAAAAGAAGTTATTAATGCACTACTTAAATATAAGTTTTTCACACAAAAACTCTACCCTAGAAATAAGAGAAAAACTCTCCTATCCGGATGATGAACACTTAAGAGGCTGTTTGACAAAGTTGAACTCCAGTGAAGCGATAAATGAAGCTATACTTATCTCTACCTGCAACAGAATGGAAGTTTTTTGTAGCTGCAGTGACATTGCAAAAGCAACACAACACATATTTGAGATGTTGAGCAAAAGAGCCGGAATCAGCATAGATGAGCTTGAAGGCAGAGCCGATATATATGATGACAGTAGCGCAATTCATCACCTTTTTAGCGTTGCCTCTTCGCTTGACTCTATGGTTATCGGTGAAACACAGATAGCCGGTCAGTTAAAAGATGCTTTTCGGTTCTCTTACGACAGCGGTTTCAGCGGTCAAAAGCTCGCCCGTGCCATGCACAACGCTTTTAAGTGTGCTGCAAAAGTGAGAAATGCAACAGATATATCTTCAAAGCCTGTTTCAATTGCCAGTGTTGCAGTTTCAAACTTAAAATCACTTGTGCATGATTTAAGCGGTAAAAAAGCTTTAGTTATCGGTATTGGCGAGATGTCTGAGATTACTGCAAAACATCTCATCTCAAACGGTGCTGATGTTTATATAATGAACAGAACCAAAGAAAAAGCTTTTAATTTAGCCGGAAGTTGTGGTGCGAAAGTGCTTGACTTTGAGCAACTCCCACATGCTATTAATGAGTTTGAGATTCTTTTTACAGCCACCTCCGCACCTAAGCCGATAATAACAGATGCGATGATAAAATCTTGCGATTTTGAGCGATACTGGTTTGATATGGCTCTTCCTAGAGATATTCATTGCAGTCATGGCGAGCGAATAAATCTTTATACAATTGATGATTTAAAGAGTATAGTAAGTGAAAATATTGGGCTTCGTGAGGATAGTGCAAGAGCTGCACATGGGATTATCGGCAGAGCTGTTGTAGAGTTTTTTGAGTGGCTCAATACTCTCGATGTGGAGCCTATGATAAAAGAGATATATCAAAAAGCTTCCTTTGCTGCAAAAGCTGAGAGTAAGAGGGCTATTGAAAGCGGTTATATCCCGAAAGAGTATGAAGCGCAGGCGCACAAGATGTGTGAACAGGTATTAAAAAGATTTTTGCACGACATGACAGCCAAGATGAGGAGTGTCTCTTCGGAGTCAAAATCTGACATGATAACGGGGGCTTTGCAGTTTTTGGTTCAGAATGATAGCAAGGCAAGAGTACTGGATGAGTACAAGTGTGAATATATGTTAAAAGGACAAAAGTGAGAAGATCAAGAGCATTTATACCGACAACAAAAGAGGCACCTTCGGATGCTTCATTGGCAAGCCATATTTACCTCTCCCGTGCGGGTTTTATCTCTCAAGTAGCGAGTGGACTTTACAGTTACATGCCGTTGGCAAAAAGAGTCATCAAGAAGATAGAAAATATTATCAATGAAGAGATGACAAAAGCCGGTGCAGAAGAGGTGGAACTTAGTTTTGTAACTCCTGCATCACTTTGGCAAGAGAGTGGACGCATAGAGAAGTTCGGAAAAGAGCTTCTGAGATTTCGTGACAGAAAAGAGAACCTTTTTGTTCTTGGACCAACACATGAAGAGATGATGGTGGACATGGTTCGCAACCGTGTTACAAGCTACAAGCAACTGCCGATAAATCTCTACCAGATAAAAACAAAGTTTCGTGATGAGGCAAGACCTAGATTTGGGCTTATGCGCGGTCGTGAATTTATTATGAAAGACGGGTATAGTTTTCATGCATCTGTTGCAGATATGGACAGAGAGTTTGATGCCATGGAAGCGGCGTATAAAACTATTTTAACAAGACTTGGATTGGACTTTAGAATCGTTGAAGCTGACAGCGGTGCAATCGGAGGAAGCGGCTCAAAAGAACTTATGGTTTTGGCAGGAAGCGGCGAAGATACAATTGCAGTTTGCAGTAAATGTGAATATGGTGCGAATGTTGAGGCTGCAAAGCGCTCAGGCAGAGTGACAATACCGGAAGCTCCGGTAGCCGAATTTAACAAATTTAAAACGCCGAATGTAAAAAGTATAGAAGATTTAGAAGAGTTTTTTAAAGTCGATGGCTACTACACCATGAAGTGTGTTGCAAAAAGAGCGGTATATGAAGATGACAGTGAAGTGGTTCTTTTCTTTGTAAGAGGTTGCGATACGCTTCAAGAGGTAAAAGCTCAAAATGCAACCGGTGCTTTGGATATCGTGGATGTGAGTGAAGAGGAGCTTCGTGAATTAGGACTTATTCCAGGATTTATCGGACCATTGGAGCAGGGGTGCGCCAAACATGTAATAGACATTGATTTAAGAGATGCGAAAAGCATGATTTGCGGAGCAAATGAAGAGGAGTACCACTTTGTAAATGTTGACATGTCCGTTATGAGTGAAGCTTATTATGCCGACATTGCAGCGGTGAATGAGGGTGATATTTGTCCTTATTGTAATGGCACGCTCTCCTTTACGAAGGGGATAGAAGTCGGACATATTTTTAAGCTCGGCACTACCTACTCAGCGGTACTAAAAGCTGAATTTTTGGATGAAAACGGAAAAGCACAGCCCTTTGTGATGGGAACGTATGGAATGGGAGTGAGCCGACTTGTAGCTGCAGTTATAGAACAGCACCATGATGATAAAGGGTGTATCTGGACAAAGACAACAGCTCCCTACATGGTAAATATTATGATTTCAAACATCAAAGAGACACCTCAAGTTGAGCTTGGAGAGGAGCTTTATGCAAAGCTTCAAGCCGCACATGTAGAAGTGATGCTTGATGACAGAAAAGAGAGATTCGGTTTTAAGATGAATGATGCCGAACTCATAGGTTTTCCATACACAATCATCATTGGAAAAGAACTGGAAAATGGTTTAGTTCAGATATTTGATAGAAAAACGAAAGAGAGTTTTTCCGTAAGCAAAGATGAAGTTTTCTCTAAAATTATGGATTTAATCTAACATGCTCTATTTCTTGGTCTATCTTTTTTTAGAAGTACTCATATCCGTTAATATTTCATCTTACCTAGGCGGTTTGATGACTTTTTTTGAGATAATTTTAAGTGCTTTTATAGGGGTGACAATACTCATTAATTTTAGAAAAACACTGATAGAAAACTTCACGGCAGTAGCCTATGACTGCATTGATTTAGAGCAATTTCAAAAATTAAATCTCTTTACGCTTATTGGCGCAATTTTGTTGATATTGCCCGGCTTTTTGACAGATATAGTCGGTATTTTGATGCAATTTACAATTTTTACCACTATGCTTGTTAACCGTTATAATGTAAAATCAGGAAAATGCAAAACAAATTTCACCCAAACTCACATACAAAAGGATTCAAATGTCATCGATGTTGAAATTATTAGCGACAGCACTTCTCTTAAGTAGTTCTCTTGTTGCTAGTGTCGAAAATAAAAAAGTTGAAAAGTTTTTAGAGGAGTCATTTAAAAACAATCCAAATATACTCTCTCTAAAAGTTACGGTAGCAGATAAAATGCCACTCGAACAGCTAAAGGGATGGGAAAGTTTAGTTGTGAACATAGAAGCAACCGTAAAAACTAAAACAGAAAATAAAGTTGTGAAGCAGAAGATGATTTGGTTTACAAACGGAGATGTTATAACTAAAGAGCTGACGGATTTAAAAACAGGAAACGAGTTTAAAGATTTAGTTTCGCCATCCTTTAAAAATGAGTATTATAAAAAAGAGAACTTGATTTACGGTAATGCAAATGCTAAACATAAAGTGGTAATTTTTTCAGACCCGTTATGTCCATTTTGTAGGGAATTTGTTCCAAAAACTATAGAGGAGATGAGAAGTCAGCCGGAGAAGTTTGCAATCTACTACTTTCATTTTCCACTTCCGTCGCTTCACCCTGCCGCAGTCGAGCTTTCACTTGCTGCAACTGCTGCTGAGTTACAGGGAAATAAAGATGTTATATTGAACCTTTATAAAGTAGAGATAGACCCAAATGAGAGAGATATAACTAAAATATTGGCAGCATTCAATAAAACAATGAAAACAGATATAAAAGAAGCTGATATAAAATCGGATGCGGTCATGAATCATAATAAACAAGATTTAGAAATTGCCGAAGAGGTGATGGTTCAGGGAACTCCTACACTCTTTTTTGACGGTAAGATTGACAAAACAAAAAAATTATATAAAAAGGCTCTATAAAATATGAAAAAATTAACAATAGCAACGAGAGGATCACAACTCGCACTTTGGCAATCCAACCATATTAAAGCAGTTTTAGAAGAGCAAAATCCTGGTTTAGAGGTAGAACTGAATATTATCGTTACAACAGGCGATAAAATAATTGATAGACCTTTGGCGGCTATTGGAGGGAAAGGGCTTTTTTTAAAAGAGTTAGAAGAGGCTATGCTTCGCGGTGAGGCGCAAATTGCTGTGCATTCACTCAAAGATGTTCCGACTGTAATGCCCGAGGGATTGATTTTGGCAGCAATTACGCAGAGAGAAGATTCGAGAGATGCGCTTTTGTCCGAAAAATATGCAGATATAAACTCTCTTCCACAAGGTGGCACTGTCGGTACATCTTCGCTCCGCCGCCGCATGCAGATAGAGAAGATGCGACCGGATTTAAAGATTAAAGATTTAAGAGGCAATGTTGATACAAGAATCAGAAAACTTAAAGAGGGCGAATTTGATGCCATTATTTTAGCAGCTGCAGGAATCAACAGACTCGGACTTGTAGAGAGCGTTAAACATGTTTACCCGATTTCGCTCGATGAGATGATTCCATCCATGGGGCAGGGCGCACTGGGCATAGAAGCTGTGAATGACCCTAAAGTTTTGGCGATTGTTGCAAGATTAGAGAACGAGTATAGCAGAATTGAGACTACAATCGAGAGAGATTTTGTTGACATGCTAAATGGCGGTTGTCACGTTCCTATCGGTGTAAATGCTAGAGTTCTAGAAAATAATGATGTAGTTATAAAGGCTGTTTTAGGGCTTCCAAACGGAACAAAAATTATGGATGATACAAAAATAGTTTCAAAAGATTTATACAAAACTATTGGAAGAGAGATAGCACAAGAGTTTATAAACAAGGGTGCAAAAGAGTTACTTCAAGAAGCAGAAAACATGATGGTGAACAACTAGAATGCAAAGGACAATCAAGCTCTTAAAAAAAGAGAATGAACTAAGAGTTATAGAGGATGAGCTGGATATTTATCTAGAAATAGCCCACTTAGCCTATGCCGAAGTGAAAAAGAAAGATGGAGGAATGGCTCTTTTGTTTACAAATGTAGTAGATAAAAAAAGCGGTACAAAATTTGAAGAGCCGATTCTTATGAATGCTTTTGGTTCCTATAAAAGATGTGAACTTCTTTTTGGCAGAACAATAGAATCTGTTGCAGATGAGATAACAAAGCTTCTTCATATGAAACCGCCCGTCGGTTTTAAAGATAAACTCTCTATGGCAGGGGAACTCTTCTCTCTAAAAAATATCTTTCCTAAGCGGTTAAAGGGGGAGGGTGCATGTCAGAAGATAAAATATCTTGAAGATAATATAGATTTGCACAAGCTTCCTGTTTTAACAACATGGGAGCAGGACGGTGGTCCGTTTATTACGATGGGGCAGGTTTACACGCAAAGTCTTGATGGCGAACTTGTGAATCTCGGCATGTACAGACTTCAGGTTTATGATAAAAACCACTTAGGAATGCATTGGCAAATTCATAAAGATTCATCACACTTTTTTGACCAGTATCAAAAGGCGGGTAAAAAGATGCCGGTTTGTGTTGCCATCGGCGGAGACCCTCTCTATACATGGTGTGCAACTGCACCCCTGCCTTACGGCGTGAATGAACTTTTAATGTACGGACTTATAAAAAAAGAGTCGGCTAAACTTGTAAAATCACTGACAACACCTCTCTATATTCCGCAGGATGTAGATTATGTAATAGAGGGATGGGTGGATACGAATGAGATTAGAGTTGAGGGACCTTTTGGAGACCACACCGGCTATTATACGCTCAGAGAGCCATACCCTGTTATGCAGGTGAGTGCAATTACAACAAAAAAAGAGAAGGTATTTTTGGCAACGGTTGTCGGTAAACCGCCACTAGAAGATAAATATATGGGCTGGGCAACGGGGCGAATATTTTTGCCGCTTTTAAAAACAACTGCACCCGATTTAATTGATTACCATATGCCCGAAAACGGAGGTTTCCATAACCTGATACTTGCAAAAATGCAACCGCACTATAAGGGGCATGCAAAGCAGTTTATGCATGCTTTTTGGGGTGCCGGGCAGATGAGTTTTGTCAAACATGCTATTTTTTTAGATGAGAATGCTCCAAGACTTGACAATTACGAAGCTTTGGCAACCTATATTTTGGATAGGTTTACTCCAAAATCTCTTTTTATATCCGAGGGGATTTTAGATGCACTCGACCATTCGTCGCCGGAGACTCTGGTGGGCGGAAAATTGGGTATTGACTCTACCGGAGCGCACAAAGTAGAGGCTCCACAGCTGTTGGGTGATGAAGAGTTGCTTCAAAGGGTACAAGAACTTGTTCCGGAAGCTGTACATCTTCATCAATTTATGAGAAGAACTAAAAATCCTATAACGGTTATATCTCTGAACAAAACAAGAAATGTAAAAGAGTGTTTTAAAGCTTTGATAGATTTAAGTACACATATTAGAGTTGTTGTTTTTGTAGATGAGGCTAAAAATGATGTATATAACTCCTACATGCTCATCTGGAGAGTGACAAACAATATTGATGCAGCAAGAGATATTTTTATATCAGGATTGATGCTAGGGGTGGATGGAACCAATAAAACAGCATTGGATGGTTTTGTCCGTGAGTGGCCGGATGATGTTGATTGTACCCAGAGCGTTGTAGATTCGCTCAAAGAGAGAGGTATCTGGGATTTGGATGATGATACTTATAAGAAGTATCAACTCTAAAAAATTATTTATGAATAAAAATTAAGGAAATTGTTATGGAGAAAATGTGGTCAGGTCGTTTTATAGGGAGTGCCTCAAGCCTTTTAGATCAGTTTAATGCTTCCATTATGTTCGACAGAAAACTTTATCGTGAAGATATAGAGGGTTCTCTCGCACATGCCGCAATGCTTACAAAGCAGGGAATATTGACAACAGAAGAGTTTCGTCAAATAACTGAGGGATTAAATCAAGTTATGAGTGAAATAGAGTCTGGGGTATTTGAGTGGAAAATCTCGGATGAAGATTTACACATGGCAATAGAAAAAAGATTAACGGCTATAATCGGTGATGCAGGGAAAAAACTTCATACTGCAAGAAGCAGAAATGACCAAGTTGCGGTTGACTTTCGCCGTTATGTTTTGCGTAAAAATTTAGAGATTGTGGATGCACTCAAGCTTTTAATGCATGAAGTTTTGGTTGTCGCTTCTAAACATACTGAGACAATCTTACCAGGGATGACGCACCTTCAACATGCACAGCCGATTAACTTTGCTTTTCATTTAGGTGCCTATTTAGCAATGTTTAAAAGAGATATTGAGAGATTTGAGAGTTCACACAAAAGAAATAATATTTCGCCTCTTGGATGTGCCGCATTAGCAGGAACACCGCACAATATAGACAGAAATATGACAGCAGAGCTTCTTGGTTTTGATGGTGTAAGTACAAACTGTTTAGATACGGTGAGCGACAGAGATTTCGCACTGGAAATTTTGTTTAATATCTCAACTATGATGATGCATATCTCCCGTTTGAGTGAAGAACTTGTCATGTGGTCGAGTTATGAGTTTGGCTTTGTTGAACTGAGTGATGAGTATTCGACGGGCTCATCCATTATGCCGCAAAAGAAAAATCCTGATGTTCCGGAACTTCTTCGCGGAAAGACAGGACGGGTTTACGGCTCACTCATGGGACTCTTAACGGTTATGAAAGGGCTTCCGTTAGCCTACAATAAAGATACTCAAGAGGATAAAGAGGGAGTTTTTGACGCTGTTGAAACGGCAGAATTATCTTTAGAGATACTGAAAGAGGCGATTAAAACCATGCAGGTAAAACCTCATAATATGGAAAAGGCCTCTAAAATAGGGCATCTAAGTGCAACAGATTTGGCTGATTATTTGGTTCAGAAGTGCAATATTCCATTTCGTGAAGCGCACTTTATTACAGGCAAGGCAGTCGCAAAAAGTGAAGAACTCAAAATTGATTTAAGTGATATAGAGCTTCAATATCTGCAGGAGATTGATAGTAGAATTGACGAGGATGTGCTGAAGTTTCTATCGATTACAAACTCTATGAATGCCAGAACTTCGGCGGGCGGAACTGCAACCTTAAGAACAAAAGAGCAGTTAGAATATTTTAAAAGCTTTTTAGGAGTTTAGATGAAAGTAACCGTTTCTCATCAAGATGGAATGAAGTTTGAGGCAAAAACTGAAAAAAGTAGTTTTGTAATTGATTGCCCAGTAATATCTCCGGTGGAGTACTTCTTAGCCGGAATTATTACATGTAGTGCTACTGACATGGTTTTGATACCGAAAAATCAGGGTAAAACCGTAACTAATTTGGTAATAGATGGGGATGTTGTAAGAAATGAGGAGCAGCCAAGAAAGTTTAATACTCTGCATTTAACCTATCAGTTTAACTCCGATGCAGATGATGTAACGGCGGCTAGATGGGTTATGGCTTCGCTTGAGACCTACTGTTCAACCATTAATACTATTCGTGATACAACTGAAATTTCATATTCTATTATTCATAATGGAAAAACTATTCGTGAAAATGAGAAGATGATTTCTGGTGGTGGAAGTAAAATAGATATGGGTGAAATTGAGAGTTGTCCTAGCTGACTATTTGATGTTATTCACTCAAATGAGCAAAACAAGAGAATCGCTCGCAAAGCGATGTTTCTTTAGAAAGCCCATTTGAGTGGCAAGGACAAAATTGTCCTTTGCAATCCCCTAAAGCTACCAGCTAAACGCTGGAGATTTATAAGGTTTTTGCACGTATTTAAAGGTACCCTTTTGGATCTGCATCGCTGATATGTTCCCATTTCAGTTTTGCGCCGCCTAATACATGAAAGTGTAGATGTTTTACCTCTTGCCCGCCATCTTCACCTATGTTCGTTATAACCCTGTAACCGCTCTCATCTAGTCTTGTCTCTTTGGCAATCTCTTGAATAAAAGTTGTCATTCCAGCCATAAGCTCTGCCTTTGCCTCATTGAAACTATCTACGTGAACTTTAGGAATTGCCAAGATATGAACCGGAGCTTTTGGATTAATATCATGAAAAGCTATGAAGTTTTCATCTTCTAAAATTATATTTGAAGGTATCTCTTTTTTTACTATTTTACAAAATAAACACATGAACACTTCCTTGTTTTTGAGTAATTGTAGCATATAAATTTAATATACTGCGATGAATGAAGCTATATATAAATTATTTTTGACTATAATCCCCCATAAATTTTATAGTAATGGAGACTCTATTTGAAAGAGTGGTATGATGCAATAAAAGGGGCACAGAGTGTTGAAAAACTCGAAGAGATTCGCATATCTGTTTTTGGAAAAAAAGGTGTTTTGGCAGAAGAGTTTGCTAAGATGAAAAATGCCTCGGATGAAGAAAAAGCACAAATTGCAAAAGATTTGAATACTCATAAAAGCTCTCTTATGAATGAGTTTACAGCCAAAAAAATAACTCTGCAAACTCTACAGTTGCAAGAGGCTTTAAGAGCAGAATATATAGATGTTTCGCTTTATGGTTCAAAAAGCAGCGCGGGTGCTCTTCATCCCGTAATGGAAACGATGGATAGAATTGTTGAATACTTTTCTGCCATGAACTTTGCTGTTAAAACAGGAACGATGGTAGAAGATGATTTTAACAATTTTGAAGCACTTAATCTGCCAAAGTATCACCCTGCACGCGATATGCAAGATACATTTTATTTTAAAGATGAGATGCTTTTAAGAACGCACACTTCTCCGGTTCAGATTAGAACCATGATGAGTACAAAGCCGCCTATTCGCATGATAGCGCCGGGTGCTGTTTTTCGTCGTGATTATGATTTGACGCATACTCCAATGTTTCATCAGGTTGAGGGATTATTGGTAGATGAAGAGGGCAAGGTTTCTTTTGCTAATCTGAAATATATATTGGAAGATTTTTTAAAGTACATGTTTGGCGATGTAGAGGTGCGTTTCCGCCCTTCATTTTTTCCTTTTACTGAGCCATCTGCAGAAGTTGATATCTCTTGTGTTTTCTGTAAAGGAAGTGGATGCCGTGTCTGTTCAAAAACAGGCTGGTTAGAAGTTTTAGGATGTGGAATAGTTGATTCGAATGTATTTGAAGCCGTAAAATATGAAAATGTGAGCGGGTATGCTTTTGGACTGGGTGTTGAGAGATTTGCCATGTTGATTCATCAAATTGGTGACCTTCGCTCTCTTTTTGAGGGTGATATTAAATTGCTGGAGCAGTTTCAATGATAGTTACAAGAAGTTGGTTAAATGAGTGGATAGACCTAAAGGGTATATCCACAGAAACTCTATTAAAAACACTCAACTCTATTGGTTTAGAGGTCGACAGAGTCCACAATTATGAAGTGCCAAAAAAAATAGTATTTGGCAAAGTTTTAGAGTGTGAAAAGCATCCGGATGCAGATAAACTTAATATTTGTAAGGTTGATGTCGGAACCAGTATCCGTCAAATAGTTTGCGGTGCTTCCAATGTCAGAGCTGGTCTTACTGTAGTTGTTGCAACGATAGGTGCTGTAATGCCGAATGGTTTAGTTATCAAACCTGTAAAGCTTCGTGATGTTGAATCAGATGGAATGATTTGCTCTGCAAGCGAAATCGGTTTTGAGAGCTTTCAAGACGGGATAATGGAAATTGATAGCAGTATTGGCGCCTTTGCTATAGGTCAAGAAGTGAGTGAAAACCATATTTTTAGCGATACTTTGATTGAGATAGAACTGACTGCAAACAGGGGTGACTGCCTTAGCGTAAGGGGTATTGCCAGAGATCTAAGTGCAGCATTTGATAGAGTTTTAAAAGAGTTTAAGCAAATAGATAATGAAAATAAGAGAGGAATCGGCAGAATATTGAGCCTCTCCCATGAAAAAGAGTTAAAAGTAAATGTTCGCTACAAAGCTTTTGATTTAAAAGAGTTAAAACTTCCATTTTTAATGAAGTTGAGACTTGCACAAATAGAAGAGAAAAGAGTGAGTGATATAGATTCTATTGTGTCCTATGCAACGCACAGTGTCGGTGTAGTTTTGAGTGCGTATAACTATGGTTATTTTTGTGAAAATAATGAAATTATGGCAAAACTTGAACTCGGTGAAGATGAAAATGGTTATGCATGTATTATGGGCACAAATAAAGAGAAAGCTTCGACTATTGGAGTTATTCAAGAGGAGTGTTCAAAAGTAACTTATACTGAAGGCACTGTTTTACTTGAAGCCAGTTATATTCAGCCGGAAATTATCTCTAAAAAGATGGCAGAACATAAAATAGAGACAAGCCCTATGTATTATAGAAGTTCAAGAGGAAGTGAGCCTGAGTTAAATTATGGGCTTACCTATTGTATTAACTTAATTGAATTATATTCTACGGCTTCAACTTTTAGCGGAAGTATTGAATATGGGCATCTTCATAAAGATACAATCGTAAGCATTAGTAAGCAGACTATTGATGAGATAATCGGTGCTCAGATAGATAAGGCTAAAATCACTAAAATTTTAAAAAATTTAGGTTTCAATACGGCAAAATCTACCTCGGATGGTTTTGTTATTTCAGTTCCACATTTTCGTCATGATATAGTTAATAAGCAAGATATTGCAGAAGAGATAGTTCGTTTGGTGGGGATTGAGAATATTCCGTCAAAACCTTTCGTCTTTACAGAGAAAAATAGACTTGAAGATGATTATTTTGAGTATAAAAAGAGAAGTATATATAGACATCGTGCAGCCCAAAGTGGTTTTTTTGAGAGTGTTCATTTCGTTTTTGATGAGAAAAAAGTGCTTAACGAGTATGGCTTTCTTACGACTTTAGAGGAGTTAGAACTCCTAAATCCAATAATCAACACACTAGATACTTTAAGACCGACTCTTTTAACCGGGCTCTTAAAGGCAGCCTCTCGTAATGTAAAAAATGGATACTCATCTGTGAGACTTTTTGAAATAGGCTCTGTATTTTCTCCGGCCAGAGAGGAGTCACTTAGATTTTCATTTCTATTCTCCGGAGATAAAGAGTCTCAGAAGCTCTCGAACATCGGTAAGCCTGATAAGATTGATTTTTCCTATTTTACTCAAAAAATTTCTGATATTATCGGTGCGTTTGAACTTGTCTCTTATGAAACAAAACATACATTGTCACATGTATATCAGAGTGCTCAAATTTCAATAGAGGGCGAAGCAGTCGGAGAGCTATTTAGAGTGCATCCGAGCGTAGAAGAGAGTTATGATTTAGAGGCAACATTTCTTTGTGAATTAGATTTTTCAAAAATTCCGCATGCACTGAAAAAAGCAAAAAAATCATCTAAGTATCAGGCATCTTTTAGAGATTTAAGTTTAATCATGCCTAAAAATATGAGCTATGAAAAAGTGAAGCAGGTAATTAAAAATAGTGCGAGCGAAGAGTTGATAAACTTCTATCCGGTTGATAGGTACAGTGATGAATCACTGGGTGAGAATATGAGTTTATCTATCCGTTTTATGCTTCAGTCATTTGAAAAAACACTTCAAGAAGAGGATATTACTTCATCCATGGATGCCATTTTAAATGCACTCTCAAATGAGCTTGGAATAGGGCTTCGATGAGTAGAGTAGAAGTTTTTCCATGCTCTGAATTTTCTCTAAAAATATCAGAAATAGCACCGGATAAGTCTATCTCGCATCGCAGTGCCATGTTCTCAATGCTTGCCCGTGGTACGAGTATTATTACAAATTTTTTAAGAGCTGAAGATACGCTCAATACTTTAGAAATTGTAAAAAACTTAGGGGCTAATGTTGAAGATGACGGTATAACAATAAAAATAAGTTCAGATGGAATAAAAGAGAGCTTAGAGATACTTGATTGTGGAAATTCAGGAACGGGAATGAGACTCTTTTGCGGACTTTTAAGTTCTGCAGATGGGCATTTTATCTTGACCGGAGATGAGTATCTTCGTCGTCGTCCTATGAAAAGGGTTACTGCTCCGCTTCGCGATATCGGAGCAAAGCTTGATGGCAGAAGTAATGGAGATTTGGCACCGCTAAGTATTCGAGGAGCCTCACTCAAAGCGTTCAGTTATGAGAGCAAGATAGCATCTGCCCAGGTGAAGAGTGCGATGATTTTAGCAGCTCTTAGAGCCGATGGAGTTTGTACATACAGTGAGCCTGAACTCTCTCGCGACCACACAGAGAGAATGCTAGGTGGAATGGGTGCCGACATAAAAGTGGATGGACTGAAAACTACAATTACACCTATGAAAGAACTTCTCTCACCGCTTATTATAAGAGTTCCGGCTGACCCTTCAAGTGCATTCTTTTTTGCAGTTGCCGCTGCAATCACTCCTTATGCAGAGGTTGTTTTAGAGGGTGTTACTCTTAATGTTACCCGAATAGAAGCTTTTAAAGCTCTAGGGCGAATGGGCGCAGATATTAGTTATGAAATAAAAGATAATAAATATGAACCGATAGGCGATATAAGAGTTAAATATGCTCCTCTTAAGGCTATAACAGTTGATGAGAATATCTCTTGGCTTATTGATGAACTTCCTGCACTTTCTATTGCCTTTGCATGTGCAGATGGGGTAAGTGTCATAAAAAATGCCGAAGAACTCAGAGTAAAAGAGTCTGATAGAATCTCTACTGTTGTCAACGGACTTATAGCATGTGGAATTGAAGTAAATGAGTTTAGCGATGGCTATAGTGTGAAAGGCGGAGAGCTGAAATCTGCGACAGTGGATAGCCATGGAGACCATAGAATTGCCATGAGCTTTATAATCGCAGGACTGAGATGCGGCATGCAGGTGAGTGACATTGATTGTATAAATACATCATTTCCGAATTTTTTTGAACTACTTCAAAAAATTACAAAAATAAAAATGTTATGAAAATAGAACTAGCTGAAAATTACGGCTTCTGTTTTGGTGTTAAAAGAGCTATTAAAATTGCAGAAGAGAATAAAAATTCTTCTACTTACGGACCTCTTATACATAACTCAAAAGAGATAGAGAGGCTAGAGCGAGATTTTAAAGTTGCCCTTACAGATGATTACAAAACCTTTAAATCGGGCGATAAGGCGGTTATTAGAACACATGGAATCCCTAGAAATGAGCTTGCAGAATTAAAAAACAGTCGCGTAGATGTTGTGGATGCGACATGTCCTTATGTCACGAAACCACAGCAAATTTGCCAAGAGATGAGCGAAGCCGGATACGACATTATTATTTTTGGAGATGAAGCACACCCGGAAATAAAGGGTGTTAAAAGTTATGCAACGCATGGTGCTAGAGTTGTGACATCTCCGCAAGAGCTAGAAAAGTTAAAACTCGGAGAAAGAGTAGCATTAGTTGCTCAAACAACAAGAAAAGTAGAAGATTATATGGAGATTGCAAACTATCTCATACCCCGTCATAAAGAGGTTAGAGTTTTTAACACAATCTGTAATGCAACATTTGAAAACCAAGAGGCTGTTAGAAAAATTTCTAAAAATGCTGATATTATGATAATTATCGGCGGCAAAAACTCATCTAACACAAAGCAACTCTTCAGTATATCTAGGGATTATTGCCAAGATAGTTATCATATAGAAGATGAAAATGATTTGGATTACTCTTGGTTTTTAAATAAAAGTTTTTGCGGTATTAGCGCCGGAGCTTCTACTCCTGACTGGATTATACAAAACGTTGTTGATTCAATCAAGAAAAACTGCTAATTTATTCTTTTTTAAGTAAAAAAATTCTTTTTTTAAATTTTTACTTATAATTAATCTAAAAACAATCAATAATTAGATACAATCACGGCAATTTTTATGTAACAGAGGATAGGTAATGGCGTTCGATAACGAATCATTTGAAGAAGAAGAAAATTTTGCAGAGATGTTTGCTGCTAGTGAAAAACAGCAAGAAACTAGCCGAATTGTAGAGGGCGAGATTGTTGAAATCCAAGAGGAAGAAAACAGAGCATTAGTGGGTGTAGGCGATAAGCTAGAAGGAATTTTAAGTTTGGATGAAATCCGTAATCCAGACGGAAAGTTAAAGTTTAATGTCGGCGATAAGATAAAAGTAATGGTTATGGGATACTATAATGAGCGTCCTAAAATCTCTTATAAAAAAGTTTTAGAGCAACAAAAAACTATTGACTTTATTGATGCACACAAAGATAACTTTGAAGAGTTGATTATCGACGGTATTATTACTAAGAAAAACCGTGGTGGATATGTTGTAGAGGCTGACGATGTTGCTTTCTTTATGCCTCGTTCCCTTGCAGCCTTTAAAGATACTGACGATGTAGTCGGTCGTAAAATTAAAGCTCAGGTTGTAAAAATAGACCCAGCTGAAAACTCGATTATAGTTTCTCGTCGTAAACTCTTTAATGAAGAGAGAAAAAAGAAAAAAGAGGTTATTGATCAATTGATGGAGAGCGGTACTATAGTTGAAGGTACTATTAAAAAAATCACTAGCTATGGAATGTTTGTAGATGTTGGCGGCGTTGATGGTTTAGTTCACTACAATGAAATCAGCTACAAAGGTCCTGTTAATCCATCTAAACTTTATAAAGATGGTGATGTAGTAACTGTTAAAGCTATTGGCTACGACAAAGATAAAAGACACCTCTCTCTTTCTATAAAAGCTGTTCAATCTGACCCATGGGCAGAAGTTGAGAGTGAATTGGATGAAGGCGATACGATTACCGTAACTGTTTCAAATATTGAAGCGTATGGTGTATTTGTTGACTTAGGAAATGATATTGAAGGTTTCTTACATATTTCAGAGATTACTTGGAATAAAAATGTTAAAAATCCTAATGATTATTTAACTGTTGGTCAAGAAATTGATGTTGAAGTTATAGAAATAAATTCTAAAACTCATAAACTTCGTGTTTCACTGAAAAGACTTTTAGCAAAACCATTTGATGAGTTTATGAAAAGTCATAAAGAAGGAGATATCGTAACAGGTACTGTTACATCTTTAACTGATTTTGGTGCTTTTGTTCGTATTGATGGTGTTGAAGGCCTTTTACATAACCAAGATATTTCTTGGGATAAAAATGTAAAATGTAGAGATATTTTAAAATCCGGTGATGAAGTCGAAGTTAAGATTGCTAAAATCTCTTCGGAAGATCAAAAAATATCTTTAAACCGTAAAGCATTGTTGGAAAGTCCAATAGATAAATTTGCAACTACGCATAAAATGAACTCTGTTGTAACCGGTACTATCCGTGATATTAAAGACTTTGGTGTGTTTGTATCTTTGGAAGATGGTGTTGATGCTCTTATTCGTGATGAAGATTTATCTCCTTTGGTTAAAGAAGAGTTAGAAGTAGGACAGCAAATAGAAGCTGCTATAGCTGTTATTGATACTCGTCGTGACCGTATCCGTTTATCTGTAAAAAAATTAGATTACATTAAAAATCAAGCCTTACTTGATGAGATTAATGATAATCAATCACACTCTTTAGGTGATTTAATAAAAGATAAATTTAAGTAATTAATTGTAATGCAAAAAATATTAAAGTGGTTTACTCCAGTCTTAGCACTAGGGGTTGCCATTTTTATTTATTTCTTTTTACTTTCTATAAACTCTTCAGAAGAACCTCTTCACCATGACCCATTAGTTTACAAGAGTGAAATAGTTGAAAAAAAAGAAGATAAACTTTGGTTAAACCATTTTTCTCAAACCGAAAGATTAGGATATTTTTATCCTGTTAATGAAGTTTTTGTTAAAGTTGATTTAGACGAAAAAATTATTAAAATAATCATGTATAAATTATCCGCTCCTCTTTTAGATCCATATCAACTTTTTTGTTTAAAAGAGGAGTTGAAGCAACATCAACTGAAGTACTATCTTCAAAAAGATAAAAGCGGTATCGAGTTACTTATTTATTCAAAAGAGATTGATAAATTAAACTCTTTAGTTAAAGTATTGAAAAATTATCAAATTTCGGCAACTGTAATGCCGTATAACGAGGATGCATAATGAAAAAACATACAATTGTAGTTTGTGACCATATCCATGAAGCCGGATTAAAGATGCTTCGTGAGGATAAAAGTATAAATTTTATCATGGCTGCAGATGAAGACAAAATAAAATTATTAACTATTATTGAGCAGGCAGATGTTGCCATTACAAGAAGCTCAACGGATGTTGATGCGGCTTTTATAGCACATGCAAAAAACATGAAAGCTATTGTTCGTGCCGGTGTCGGTGTGGATAATGTTGACATTGAAGGCTGCTCAAAAGAGGGGATAATTGTTATGAATGTTCCTACAGCAAACACTATTGCAGCAGTTGAACTTACAATGGCACACATGCTCTCATGTATGAGAATGTTTCCATATTCACACAATCATCTCAAACTTGATAGAGTTTGGAAGAGAGAGAAATGGTATGGTTATGAGATGATGGGCAAAAAACTAGGTGTTATTGGTTTTGGCAACATCGGTTCTCGTGTAGCAAAACGAGCCAAAGCTTTTGAGATGGAGGTTGTTGCATACGACCCATATATTCACCCATCAAAAGTAACAGATTGCGACATGACATACACTAAAAATTTTGATGATATTTTAGCTTGTGATATTATCACAATTCATACGCCAAAAAATCAAGAAACTACCGATATGATTACTGAAACTGAAATAGCTAAAATGAAAGACGGTGTAGTTTTAATCAACTGTGCAAGAGGTGGTCTTTATAATGAAAAAGCACTCTACAATGGTCTAAAATCCGGAAAAATCCGTTTTGCAGGAATAGATGTATTTGATAAAGAGCCTGCAATAAATAATCCTCTTCTTGATTTAGATAACATTACGGTATCTCCACATCTTGGTGCAAATACTTATGAGTCTCAGTACAACATAGGCACGCAAGCTGCAGAAAATGCGATTGAAGCAGCAAAGGGTATCGCATATCCACATGCTATGAACCTTCCAATTGATGAGAGTAAAATACCGTCATTTGTAAAGCCGTTTTTAGAGATGGGGCAAAAGATTGGTTTCTTAGCTTCTCAAATAAATAAGTCACAAATCATTGCCGTTAAAGTAAGCGGGCAGGGTGAAATATCTAAATATGTTGATTCACTCTCTACCTTTGTCGCGGTTGGTGCTATGAGTGAAACAAGTGGTGATACTATCAATTACGTTAATGCTGAGTTTATTGCAAAAGAGAAGGGGATTAAGATAGAGTCAGAAGCTCTAAGCGATTCATCTGTGTTTAAAAACCTCATTACAGTAAAACTTACAACTTCTGAAGGTACGACAACTATCTCTGCAACAATCTTTGATGATCACGTACATCGCATAGTCGCAATAGATGGTTTTGATATAGAAGTAGCACTTAAAGGGAACATGATACTATTTAAAAACAGCGATGTACCTGGTGTTATCGGAAGCATTGGCTCAACCCTTGCAAAGCATAATGTAAACATAGCAGATTTCTCACTTGCTAGAAATAACCAAGCACAGGCGTTGGCAGTTATCCTTGTTGATAACGCTGTTGATGATGTGACTCTTAGTGAATTAGCAAATCTTGAAGCTTGCATAAGTGTTAATTACGCAAGACTTTAGTTTTATTTTCAAGCTTTTAGGCAAGTTCTTGTTTACTACGCTAGATTACAATCTTCTTTTTTATTAAACCTCTTTTTTGAGGTTTAATATCCTCCTCTTCTTTTTTACGTAATGAATCTATTCTTGTATCGTTTTTTGTAAAATTTTTTGTGATACAATATTGAACAATCTGGTGGAGGACGTAATGCAAAATATAAAAGAACTGGCACCTAATCTTTTAAATATTGTTAGCGATATTGAGTTTGGGCAAGATAAAATAGTCTCTGAGTGGATTGAAGTTTCGACCGTTAAAGTTGTGTTTAAATCATATAAAATTTCTGCGAAAAAGTTTAAAGATGGTTTTGGAATATCTATACTGGAGTATTTTATTGCTGTAGTAAGAGAAGAAAAAGAAGTAGGTAATTGTCCTATAATGACTAAGCTCGTTCTTTTTTTACTTGAAAAAAATATCACACCAAAAGATGTATTTGATATCTGTATGGGGCTTCGAAGAATACTCATTTCGTACCTGTTTAGAGAAGGTTTAATACAAAATAATGCTTTGAATATCATGGATGAGATTGCTGATTTATTTGATGCAAATCTTTCCGGTGTTTTAACTATTTTCACTAAATATTATCAAGAGCAGCAAAAAACTGTACTTCAATCTCTAACGTATCAACAAAAACTAAAACAGATTATGAAAATTATTAATTTACTCAATACAAAAATTATAATTATTCAAAACAGTCGCATGATTATGGGTAATCAATCTTTTTTTGATACCATAGGTGTAAAAGATATTAAAGATTTTTATCAAAAGTATGAGAACACCTTTAGTTTTATGAGAAATATTGACTGTTATAAAGAGTATTTTAATATAAATGACATGGATGTTTGGCTAAAAAAAGTTTATGACTCTAATCAGCCTTTTAAAACTGAAATTTATAATCATAAACACGCAAAAGAATTTACATATAGTGGACGAATAACTACTTTACCGGAGAGTGATCCAATTCAGTATATAGTTACACTTAATAATATTAATTCATATATAGAAGATATAGCTGAAATTAAAAAGATGACTAATCATGATGAACTAACCGGATTAAATAGTTACACTGCTTTTGAGCATCTTCTTGGAAAAGCACAGGAAGAGGCGCGAATTGATGGTAGCAAACTTGCATTGGTCATTGTCGATATTCCTGAAATTAAAAAGATTAATGAAGAAGACGGGCGTAATTATGGTGATGAAATAATTATTGAAGTTGCAGAGTGTATAAAATCTTTTGCAAATGATACAATGACATTAGCTCATCTTGAAGGAGGCAGGTTCGGTATTTTAATGCCATGTGAATCTGATCAAGGTTGTTATGATTGGTGTTGTTCATTGCAGATGAAATTAAGCACAAAAAGTGAAAGAAAAACCGTCGCTATAACAGCTTTTGATCTTTGGGAAACCGTTAACAAACTTCAAATGCGAGCTTACAACCTTGTAGAAACAGCCATGAGTGCAGAAGATGATTCAGTTCAAACTGATTTTGAATATATAAAAGTTTTTGTTAATATTTCTGACCAAGAACAGTTTACTAGTAAATTAAAAGAGATAAATATAATAAATACATCGCTTTATTATAAAGAATTGCCGGTATCTGTCAGTAATAAAGTACTCTCTGTTAATAGAGAGAGTGTTATTTTGAACCTATCTAATAAACAGCTTCTTATTGCTTCAGATAATGATGCAATATATTTGGAATTTCCATTATTAGGATTTGTTAAAGCATCTATAAAACATGTTGATCTTATAAATATGAATATGTCGGTGCATAAATTTAGTTTAGATAAATATTCTCCAAAACAGCGTAAAAAGTTTCGTATAGGAGTGGAAAAGAATACTTTAATTAGTATCAGTTATTCTGGACTGGTAGTTGAAGGTATGGTTATTGATGTAAATGAAGACTCCATTGCGTTAACATTAAAAAGTAAAAAAAATTTATATGAGGGGAGTCTTGTTTTTGCAAAAATGATGCTGAATATAGAAAACAATATAGAACTTTTTCATACAAGTGCTACAGTACAAAAAATTGAAAAAATGAAGGATACTTATAAAGTTGTTTTATTTTGTCATTTAAATAGTGAAAGTGAAACACTTTTACATCGTTATATTGCTAAACGTCAAATTGAAATTATTAACGAAATGCGAAATAAAGCTATTTAATAATAATCTTTAAATTACAGATACTTGTATCGAAGTGGTACTTCCTCATTTTGCTTATGCGAATGAGGAAGTTGGATGTTACGGTTCGTAAACAGATACCGCTTTTTTCTCATGGAAGTTGAAGTGTCTTTCTAAATCTGCGTTGTATAAAAGTACGGGAACAATAATGAGTGAAGCAACAACAGCTGCTATGGTTCCAAATATAAGTGAAACTCCGAGTCCTCCAAAAACAGCATCTCCAGCTAAAAGAGTAGAAGCTAAAATAATGGCCGCTGCAGTTAAAAAGATAGGTTTTGCCCGTGTTGCCGTTGCATAGGCGATAGCTTCAGCTTTGTGCATGCCCTTCTCTCCCATAAGCGATTTTGTAAAGTCTATCAGCAGCAGAGAGTTACGAGAACTAATACCTATGAGCGCGATAAAACCTATGAGAGAGGTAGCCGTTAAAAAGAATGTATCGCTGACAAAGAGATCCATAATCCAGTGACCCACAATGACCCCGACGATAGACAAAAACGAACCTAAAAGAATAATTCCGCTGAGTGTGTAGCTTTTATAATAAATTACCATAAGTAAAAATATAAGCACAAGAGCGGCTATAAATGCGGCTCCAAGTTCAACGAAAGTGTCGAGTGTTACTTCCATTTCCCCATCCCATATAATTTTATGCACAGCACCACTCTTTTTCTCTGTAAGTTCTAAGTTAAATAGTCCTATCTTTTTTATATCGAACTCATCGCTGAATGTATCAAGTATTACATTTCTTGCACTCATAAGTGGATAAACTTGAGAAACCATGTCGGTCTCCGCCATAACATTTACCATTTTATGCAGATTTTTACTCATAATCATAGCATTCGATTTTTTCGGAATAACCGTTACCAGCTCATTGATGGGCGTCATCATGCCCATTTGATTCATAAGCTTGAGTGCAGCCAGTTTTGATTTAACAGCCTCTATATCTTTGTTTGTAAATTTCTTGGACTCTTGAGAGAGTGATAGATAAATAGGTATCTGATCGTTATGAATATCAGAATTTTTAACTGCAATTTCCATCCCCTCAAAAGCGAGGTAAAGTATGTCATTGAGCTGTTTAATCGATACTCCGGAGTTTGAAACCTTTGTTGTATTTATGTGAATTTCATAGGTATCATAAATATCATCTTGCATAATATCAACATCCACAAGCCCTTTTGTATCTTTAAATACATCTGAAACTCTTGTAGCTAATTTTCTAATACTCTCTGAGTCCTTTCCGTATATTTCAGCCACAATCGCCGCTAAAACAGGGGGTCCAGCCGGTGGTTCTACAAAAGAGATGATTGTATTTGGATAAAGTGTTCCACATGTCGAGGTTATAGCCGGTCGCATTCTTTGAACCATAAAATAGGAAGGCTCCCCTCTATGATGTTTGCTTGTAAGATTTAAAACTATCTCTGCAACATTCTCAGAATTTTTGTATTGTGAGCCTTTGATAAGTCCTGCAAAATCAAGCGGAGCGCCCATGCCAAGAAAGACTTCAATGTCATTTAGCTCCTCTTCTTTTTGCACAAAACCGACAACGCAGTCACTCACCTCTTTGGTCTGCTCAATTGAACTGCCGTTCGCCATGTCAATATATATGGTAAAAGTGTCGTTGTTTTTTCCGGGAAGCATCTTTGCCAAAACCATCTGCGTAGGCGCTATCATAAGTATAGATAAAATAAAAGCTATCAGAGTTCCGGCAAGAATGAGTTTTCTCTGCAGAGAGCTTTGAATTCCATTTAAAATCAGATTTTCAAATTTTTTAAACATTAGTGACCTCCTTCTTTACTGAAATCCGGTTTTTTAAGCATTCTGACCGCCAAGTAAGGTGTAAATATATAAGCAACAAAAAGAGAAGCAATGAGAGCAACGGGAACATTTGCAGGAATCGGTTTCATAAACTGACCCATCATCTGTCCGACAAACGCCATCGGAACCATAGTCATAATAATTGCCAAAGTTGCAATATTTGTCGGCGGCCCAATCTCGTCGGTTGCTTTAATCATCAAATCATCCGCACTCTCATGTTGGGATTCTATTGAGTGGTAATGTCTGTGGATGTTTTCTATTACGATAATTGCCGCATCCACCAAAAGCCCAAGGGAGAGCAAGAATGCAAAGAGCGTAATTCGGTTAATCGTCTGACCGGTTAAGTAAGCGATGAAAAGTGTTATTGCTAAAATTGCAGGAACAGTAAAAGTAACAATGAGGGATTCTCTCCATCCAAGAACAACTGCCAGTAAAATAGCAATGATAACTATGGATAGAAGCAGGTGATAGACAAGTTCATTCACCGCTTCATCTGCCTTATGACCATCATTTCTCGTGATAACATAGTTGATGCCATTTTGTGCCAAAAGCTCTTTGTAAGACTCTAACTCCTTTTTAACGGCATTTGCAATAACAACGGCATTTGTGCCCTGAAGCTTAGAAACAGTGAGTGTAACCTGCTCTTGAAGAGGTAGAAATTTGCCATCTTCGCCTTTTGTGCTGATAGAAGCGGATTTGAAGTTTTGAGTGTCATAGGAGTTTGTCACCTCTGCTACTTGGTTGAGATAAATAGGGGAACCCATGTACTGTGCTACGATAATATTTCCAATATCTTGCGTACTCTCGATAGCATTTTTTACACCGACCATTATGATTTGGTTGTCTTTTGTTCTGTTTTTTACTGCAGGAACACTGTATGATAGGGACTCAACTGCCTGAACAATCTGACCTAAAGATAAGTTATAGCCTGAGAGTTTGTATAAATCAACATCGATGTTAAACTGAGGTTTATGTCCGGCTTTTACCTCTGTAACCGCAACATTATCAAGACCGTTTATTTGATGTTGAATCTTCTTTACTCTGTCATAAAGTTCTGTATGCGTCATCTTCTCGTTTTTTGAAAAAAATGCAACAGAGACAACGGGAATATCAATATCAATATCAAGAGGTTTTATAATAGGGTTCATGGCCCCCTTTGGAAACATGCCGGAGTTTTGCATAATCTTGTCATAAACTTTAAGGTTTGAATCCTCTTTTTTCTCGCCTATATAAAATGCTGCAGTCACGATGCCAACATTATCCATGGCTCTGCCGTAGATATGCTCAACACCTTTTACCTCTTTTAGTTTTCGCTCCAGCGGGTTTACTATCACTTTTTCTATCTCGGCAGCACTCGCCCCCGGAAGTGCAACAATAACTGTCGAACCGCTCACGACCATTTGAGGGTTCTCCTCTCTTGGCATTATCATGAGAGCTAAATAACCTATAGAGAGTAAGAAGACGCCTAAAACTAAAGTTAAAGGGTTTCTCAAAAATCCTTTTGCCAATTTACCCGCAGCATCTGTCGGCTGATAAGGTTGAATATTTTTCATATTTTTGACCTTAATCGATGCTTACTGTAGCGTACATACCAGGGTAAACCGACTTATTTAAACTGCTAAATGAAACTTTTATTTTAAAAGTATGCGTCATCGGATTTGAGCTTGGTATGATAGCTGCAACGGTTCCAATCTCTTTTATTCCTAAAGACGGGATTTCAACTGTCACTTTTTTACCATGTTGTATAAGGTTTAGGTTGCTCTCTGCAATTTCGGCAGATATTTTGAGGTTGCTCAAATCTGAAAGCACGATTGCCGGCATACCAGGCATTGCCATTTCGCCGACTTTGATATTTTTAGCAACAACAACACCTTCATTCGGGGCAGTTATGTTTAAATAACGGTATTGGTTGTTTACCTCTTGAAGTCTTGCTTTGGCAATCGAAATCATATCCTGAAGATTTTTAGCAGCGAGTTCGAGATTTTCTACCTCATACTTGGAAACCATATCTTTTTCTAAGAGTCTTCTATGTCTATCAAGATTGATTTTCACATTCGTGAATTGGTTATCATACATTTGAAGACTAAGCTCCGCCTGAGCTTTTGCCGAGTCTATTTCCCTTGAATCGATAGAGTAAAGAATTTGGTTTTTACTTACCTTCTCCCCCTCCGATACATTGACACTTGTTACAAAGCCCATAAAACGGCTCGTTATCATCTTTTGATTATCAGAAATAACACTTCCTGAGAGTGTAAGCGTCTCCGCTACAAGTGAAGCACTAAGGGCAGCTATTGTCAGTAAATTTTTAATGATTGTCATGTTTTTCTCCATTTGCTAAATTTTCAAGTGCGAAAATTCTCTCATTTCGCTTATTGTGTGCTTGTTGCAGTTGTAAAATCTTTTGAATCTGCTCGGATTGTTTGATGATTACATCGCTCATGGAAGAGAGTTTTTCTCTGTATCTTCCCTCGTAGTTAATGTAAATTTCGTTTGCAAGTTCAAGCTCTTTTTCTAAAGATTTTATCTCAGAGTCGGAAGTTTGTATTTCGGTTCTTATTTTAGCAACTTGAAGAGCAATTCCCTCTTTTGCAAGTTGAAGCTGTGTCTGAGTTTTGAGATGCTCTATTTTTGATTTTTCAAATTTTGCATGGTCTATGCCGCCGTTAAAAACATTCCAAGAGAGTCTTGCACCCACAGAATAGGACTTATGGTCATTTGCATCGCCCAAAAATGTATTATCCGAAGTGGAGGTCTCAGCAAATGCTCCCACCATTGGATAGTAGGATGATTTTGAAACATCCACCATGTTTTTTCTTATTTCTAAACCTGTTGAAGCTCTTTTTATATCAAGATTGCTATGAAGTATGTCATCGCTTGTCAAAGAGGATTCAGAGACTTCATGTGTGGGTGTTTTAATTTCACTCACTTTTTCATTGAGCAAAAAACTAATATAGTGATAGAGAAGTTCTTCGTTTGATTTTATTTCGTTTACAAGTCTTTGAACATTCCCTTTTTTAGCCTGAACTTCTAGTAAGTCAACTTTTTTTGCATAACCGACTTCTATCATATTTGTTGTCATGTTCTCGAGCGTATTAATATTTTCTAAAATAGTATTTAGATTTTTCTCGGAGTTTTTAAGAAGAGCCATGTCGTAAAAGCTTTTTCTCACTTGATAGATTTTTTCACTTACAACTTGCTCTTTCTCGAGTGTTTTCATTTTTATCATGGATTGCATAATGTCAGAATAACTAGTGAGAGCAAAACCTGTAAAAAGAGGAACTTCATACTTTAGTTTGCTCTGAAAGAAGTTTCTCGCCTCTGGATAATTCAGATTCTCCGGTGGAGTCGTATAGGCGCTGGCAGGAGGTACACCCCCGTTCATTCCGGTAGCATTCATAAACTCTGCCGCTCCAAAATCACCGAATGTAGCCTCTCTACCAGAGAGTTTAAACCCAAAGACATTCCCTGCATCGTTAGAGTTGGCAAAGTCTTGAATAAAATCTAATTTGCCCCAATTGCCGCCCGAAGCAATCTCGACATCACTCTTTGCAGCGTCCACATCAAACGAGGCTGCTTTAATTTCTAGGTTTTTAGATTTTAAAATATTTATAGCATTATCAAGTGTTAAAGAGCTAGAAGTTATAGGCTCTGAAGCAGTTAATAATAGAGAAGCACATACCATGCTGACTATTTTTTTCATCCGTTTTTCCTCATAAATAGAGTTTTTAATTTAAGTTCAGATTATAACATATATTTTATTTTTGTATATGACATGAAAATAAATAAGTAAAATAATTCAAGTTTATGTAACTAAAGCGTAATTGAGATGTCTTAAACTTCCGCCGTAAAAAAATAAAAGGAAGTCCATCATGACATTAAGTAAAATCACAATCGCTCTTTTAGCTGCGTCTGCACTTACAATCTCTTTAAGTGCTAGAGACCAAATTAAAATCGTAGGTTCATCTACTGTTTATCCATTTTCATCATCAGTTTCTGAAGAGTTCGGTGCTACTACAAAACACCCGACACCGGTAGTTGAATCAACAGGTACAGGCGGAGGAATGAAACTATTTTGTGCTTCCAATGACATGACTTCTCCGGATATTACAAATGCTAGCAGAAGAATGAAAACTGATGAGCTTAAACTTTGTGAGACAAACGGTGTTACGGATATTACTGAAGCTGTTATAGGATTTGACGGTATCGCTATTGCTCAGGCAAAAGCAAATGCTCCTTTTAATGTAACAAAAAAACAGTTGCTTTTAGCAGTTGCTGCTGAGGTTCCTTCGGCTGATGGCAAAACACTTGTTGCAAATCCATACAAAAAATGGTCAGAAATTGATGCTTCTTTACCTGATAGAGAGATTACGGTTTACGGTCCTCCAAAATCAAGCGGTACGAGAGATGCGTTTGAGGAGATGGTTTTAAAAGCACTCACAGAGAAGATGGAAGTTTATACCAACCTTTATAAAGCGGACAAAGAAAAAAACAAAGCGTATAAAGAGTACAGCACAATCAGAACAGACGGTGTGTATGTTGAAGCCGGTGAGAACGATAACTTAATCGTTGCAAAACTTGACAAAAACAGAGCAGCCTTCGGTGTTTTCGGATACTCATTTTTAGAAGAAAATGCAGATAAGGTTCAAGGCTCAAATGTTGATGGCGTAGCTCCAACTCCTGACAATATCTCTAGCGGCAAATACCCTGTTTCAAGAAGTCTATTTTTCTATGTTAAAAATGCACATGCGGCAGAGGTTAAATCATTAAATGAGTATGTAACTCTATTTATGAGTGAAAAGATGATTGGCAAAAAAGGAATTTTAGGCGAAATCGGACTTATTCCTCTTCCAGAGGCAGAGAGAACAGCAATTAGAGAATCAGTAGCTAAAAAAGAGAAAGTAACTCTTGAGAGTTTAGCTAAAAAATAAATCTTCTATCGGTTGCAGAGGAGTTTCTCTGCGACTAAAGCCCTCTTAGAATTCTTTCATAAATTAAGCTTATTTTAATCTACGTACATTTATTGTTGTCGAAATCATTGCAATGATAAAAATAAAATAGGAGACACAATGACATTTGAGCATAAAGGTCATAATATTCGATATGAAGAACAAGAAGATGGTGCAACATACCGTGTTGAATTAGGAGGTGTAATTCATCATTACAACACAAAAGAGGAAGCAATAGAAGCTATAGAATCGTTTATTATTGATGAATATGTAAAAGCAGAAGAAGCAAGAGCAGCAGAAGAACAAAAACTAATAGTAAATTAAAGTGTTGTTTTTTCCCTCTTAAAAAATCTAAATTTAGAAGCAGAAAGCTATTTTTTAGTTTTTCTGCTAAATAGACATATCCATCATAGGCACTTTCTCTTTTTGTTAATGGCACTGCCAAAAAAACTTTGCAACCATTTTGTAACCAATCAACTCTACAATTCCAAATCAAATGACACAAGGATTAGTTTGGCAACCTTTGAAACAAAAAACAAACATGCGCATCTGCAAGAGGATATAATCAAATATCTTCTTATTCTCGCGGCAGCCATCTCTATACTCACAACCTTCGGAATCCTCTTTTCTATCCTTTTTGAAGCAATAGAATTTTTTAAATTAAAAAGTTTTGTTTACTTCTTTACCGGAACAGAGTGGACTCCCGGAGTTGAAAATAGTCAGTTCGGGGCATTGCCTATATTTGCCGGTACATTTATGATTACGGCTATCGCCATGGCGGTGGCACTTCCTATCGGTCTTGGGAGCGCAATTTACATGAGCGAATATGCTACCCCAAATGCAAGAAATGTACTTAAACCGCTCTTGGAGATATTGGCAGGAATACCAACCGTCGTGTATGGCTTTTTTGCGGCTATTACCGTTGCCCCATTTATTGTAAAAATATCCGCTGCGGTTGGCATAGAAGCCTCTTTTAACAGTGCTTTGGCTTCGGGTGTCGTTATGGGAATTATGATAATTCCTTACATCTCTTCACTCAGCGATGATGTCATTACTGCGGTGCCGGATAGTCTAAGAAAAGGGAGTCTGGCTCTTGGCATGACAAAAGCCGAAACCATCAAAGATATTGTGATACCTTCAGCCATGCCGGGGATTATCTCTGCTACACTTCTCGGCATATCTAAAGCCTTGGGTGAAACTATGATTGTTGTTATGGCGGCAGGACTTCGCCCTAATTTATCGTGGAATATACTTGAAGACATGACAACGGTAACTGTGAGAATAGTCGATGCGCTCACAGGGGATCAGGCGTTTAATTCACCTGCGACACTCTCTGCTTTTGCTTTGGGATTAGCACTGTTTGTGGTAACCTTAATCTTAAATATTGTCTCGGTTCGTTTGATACAAAAATTTAAAGAAAAATATAAAATGAGTAGTTTATAATGGATAAAAACAGTATATTTTATGACCCGAGTTTAAAGAGAAGACACTTTAAATCAAAACTTTTTAAGTATTTCACTCTCTCATCTTTGGTGGTTTCTTTGCTCTTTTTAGGAATCTTTTTGCTTGACATGGTACTAAAAGGCAGCTCTGCCGTGCAGCAAACATATATACAAGTTGAGGTTTCATACAATCAAGAGAGTATTGATAATTACAGAAGTATAGTAGATAAAAAATATCTGAATTTACTCAGTCGTGCAGCCCTAAGAGAAGTTCCTGAACAAATGCAAGCAAACCCCTCTTTAATGAATACAAAAGAGGTTGTCTGGATACTGGCGGATGACCAAGTCGATATGTACATGAAAAAGTACTATTACAAAATCGGTGAGAAAGATTTAAGTACGCTTGAAGAACTGCAAAAAAACGGTATGGTGGATAAAAAGTTTAATACAATCTTCTTTACACATGGAGATAGTAAAACACCTGAATATTCAGGGATACTCTCGGCATTCATCGGAACTATACTGACTCTTGCGGTGACGATGCTTGTTGCATTTCCAATCGGTGTGGCTACGGCGGTCTATCTTGAAGAGTTTAGCAAACAAAACTGGTGGTCAGAGTTTTTAGAGATAAATATAAATAATCTAGCAGCAATTCCATCCATCCTTTTTGGACTTTTGGGACTTGCCATCTATATAAATCTGTTTGGACTTCCAAGAAGCTCGGCACTCGTCGGCGGGCTTACTTTGGCACTTATGACTCTTCCGATTATAGTTGTGAGTTCAAGAGCGGCACTGAGAAGCGTACCTGCAAGCATAAGACAAGCCGGATACGCTCTGGGGCTTACAAAAGTTCAGGTTGTAAAAGACCATGTCATCCCTTTAGCATTTCCTGGAATTATGACGGGAAATATTATCGGTTTGGCACATGCTATGGGAGAGACGGCTCCTCTTATTATTGTCGGCATGATAGCTTTTATTCCGGACAGTCCGAGTAGCGTAATGGAAGCAGCAACCGTTATGCCCGCACAGCTCTTTACATGGGCGGGAATGCCTGAACGCGCCTATATCGAGAGAACGGCCGCAGGAATCCTTGTGCTTTTAAGTGTACTGATTTCACTTAATTCATTGGCAGTGTATTTAAGAAAAAAATTTGAAGTTAAGTGGTAAAAGGAAGATTCATAATGGCAAAAAATAAAGTAAAAATAGAAGTAAAAGATTTAAACCTTTGGTATGGAGACAAACATGCTCTGCATGGTCTAAATATAGAGCTGTACAAAAATAAGATTACAGCTTTAATCGGACCCTCGGGATGTGGAAAATCTACATTTTTAAGATGTTTGAACCGCATGAATGACTTGATTACTTCGGTCAGAGTTGAGGGTGAAGTTGTTATTGATGGTAAAAATATCTATGATAAAGATGTGGATGAGGTAAGTGTGAGAAAAAGAATCGGCATGGTGTTTCAGCAGCCAAACCCTTTTCCAAAATCAATCTATGAAAATGTTGCCTATGCACCACTCAAACATGGTATTGTGAAAAAGGGTAGCAGTTGTGATGAGCTGGTTGAACAATCTCTCAGAAGTGCAGGTATTTGGAATGAAGTTAAAGATATACTAAAGGAGCCGGGAACAGGTCTTAGCGGTGGACAGCAACAGAGACTTTGTATTGCAAGAACTATCGCCGTGAAACCCGATGTTATACTTATGGATGAGCCGACGTCGGCACTTGATCCTATAAGTACGGAAAAAATAGAGGCTTTGATGCTGGAGCTTAAAAAAGAATACACAATTATTACTGTGACGCATAACATGCAACAAGCTGCAAGAATTGCCGACATGACAGCTTTCTTTCATCTTGGTGATTTGATAGAGTATGATGAAACAGAGAAAATTTTTATTAATCCGGCACAGAAAAAAACAGAAGATTATATTACGGGGAGATTCGGTTAATGCTAGCAAAATATGAGAATAAATTATTAAAGATAAAAGAGTCTATTTTTGAGATAGGCATGGGGCTTATCAGTGCAAACAAGTTGATTTTAGAGGGTTTTGAGAATTGCGACATTGAGAAGTTTAACGGTGCAAAATCATATATAAAAAATATAAGTAACAAAACAAGTCATATTGATAGAGATATAATCACAATACTTGCACTTCAGTCACCTGAAGCGAGTGATTTACGAGCGATGGTCTCTTATTTGAAAATTACAAATGAACTGCTCAGAGCATGTGCAAACACTCGAAATTTTATTAAGGGTTTTGTGAATGTATGCGGTGAGGTAGATTTAAAAACAATTAATGATTATGCGATTCCTATGCAAAAATCAACGGTTGAAGCTTTAGAACATGCAATAGCTATGATTAATGTGGATTGTGTGGATGAGATTCAAGAGTGTTTTAACAAAGTTTTAATTGCAGAAAATAAAACAGATGAACTCTTTGAGATGATTGAAGCCAATTTAATGGAGCAATCAAAGGCAATAGAGGAATTTGGTAAGTATCATAAAATGCTCTCAGCTCTGAGAAAAAGCGAGAAGATAGCAGACCGTGCCATGAGTATTGCTTCTCTTTTACTTTTTGCAAGAATTGGCGGAGAGATTCATCAACGTTAAAGAGGAGTAGAGTATGAGCACAATTTTAGTTGTAGAAGATGAAGAGGATATTTTAGAGCTTATTGAATATACGCTAAGCAAAGATAACTATGAGATTATCGGCTGTTTAGATACCTCAAATGTTTTAAAATTGCTTGATGAAGAGGCTGTTGACCTGATAATTATGGATAGAAACCTTCCCAATACCGAGGGAAGTGTTTTTATTCAAAGTATAAGAGCTATGGGTTATGTTCAGCCTGTAATATATCTTACTGCTAAAGATAGCGATAGCGATATACTTGAGGGGTTTGAGCGAGGTGCGGACGACTATATTACCAAACCTTTTAACCTTGATGTACTGAGAGCCAGAGTCAAAGCTATAATGAAAAGAGCCGGCAATAGCATGGAAGTTGTAAAAATAAGAGACATAGTCTATCAGGCATCCAATAAAAAGTTTTTTATAAATGATGAAGAGATTCTCTTGACCCATTTAGAACATGATTTGCTACTGGAATTTTTTAATAATAGAAATATTCTGTTGAGCCGTGATACACTCCTTGAAAATGTTTGGCATGACAGTGTTGACCTGCAATCAAAAACAGTGAATGTTGCCATCAAAAGATTAAAAGAGAAGATTGACCCAACCGGAGAAAAAGAGTATATAAAACCGGTAAGAGGCGAGGGGTATATATTTTCTTGATTCTATCTTTTAATAAGTAACCAAGAGGCTTTGAGCTTTTATGTGAAATTCACACTCTACTGTAAAAGCTTCAAAGCTACAGCGGAGTAACTAGACAGAAAGATTTGTTGTCATTCCGGTTGTCGCTGCTGTGTTGCCATAAGCAGCAATAATTTTGTTGAACAATGTTTTTTGCATCTCATCCGTTTGAGAAGATGGCTGTTTTATTAATTGGTCGGTTTGCTGGCTTAATAAACTAGAATCCAGTGAATTTTTCTCAGCGTGATGTTTATGCTGCTGTTTTTTTTCATTTGCTTCTTTAAGAGCATTTATAAATTCATCCGAACTTATTTGCCCATTACTGTCTGCATCAATCTTGCCAAAAGCATTATCCACATTTTCACTGCTTTGACTTTTTGCCAAAATTTTAGCAGCTTCACTAAACTCTGTTTTATCAATTGTGCCGGTTTTGTTGGTGTCAAGTGCAGTCATAAGCATCTGAGCAATAGCATCAAAAGCTTTACTTCCATCCGTACCCTGTGTTGCACTGCCACTTGCACAGCTTTGTGATTGAACATTTCTATTGTTAGATACCTGAGATGCGTAGCTAGACATCATAGGGTTATTGCTAACTGTCATTTTAAACTTCCTTAAAACAATTTATGCGTTTTGCATAAGTTATATAAGCAATAATAGTACCAATGATTATAAAAAAAATAAAAAGTGTCTGCATGTGAAAGTTTATTTTTGAACTAAATAAACTTTAGTCAATAACACTAAACTAAGTTGATATAACTTTAAGCCATTAACCTTTTTTTGCTATACTCACATAAATTATTTTAAGGAATTACAAATGGCAAAACATCAGTTTCAGACGGAAGCAAATCAGATTTTAAATTTAATGATTCACTCACTCTACTCAAATAAAGAGATATTTATTCGTGAGCTTGTTTCGAATGCTTCAGACGCACTTGATAAGTTGAATATGTTGGTATTAACTGACGAAAAATATAAAGGTGTGACTTTTGCACCCCGTATAGATATTGTGGCAAACAAAGAGGCAAAGACTCTTACTATTAAAGACAGTGGTATCGGTATGAACGAAGAGGATTTAATGAGTCATCTTGGTACTATCGCAAAGTCAGGTACAAAGGCATTTTTAGAAAATCTGACAGGGGATCAGAAAAAAGATTCTAACCTGATTGGTCAGTTTGGTGTCGGTTTTTACGCATGTTTTATGGTCGCAGATAAAGTTGAAGTTACAACTAAAAAAGCGGGTGAAGAGCAGGCTTATTTATGGACAAGCAGAGGTGACGGCGAGTTTGATATAGAAAATACGACTCAAGAGGGGCATGGAACAACAATCGTCATGCACCTCAAAGAGGATGAGGATGAGTTTTTAGAGTCACATAGAATAGAAACAATTATCAAAAAATACTCGAACCATATTCCTTTCCCAATCTTTATGGACAAAGAAAAATTTGTTCCTTCGGTAAAAGATGAGGAGGGCAAAGAGATTGAACCATCAAGAACAGATTTAGTAAACACGCAAATTAACAAAGCAAATGCGCTCTGGACAATTTCTAAAAATGAAATTACAGATGATGAGTACAAAGATTTTTACAGTTCAATCGCACACTCCTCTGAAGAGCCGCTTGCATGGATGCACAACAAAGCAGAGGGTGCAATAGAATACACTACGCTTTTTTACATTCCAAGTAAAGCACCGATGGATATTTATAGAGTGGATTATAAAACCGGTATTAAACTCTACATTAATCGTGTATTTATTACGGATGATGAGAAGGAGTTGATGCCGACATACCTGAGATTTTTACGCGGTGTAATCGACTCTAAAGATTTACCTCTGAATGTTTCCCGTGAGATTTTACAGTCAAACGCAGTTATGGCAAAAATCAAAAACTCATCTGTTAAAAAAGTGCTCTCAGAACTGGCTAAAATAGCTAAAAACGATGCAGAAAAATACGGTAAGTTTTACACTGAATTTGGCAATGTGTTAAAAGAGGGACTCTATAACGACTTCTCAAATCGTGAGAAAATTTTAGAGTTAATGCTTTTTAACACACTTAAATCAACTGAAAAAACAAACATCGAAGAGTTCGTAAAAAATGTAGATGCAGATAAAAAAGAGATTTACTACATTACGGGTAAAACATCTCTGGCAATGCTCAAGAACTCTCCTGCGCTAGAGAGATTTAAGGCTCGCGGTATTGATGTTTTGGTTCTCAATGAAGAGATTGACACAATCATCTTCCCTATGGTGCATGAGTATAAAGAGTATAAACTTATTCCTGTTGCCGATGCGAAGTTTGAAGAAACGGAAGAGGAGAAAAAAGAGGAAGAGGAAGTTGCAAAATCGTATGAAGGTTTAGCAAAAGAGTTTAAAGATGCACTCGGTGAGAGCGTAAAATCTGTTGAGACTACTTTTGATTTAACTGACTCGCCGGTGGCTATAAAAATAGACAAAGAAGACCCGTCTTACATGATGGCTCAGATGATGAAGCAGATGGGACAAGGCGGTGATATACCGGCGCCTGCTCCGATTTTACTGATAAATCCTAAACATGAACTTATTGTGAAGTTAAAAGATTCTGTGGATCAAAACCTTGTCAATGATGCGGCACATGTATTGCTTGACCAAGCGAAACTATTTGACGGACAAGAACTTGGAGATACTGCAGATTTTATTGCAAGACTCAATAGAATTATCACAAAAGCGCTCTAACAACTAATCTCAGCCACTTTTGTAAAAAAAAAGTGTTTAAAGCCTTCCGAATCTCGAAAAGCAAAGTTTTTCGTAGCTTTAGGGGGTTGTAGGGACAATTTGTCCCTGCCACTAAAACGGACGCGTTCGTTTTAGTGTGTAATATTGGATATTAGCGTTCTAGCCTATCCTGTACAGCTTTTGAAATAGCATCTAACTGGCTTTTTGGCTTAAGAACACCCTCTTCTTTTTGAAGAGGAAGTGCAAAAGCCAACAAGATAAATATAAATGAAAAAATTATGCCACCAAGTAAGCTAAGAACCAGCTTCAGTTTAAAATCATTCATCATTCATCCCCTGAAATTTATTAATATGATTATACATAAGAATCTTTAAAACTATTGTTTTTATTAATCTTAAATCCATCACTCAATACACTGACATCGAATTGAGTCACAAATTTTATTTGTCACTAATTTGAATATTTTATGATACAATAAATTGAAATAAAAATTACTAAATAGTGTATTAGACCTTACATTGGGAGCTATGCAGTGCCTTTAAATAAAGAGTTAAAATTACGTGATAATGCGGAAGAGTACCTTTTAAAATATGCAAAAAAATATAGTGTATTGTATGTTGATGATGATAAGCCGTATAGAGAACTTATGAAAGACATACTGGACATGTTCTTTGATACTGTAATAATTGCAGAGAATGGTGCAGAAGCTTTAAAATTATATAAAGAGTTTACTCCAAATATAGTTATTACGGATATCGTTATGCCTAAATTCAATGGATTGCAGCTCATAGAAGAGATACAAAAAATAAATTCAGAAGTCGGTTTTATAATTTTAACCGGTTTTATAGAAAATGTACATCTTTTAAAAGCACTAGAACTAGGCGTAGATAAATATTTAATCAAGCCGATTGATAAAGAAAAATTTTTTGCACGCTTGTATGAAACTATTTTTGACTTGGAGTTTATAAATCGGTTTGATATGATGCAAGAGGAGATGGAGTTATTGAGTCTCGCATTAGAATTATCGCCTGTCTTTACCCTACTAGAAACAGATGGAAAAATCAGATATATAAATAACTCATTCTTAGATTTTTTGGGTTATAACAGTATAGATGCATGCATAAAAATAAATGAGAATTTCTACACTTTTATAAAAAATGAGACGGCCAATGTGGTTTATAAAGATTATGAAGAGTACAAGCGTGATGCCCTGAATTTTGAAGATAATAGTAAGAAGGTGTATTTAAAAGATAAAAACAACACTCTTAAAGCCTTTCAATTAACAAATAAGTTTTATCCGAATATTAATACACTTGTTTCAGTATTCACGGATATAAACAGTTTAGATAAAAATTCTATGGAGTTGAAAAAACTATCAGAAATTGATACGCTTACTAACTTATACAATAAATATAAATTTGACAATTATCTGAATGAAACATTTGAAAATTTTCTAAAGAAAAAGTATCAAAGTGTCTCTTTGGTCATGATAAGCATTGATAATTTAAGTGCAATCAAGAATCTTTATGGGAACCAAGTGAGAGATAAAATTATTCGTTCCGTTGCAAATTTTATTAAAAAGAATCTTCAAAATGGCGGATTTTTAGCACGCTACGGCAGTGAAGAGTTTGTAATAATTTATAAAGATGTGAATTTAGAGGGTGCTTTTAAAAAATCAGATTCTTTAAGAATATCAATTAGTAGAGAGTATAAATCTAAGTTAACATGCTCTTTTGGTGTAACAGAATTTATGTACAGTGATACCGTTAAAGATATACTATTTAGAGCTAACGATGCCATTATGAAAGCGAAAAAAGGTGGGAAAAATTTAGTAATGATTTCTGTTTAATAAAATTGTTTTATCAGGAGCAAGAAGTGTTAGAGATGCATAAAAAATTAAGTAGCGTTACAAAAAATATTTCTGTCTTGTATATTGAAGATGAAAAAGACACGAGAGAGCAGTATTCGAATATATTTCAACTTTTGTATAAAGAAGTTAAATCTGTAGAAAACGGTGAAGCAGCTTTGACGGAGTACAATCTAAAAAAATATGATTTAATAATTACAGATTTAACAATGCCCAAAATGAATGGGGTTGATTTAATCAGCGAAATACTCAAAATCAATCCTACCCAACATATTGTTATCATGACCGCTCATAATACAAGCGAAAACTTAAGAAACTCCATAGAGTTTCAAGTGGATGGAATACTGCTAAAACCTGTTGTTATGGATAAACTATTTCAAATGCTCTATAAAGTAAGCCATTTGATAGAGATGGATAAAAAAGATAATGGAGATAGCGAAAAAGATAAAAAGCTTACAGATTTATTAGAAAACAGTAATCAAGCACTTTTTTTAGTGGTTGTAGATAAGTTTAACGAGATTATCAAGCGATTTGGCAGTGAAACAAGAAAGTATATTATGGAATCGGTCAAAGAACACCTCTCAAACTTCGGTGTAGAAGATGAAAATATAGTAGAGCTCTATAATGATGTTGTTATATGTGGTGTAGATAAACGCTATTTAGACAATACACTTGAGGCGGTGCAAGCTTTTTCCGACCATAATAACAGTTTAATAATTAGATTTAACGATTTAAGAATTTATATAACTCTCTCTTATGGCGTAATCTTGATCAAGGAGAGCAGTAGCGTCACCAATCTCAGCGAGGAATTTTTACTTCATATAAACTCTATTGTTGAAAATATAAGAAGTGATGAGAATAGTAATCAGGTTGTTAAGATGGATGTGGACATGGAAGAGGCTCAAAAAAATAATGCTCTTGCATGGCTTGGAATCACGCTCGAAGCATTGAAGCAAAAAACAATAGTACCGTTCTATCAGCCTATTGTGGATATTAATACTCTGGAGATATTTTCGTATGAAGTTTTTGCGAGAATTAAACAGGGAAATAAATACATATTACCGGAATTTTTTATTGATTTAAGTGAAAAAGCCGGAATACTCGAAGAAATATCACAAAGTGTATTTAAGCAGAGTTTTGAGATATTAGCTCCAACTGAATTCCCTTTTCATATAAATGTTTCAGATGCCGAATGGAAAAATAGTGCTATGAAAGATTATCTTGTCTATCTGTGTAGCCAATATAAGATTCAATGCAACAGAGTTATTCTCGATATTGTGAATTATGAACTATTAAAACCATCGAGTCATGTAGTAAAATCTTTAGTAACATTAAAGGAGTTGGGATTTAAAATAGCGCTCAAAGGGTTTGCGACCAGCAATATAAATATAGAATTGCTATCTATACTACAGCCAGAATATATTAAAATAAACCAAGTTTTACTGCAAAAATCTTTGACAGACTCAAATATGAAAAAGTTTTTATCCTTTATACTGGAATATACTAAGAATGAAAATATTAAAAGTATTTTAGTCGGTGTTGAGACCGCAGAGATGTTAGAAGAGGGTAAAAGTCTAGGTATTCAATATGCTCAGGGCTATTTTATAAAAGAACCATTAAATGTACTCTGAAATGTTTATTGAGATTAGTTGTTGGAGTTAAATATGGATAAGCTAAAAGAAATAATTCAATATGCAGAAGATATAACTCTCCTTTATGTTGAAGATGATGAAGACGCTAGACATGAACTGAGCGGGCTTTTGGGCATATTTTTTAAAAAAATAATTGTGGCTAAAAATGGTAAAGAGGGTATGGAGTGCTTTAAAAACAGTGATATTGACCTTGTAATAAGTGATATTACTATGCCTGTTATGAATGGTTTAGAGATGATGCATCATTTGAAGTCGCAAGGGAAGGAGTTTAAAGCAATCTTCATAACGGCCAGTTCCGGCAAAGACATTTTGTTAGACTCTATTGAGTTAAATATTGATGGATATATATTAAAGCCGATCAGTCAAGTGCAACTCATAACCGTTTTGTCTAAAATAATAAATATAATACACTCTGAAAAGGTGAAACAAAATTTTGATGCTCAGCTGCAAATTGAACTAAAAAAACAGAAAGCAACTATTGAAAAACAGTCAAATACATTAGACTTCTTGCAAAACTCATTTTACGGGCACCTCAAATCCACGATCAAAATTTACCAATCCACATATCAAATTAAATCGTAAATTAAAGTATTTTCGGCGGTTACGATATTTTTGCGTCAGGATTTGAAATGTTTTCAGTTTAGCG
>CANMJR010000021.1 GCA_947498025.1 Helicobacteraceae bacterium
AGTTCTATTGCTCAAGGTGAAGAGTGGAGCAAAAAGAGTGCCCCTGAACAAAATAGCTTCATGTCTAAAGTTAGAGACCTTGAAAAGCAGAGCACATTCGGTGGAACTGAAGCAGCTCATGCAGAGATGAGAGAGCACGGAAGTCTTAACAATGCTATTAACGACATGATAACAGGCGGGAAAGAAAAAGGAAAGTCAGCAACAGCTCATGCTGAAAATATGAGAGGTAGCTATGGGGATGATTTAAAGAATGACTTTAAAGGACTCTTTCTATCGGAAACACTTAAAACGATAGACCAATCTAAAATAGATTCACAGGCAGGGCAGGCAATAGGAGTGTTAGCTAATAAAGGCATAAATTCAGATATGTATGTTGATAATGCAATGTATGGTGAGATGAGTAAACAACAATCAACTTCAGCGGCAATAACAGCTAAAGGCGGAGTTGGTGCAGCGGTTGATATTGATGTTATGGATGCTTCACAAAAAGCGTCTCAACAAAAAGGTGCCGTTAGTGGACTTCAGCAAGAAGCACAAAACATAGGTAAAGAGATTGGAGAGTCGGCAGCGAAAGTAATGGAAAACACAGCTCATACGATGAGCAGGAGCAAGATTAGAGGTGATGTTCAATCAATTGCTACTGCTGGTGATGAAGATAAGTTTGTAGATTTACAAAAAGGAACCGCATCTATCAAGACCGGTCAATCTATGGCTTCAGTAGTTGCAGCAAAGAGTCAATCAACAAATGGCAAATCAATTCTTGATGCAAATGGTAATTTAACTGATGCTGGTCTTTCGGCATATGGCATTGGTGCCGCAGAACAAGCAGAAACATTAATGAAAAAAGAGCATGTGTTTTCTGACACAAATGCAGGCAAAAATATTGCAGATGAGACCAGAAGAGTAGCAAGAATAGCAAAAGGTTATGATAAAAAAACACCAGAAGAGCAAAAAGAAATAGATGCAGAAATTACCGATTCCATGACTAAATCCGGTTTAATAAATCAAGCTGATGATGTTGCAAAAGGGACAAATCTGGCGAGGGCTTTAGCTGGAATGGGAGCTATGAACTTTTCATCATCAAAAGCATTGTCGTTTATGGGAATGACTTTAGGTGCAAATATTGATGGGGCAGGAGATGCTAAGGTTGTTAAGGCTGACGGTGGAACCGATGTTAATATACAAGAAAAAACAACCAGTGGAAAAAATTCATCAGTAGATAATAGTAACAAAATTACAAGCGGAACACATGAAGTAAAAGGTGATGCATTAACACAAGATACGGGAATGTTGGTTGCCGAAGACATGGTTAGAAAAACATCTGCACTTTCTGGCACAAAGCTAAATGACGAGCAAGTCAGAACGGCAGCAGCTGGGCTGAAACAAAACACAGATTATATTGATTATATGACAAGTAAAAAAGGTGTAATTGGTGATGCACAAGGCGCGCAATTAACTAGCTTAGCAATTCTTGATGCAGTTGATGGCGGAAAAAGATTTCAAGACAAGATAGAATCTCTTCAGCAAAATCAGCACGGGCAACAAGATGCAGGATGGACAATAACAGATACGGCTTTGGTGGCTAGTGCTGGGACGATATTAGCCGGAGGGAATAAACTCAGCAAAGAGCTGGCAAGCCCAACGGTTCCACTGCAAGCAACACCAAATCAGCTCAAAGGGACAGAACTCAATGAAAACGGAGAGTATGAAAGAACAGATAAGGATGGTAAAAAATCAGTTGTAGCCGATAAAGACGGTGTTTTATTAGACTCCAATGGCGACCAGAGAATGATGAAAAACCCTAGAAAAGATACAGGTGTAGTTTATGAGAATTTAGTTGAGAAGCCTTGGGATAAGCTCGGAGAAATAAAGGATAGATTATCTGGAGAAAATTTTAACAAAACCTCTCCAGCCAGTTTTTCCACCAAAGATGAAGCCACCAATTCCAGCCAAAACAAAAATCCCGATAGCCAAAGTAATAGTGCAAGTAACAAGTCCAGTACACATGATAAATCCTTTAATTCAGATAAAGAGAGTATAACAAATAATAGCGAAACAAACAAGAGCCCGTCCATAAGTCAACAAATTTCCGAGCAATATCTAAAAGACAAAGAAGTGCAAGCATCAGCGGATAATAGAAATAAGGAAATGTCTAATTTGTATAAAGAGAGAGACAACAAGTTAGCAGTAGCAAGTTCACCAGAAGCAATGGAAAAAATTAACAGTGACTATGCGTCAAAAATAGATGATGTTAGAGAGAAGTATTCTACTCCAATAGAGAGAGAAGCAATGGAAAATGCAAAGGCTAAAATGGCAGAACCTGACTTAAAAGCACCAAAATCATCATCTTGGCTAAGTAGTGCAAAATCATTATTGGCAGACGGCGCAAAAGGTCTCGGTGTCGGTGTTCTAACGGATGAGCTAGTGCAAGTAGCTCTTGACAATGGTGCAACAGGAAGAGCAAATACTTATGAGGCTGCTAATAACGCAATGCAAGCCGTAGGAAAAGGTATTCTTGGTGGCGTTTCTACTGCCCTTGGTAGCGTTGATGCTGTTGCACAAGCGGTAACTGGACATAAGCCAATCGGCAGTGCTATGGCATGGGCAGGAATAACAGACAGCAATAATCTGTTTGCAACAGGCACAAAATTAGTAGACAGTGGAGCACAAAATCTTGCGAATGCAACTGTCAATATTGGAGATGCAATCAATGGTTCTAATCAGGTATATGGAAGAACTCAGGGTGCTGATACTATGGTCGGCTCAATGCTTAATTATGGCTCTTTTGGTCATAGTTCATCACATGCAAACAACGCAGCAAATATTCACGCAGCGCAAAGCATTAGTGCGCTCAGTGGTTCTTCTACAAGTGCAGGCAGTTTTGCGGATTCAGGAGGAGGACAAGATGCAAATCTAAAATTCCAGTCACAAGTTTCTCAAAATGCTCAGACACAAATCGAAACGAATGCGGGAGGATTTGATAGACTCAACAGACATATTGAAAAAATGAACAAGCAACTTAGTGCTCTCGATGGGGGAAATAATGATGCAAAAGAGATAGCAAAAGAAGTCGCTAAAAAAACAGCTAAAGAATAATCAAAAAAAGGAAAAGAAATGAAAAAATATATACTTACAACAACAATAGTGGCGTTACTGGCAGTGATGTTTAGCGGGTGCAGCAACAAAATGCAAGTCACCTCAATGGACGAGCAATTTAATAGCAGAGCTAGCAGGCAGAATATATCAGATGCATCTATAGTATCCGACACATCAAAAGAAGATATGTTTCTTAATGAGAAAGAGGATAAGTTTTATTCAGATGCAAAGCTTGCAAAAATATGGGTAGCAACATATAAAACTAAAAGCAATATAAGAGTGAGAAGCCATTTCATTGATGAATGGGTGCAAAAAGCAGAATTCAATAATATTGAGTATATGCCAGAGTTTGCGAATCAATAAGAAGCGTCTCATTTCTTGAGACACTTTTTTGCATCAAACCAACATTGATGTTGCAAATCCCCGCGACACTCTCCTTAAATGAACCTATAATGCGATACCTTGATTTTTAATACACCAATAAATAAAATAAAATACAACTTATTGTTTATGCAAAAGTAGATTAGTAATTATACAATTACCCATAATTACGGGATTACAATTGTATTTTTATGATAATATATTCTCTAATACATCGTTAATTTAATGAAAGATTAAGCCTATAATTGTAAAAATATATCTTTTAGTATTGGGGTATAAACATGAACATAAAAGATAAATTATTTAATTTATTTAAGTCACCGTCAGACGAATTTTATTCAGTTGAGGAAGAGCAAAAAAAGCGCAGAACGAGAGCCATTATTGCTGCTGTCGCTTTTATGCTTGGTCTCCCTGCTATCCCTGCGTTTATTGATGGTTCTGGAGCAGCATATGAAGCAATTAAAAACAACGCTAAGTTTGAAGATAAGAAAATAGAAAAGGAAGATATTAAACCTATTGATACAGAGGTGAACAAACAGTCTCTTTGGAAAACAAAACAGGAAAGACGCACAGATGACCTAAAGCAAGAAATCGTGGATGTATCAAAAAAGACAGACATAGCAATAGAAAAAGTTGAAAAGAGTGCAGTAGATACAAAAGTAGCTCTCGACCAAGTTGTAATAGACATCAACAAAATTGTGCAAACCAGCGCATCTGAAAATGCTAAACAGTTGGAGAGTTATGACGGCAAACTTTCTGATATTAAAAAAGACCTCATGGCTTACACTGATGAAAGCGTAAAAAACACCAGAAGAGGTTCGTTGAGCGGAACAGTAACCGCTCTTCCACAAGCTCCATTTATAGCGCAAAGCGACTCTAATGGTACTATCGGGGCAAGTATTCCTATGAGAGACCTTAGCGCAACCCACCAAGAGCAAGAAGTTGAAATGGTAGAAAAAGAAGTTGAATATAGTATGGATAGCTCAGCTCAATCAACTTCAGAGATTTCCACGCTGGAGAGATATGACCAAAACGACAGCAAAGATTTGGGAGAGTTTATTATCCCAATGGGTGCGGCTAAAGGCGTCGTAGCAACTGGCGGTAATTTGAAAACACTAGGAAGCGGAGAGTCTAAACCAAAGTCAATATTCATAAAAATTGTTGACGATTTCATAAGCACTAACGACACAAGACTCTCAATGAAGGGTTGCGTAATGGAGGGTGGAGCAGTAGGTGATTTCGGCACCGGAATAGCGGAAGTAAGAATGAAGTCAATTCAATGTACGGCTATTGGGAGTGACGGACAGGAGTATTTAGCTGTGAGCGAAAAAGTTCAAGCTTGGGTCTTTGATGAAAGCAATTTATATGGAATCGAGAGCAGGGTCGTTACGAAAGAGGGGGAAATTTTCGCAAAATCTCTCCCCCTTGCCTTATTGAGCACTGCTATGAACATGGCGGTTGCATCGGCTCAAAACTCAGCAGTTTCAGCGAATAATGGAGGGGTTGCAACGTCATACTCCACAGGAGGAACAACAACAGTCCCTATGCAGGTTCCTGTGTCGCGCACTGTCACGGCAGAAACACAAACCATCATGGGCAAGATAACCGATTTATGGCTTAAATACCTAGACACATTAACTCCAATTGTTCAATACAGAGCAGGAAGAAAAGTAACTGTTGCATTTTCAGGGATAGTAAAAATGAAATGGCAAAAAGTTGATTTTTTCGATTCACAAGACCCAATAAATTTGAATGAGCCAAAGGAAGGAAGAAATGCTTTATAGAGGACTTATAGTGGCTTTTTTGTTGCTATTGTTAAATGGATGCTCATCAGTGATAGGATATTTCAGTATTGGAGAGCAGGAGACTTTTCAAGAGCTTTATGGAAAATCATATAAAAATTGTGGCGTAAACAGCTCATATTCAGACCTATTGGAAGATACGGATGCAAATAGTAAGGATGCATATAAAAATTGTATTTTAAACCCACATAGGTCTTGGTTCAAGAAAACATTCAGTGGTGACTATGAAGAAAGCGACATGAAAAAATGAGCAAATCCATAGGCGCAATGAGCATAAACATTGGGAAGAAAATACTTGAGATTTTATTAACCCCTACTGGGGCACTATCAAGAAAGATAGGTTTGAAGTCACAACACTACAAGACATTATATGGTGAAAGAAATCCTAGTGACTTTTTAAACTATAGAAGCTATATAAGAAACGAGGGTGATAAATACGGCATCTACAATATGGCTAATTATAGAAAATCCTTTATTTTAGAGGTTAGCCCAGGGCCATATCTGGGAGAAGCGTTAGAAAACACAATAAGAGGTCTCTTAAGCGCACTTACGATTGATGATATTGCTATACAGTTTACTACGTACGCAAGCAGTAATATTCAAGATTATATTAGTGCATATGAAAAACACCATGACAATATGGAGCATCTCAATATTGACGGAAAAAGAGCAATTAGAGCGCTTTCTAAAAAAAAGATAGAGTATTACGAAAAGTGGACAAAAGAATCTATGGTTGGCTCTAATTCCGACTTAAGAGCAAGAAATCTTAGAAATTTAGTATCCATATCAGTAAACAAAAAACTCTCTAAAAAGAAAATTGATTATTTACACTCTGTTGTAAGTAATGCTCTTGAATCTTTATTGCCAGTCGAGTTTGATGGGGAAAAGCTATTAACCATGGTTCAAGAGATTTTTAACCCAGTTAAAGAATCCTATAAATTTGAGGATATTGAAACTATTCCGTTAAATCAGATGATGATGTCCGGAACAAAGATTTCTCTCTCAAAAGATGAAGACCTCCTTAAAGATAATATATCGATAGATGATATATTTGAAAAAGATGGTGTTTTTAGGATTCAAAACACACACGTCAAAACATTCACAACAGAAAGTTTTCCAAGAAACACATCTCTTCAAGAAGTTCAAGGGGCTATTTTTGACCCACTAGGAAGACATTATCAAATAACCTTGCCTTGTAGATTTATAGCAACCATTACTATAGCATTTGACAATGTTAAAAAGGATGCCAAGTGGCAATCAAGCAAGGCGGGCTGGAATATTGGTTCATTGGCTTATTTATCGGCAACCGTTGAAGACAAGAAGCCGGAAATTAAACTAAGACGAGAAGAGTACAGAAGTATAGTGGAGGCAATTGAGGAGTATAGAGAATTCCCATTGCGGGCAATGATTTCATATACGCTGATTGATGAAGACAGACACAAGCTTGACACATATGGCGAATTACTGAAAAATAGATTTGAAGATTTATCATCGGGTTCGTGGATTTTAAAAGAAGAGAGTAAGCCGATGGTCTCTTTTTTGAGTCTTGTTTATAGTTTACCGGGGCACTACAGCAAGACCTTTAAGAATAAATTTCACAGATTTAAGATGCTATTCAAAGTAAATAATTCAAAGATTATTCCACTATATAGCGATTTCAAAGGTTTCGGAAAACCAACGATGCTCCTGTTCGGACGAACAGGACAGATGCAAACACTGTCAATGCATCCTTGTGACACAAATTCAAATTTCTCCTTAGTTGGGCCTCCGGGTACTGGAAAATCAACTCTTTTGAATGAGCTGATAATGTCCTCCTTAGACACAGGCGATGTTATTCGCTCTATTGACCTTGGTAACTCTCAAAAGAGAACCTGCGAACTTGCTGGAGGCCAATATGAAGAATTTAGTGCTGAAAGCAAAAAATGCCTTAACTTTTTTACAAACATCAGAACCGAATTCATCACGGACGATGGCGGGGTAGAGATGGAGGTTGTTGCTGCAGAAGAGCTAATAACTATTATTCCTATGATTGGAAAGATGGCAGGGGTTAGCGTCTACACGGAATCGGATAAATTATCTGGAGTGACTGAACAGCTAAAAGAAAAACAGCTTCAAATTTTTCTTGAAAACGCCGTGCAAATAGCTTACGACAGAGAGGGCAGACAAGCGGGCATGCAAGAAGTTTATGAAGCTCTCTTGGATATCAGCAACAGATACAACAATTCCAAACATGAGGAATTGGCATCATTGGCCTATGGTATTGCTGTGGCGATTGAAGATTATGTAAGGGTTGACTTAGGTGGAGAACGATTCAAACAGGGTAAATATTTTGAATACTACAACGGTGCAAATAATCTAGAGATAAACAAGGATTATTTTCTTTTAGAAATGGAAGCAATCAAGAAGAAATCTGCAGAGTTTGCAACCATTGTCACTATGGGTGTTTTACAAAAAATGGCGGAAGAGGCTTATTCAAGACAAGATGTTTTTAAGTGGTATCTTATTGATGAGGCATCAGACCCATTGAAAGATTTCCTCTTTGTGAAGTTCCTAGATAACTTCGGACTTAGAATTAGAAAATATGGCGGAGGCGTAGGAATAATTACTCAATTTTTAAGACACTTTTTTGTCAACAACGAGGCGAAGTCGCTCTTTGATGCGATGAGTTTTAAAATCTTCTTAGAGCAAGATAAAGAGAATATAGAGCAGGCCGTAAACTCCGGAAAAGTATCGCTGAATGATTTTCAAGAAGCCTTAATGAAGTCCGTTAAAAAGAGGGGCAATGAATATTCCGAACTGATGGTTCTCCATAGAGGACAAACAATGATATCTAGATTGAAACTAGACCCTTATTCTGCTTGGCTTTTTAGGTCAGATATGGATGGGAAAAAGAAAATCAAAGAAGTTAGAAATGCTTATAATCTTGGAGAGCTAGAGGCTGTAGAGTTTCTAGTAAATGCTCAAGAAAACCCAGAGCTTGACGCTCAAGAAAATCTTGCACTTGTGCAATCAAGGGGAGAGAGTGGGACAGTTTGATAAAATATACGAGTACGTTTTCGGACGCATAAAAGGAAGCCGCAAATATTCTGTTCCAAAGACCAGTCAAGCAAGAACTGAAGAACTCTATAAAGTAATCACAGATCAAGTAAGAACTGAAAGAAAAATTGACGCAATGGAAGAAGATATCGTTTATAGATATAACATTAAAAGCGATAAAGATTACGATGATTTTCTAGCAAGAGAAGACTTAGAGAAAGAGGTCCCAGAATATGTCGACCTAGTGGGCATATATAAAGAGATAATTTCTAAAAGAGTGATGCTTGAAGAGGAATTTTTTAATGTTAAAAAAGGAGTCTATTTAGGGCTAGGGGTTGACCTTGAAAAAATAGATTTGACAACACCAAAACAACCCGTATATATTCCTTGGCAGCATTGGGAAAACCACGCTCAAGTGTTAGGAACTACAAGATATGGAAAAACATATCTACTCGCTCTTATCGCCTACCAAATGATATTAAAGGGTTGGGATATAGTTCTCATCGACCCCAAAGGCGGCAAAAAACAAGAGCTTCTAAGCTGGATGTTTCAATTTGCGATGAAGACAGGAAGAACGGATGATTTGATTTTTTGTAATCCGGCATACACCAAATATTGCACTCTTTTAAATCCTCTATTTGGTATGAGTAATAGTGAGGTTTCTTCCGTGATTGCATTATTAAGCGAAGGCGACGGAGAGAAAAAAGATTCTTTCTTTTCTGATGTTGCTTTTATTGTTGTTTTGGGAATCACTACCTCACTGGAGTACCTTGAGAGAATAATGGACCCGACGGGCGAAAAGGCAGAGATGCTAGAATTACAAGAGACTAAAAAATATTTTGACATGATGGAGTTGAGAGGCTCAAAACTTGAAGATTACAATGTGAAAACTAAAGTCGCTACTCCTGATGCGTCTGCTAGAATGAATCGACCTAGAGATAACCACTCAAGCAATGTTGGAAGCATAAATTTTAAATTCAACAGAAGTCTTATGACTTTTAGAGAAATTGAATATTACTCTAATTACGAAAACCTGCAAACACTTCTAGGATTCGTCAAAGGAACAGAGCCTCCGACCCCAGAAAATTACTCAGAAAATGAGTATAAAAGAATAATCACACTACGAGAGGAAGCGCTCAGCCTATTAGGACATGTTGCAACTCTTGGAGAGTTTTATATGAAGATAAGCATGTCTCTTACAGCACTTGTTGCCAAGCTGTCTACAGGAGAGATTGGAGAGTTGTTTTGCACAGTAAGAATTAATCCTGTTCTAAACAGAGTGTATCGAGAAGATAAAGGCTTGATTGCAATAATTCAGCCAGCGCCTCTAAAGTTTCAAAAAACGTCAGACATGGTAAATAAGGTTTTCATAAAAATGTTTGAATCTCTATTTGGAACCGTGAGCGTCACCGGTCGTGGATTCCAAAGAAGAATAGGATTTTTGATTGATGAGGCAAAAGTGGCACTCTTTCCAGGAATAGAAGAGATATACAATAAAGCCGGCGGTATGGGTATGACTATTATTACTTTTATGCAATCTGATAAAGATAGGATTTTGAAAGTAGGCGAAGTGGTTAGTGAAATCATTGAGGACAACACAAATACTCATATATCTATGAAGGTAAACAACTTTGCTTCCAAAGAAAATATTGTAAAAAACTTTGGAACAAGAAGAATTCACAAAAGAAATACGATGGGTACGGATACCGGCACTAAGACAATGGTTATAACAGAAGAGGAGTATCTATTGGATACAACTGCGATTGACAGACTCGGAAAAGGGGAAGCATTCGTTTCGTCGTATGGCAAAAAATACCGTGTTAAATTTGCTTTTGTTGAACCTCCAGAGGGTGAGATAATAATGCCGGAGATAAAAGAAGAGGGTATTTTAAGAAGCATAGTTGAAAAAGAGATAAATCTTGAGGAGATGAACTCATCTATTTCAAGAGCGGCCAAAGAAGAGCTTGGGGAATATGTTATGAATAGTTTTTCCACAGAAAGAGCAACAAGAAATGGAGCTATGTGATGGCGTTAACCCAAGAAGAATATAAGCCAAAACTCAATGCTTTGATTGCTGATATAAACAGCAAGTTTATAGAGAGGGACGAGCTCGCAAGAATTCTAGTGTTAACTGTGTTTAGCAAGCAGCACATATTTCTAATTGGTGAGCCGGGTGTTGGTAAGACCGACATAACGAGCACTATTGCCTCCATGATAAGAAATACTACATTCTGGGAGAAGGTTGTCGACTATGATACCAAAAAGCACGAACTTTTTGGAGATGCGAGCATCCCTTATCTGGAATTGGATAAAAGTGAAACCATTCTAGGAAATCACTTCGTTTTTCTTGATGAGATGTTTAAGGCACCTTCAGAACCACTAAATGCTTGTCTTCCTGTAATGAATGAGAGAGTATTTCAAGATAAGGGCAAAAAGCACAAGGTCGACTTATTAAGCATGTTTGGTGCATCAAACGAAATGCCACATGGAGAGAAGATAGCACCCTTTGATGACAGACTTATTTTCAGATATGACGTCTTAAGAATTCAAAAACCTGAAAACTTTATTCGCTTTGCCAAGAAAGATTTTGATACAAGCCGTGTATTAAATGTTCAGTTTGATATCGAAGATTTAGATTTCGTGGGAGCACAATCAAAGCTTTTAAATGTGGATGATTTTTTCTTTACAGAGTTTAATAATCTGAAAATGAAAATAGTGCAGTCGAGCATCAAAGTGAGTGATAGAAAGTTTGGTAGAGCTATAGACATTTTGAGGGTATCAGCTTTTTTAAACAATAGACAAACCATGGATTATTCAGATTTCTTCATATTAAACCATATAGCGTGGTCGAAAATAGAAGAGAAAAAAAGAATAAAGAAAATTACATATGAATATTGCTTTAGTTCCAAAGATGAAATAGATGCCGTCTTGATTGGAGGTCAAAAAGAGTTTAAAAAACTAGAAGGCGAGATGCAAGAGCAGCTTGCGGATTTTCTAAACTATAATTTTTCACAAGATGATTTTGGGCAAGTGTTAGAGTTCAAATTTAATGTATTGGTAGATACGACTACGGATAGCTTTTTAAAACAAATTGAAAAAATATGTGAACCGTTTTTTAAAATACAAGAGAGAAAAAAATTCGCAGATATGGTCGCAGAGCAGATAAGCAATAATATATTTGTACCGGATGTGAAAGATAGAACCTTTACTGTTGATATTGTTTCGCAGTACGAAGGGACTGTTTCAAATCTAGGAAGAGTATATGAAAAAATTAAACAATGGAGCGAGGATAATAAAGATTATTTCTCATTTCAGCAGCACTGTCTTTTAAATAGCAAAAGGTCATAAGTATGGATGCGACAAAAAACTTTGACACAATTATGATTGTTGATGAAGATAAGAAAAAAGAGTTCCTTCTTCGCTCAGTAGATGACACTGTTTTTGTTCTCTCTATCGAGAGCATAATAAAGAGTGTGGATGTATGTCTCTCAGACGCCTTTAGCGGTATCAAATTTATGCAGAAATACATATCTAATGCTAGTGTAACATATGTGGTTCCTTGTGATCTCAACAGCGACAACAGCCTTCTATTAGCTGTACTGGAATATATAGGCGTTGAAGAGTATTACTCGCTCGAATATGACATTAATGACACCAAGGTAGTCAATGATGCTCTTAAGCACGCAAGATTAGTAAGCAGAAATGAGGTAAGGGCGCTATATGCCGAATATGCAGTTATAAAATTCTTCAAGTGCAGAATAACAAAAGTCCTTCAGTGGTACTTCGATAAAGAAGAACTTGCCACCAACAGTGAAATTGCTGAGCTAAATGTAACTCTTCCCGCACTTACGGCACTAAGCAAGATAGTAATAACAGAAGAGAGTATAGAAAACTTTGTACCGGAAGAGTTTCAAAAAGTCGGAATAGTTTATCAATATGCTGATATTCAATTTACCGTAAGAAACAGCAAGAAGTTTGGAAAAAAATTAGAGAGCGAACTAGAGCTGTTTATAAGACAATTAAACAATCCTAAAAATCTCCACATAGTAAAAGATTTCAAAAGAGAGGCTAAGAATCTAAAGCCACCGCCGCCTCTCACTATAAACACACTTGAAAGAGTCGGTGTTACCAGATTCGGCTTCTCTATAGATTACTTAGTGAAAGTAGCAACAGAGCTAAGAAAAGGAGAGTTTACTATTGCCGGTAAATACATAGGCCCGCTTATTACGCCAATATATACGACAACGCAAAAAATTAATTCAGATGCTACATTAGAGATAAACAATCTGATCATTAATACATATGGAAGTAAGTATATCTCTCCGGGCAATAGAGAGTATGCAAAAACAGATGAAGATAAAAATAGCCATAAAGAAGCAATCCGTCCTCTCTATTTTAGTGAAGAGTTTTTTCCAAAGAACATAAGACCCTATTTATCAGAAGACCAGTTTAAAATATACAGCGTAATCTTCTATCGCTCAATAGCAGCCTTTATGGCGGATGCAGTAATAAATGTAAGCGAATTGATTGTGGCAGTGGAGGGTATAGAGTTCAAGGCAGTCTCTAAAATAGTAAGCAAAGATGAAATCGGCAATGTCTATGATGGTTGGTTAAAAATCGGAACGTTCCTTGGAAGCGACGAAGCGGATCAAATCAACGAGAATACCGTTCTACCAGAATCGCTCTATCCAGGGCAAGAGTTTACCGGAGAGTCAAGAGAGATACTAGAGTTTAAGACATTCACTTCCAACGAGAGAAATCCTGCAAGATGGGGGGAGGGGAGACTAAAGGCAAGTCTAATCAAGGATGGCTTAGTTGCAGAACTTAGCGACTCTTCCAGTATTAATCAGCTCAAAGAACAAAAGCTGGCATTCCCGGCACATGGAACTCTTCACCCATCCGGATTAGGAAAAAAAGTGTACTACACACTTGAGGAGTATGCTGATTGGATTTTCAATGAAGATTTCGCGAAAGCTTATGTCGACAGTCTTGATATGATTGCTGAGGGCAACTATACAAAAGAGTCCATGATGGAAAGCTTCTATCTAAATGAGGGGATATTCAAAAAGAATATAGGCTATAAAGAATCAATCAATAGAAATGCTCCTGAAGAGTGGTTAGTCAACAAGGCAAAAAGAGTAGCGAACCAAATAGGGGCGACCCTTCCGGATACGACATTAGGCAGTAGAAACCTTCTCTTTGCATACATAGAGCAAAACAATCCAGAGTTAGAGAAGCTTGGCAAATGTGTAGACTGTAGAAACGGAGAGATTTACGAGCAGGATAAGGGCTTTTTTTGCAACAATAGTAATTGCAACTTTGCACTATGGAAAGACGGCATTGATAGGTTTTTTAAATATTTCAAAAAACACATTCCAATGCATGATTATAAAGAGGTCGTAAGAGTAATATTATCAAATAAAAAGTGCCAAATAGACGGGCTTTATAATAACAAGGAAGATAAAAACTTTAGTGCATACATAACAATCAGTCTTGATGATAAATACAGAAAATGGAAGATAGATTTTTATACAGAGAAGAGAGCGACAGCCGAAGAGGAGCCGGCACTTGGTGACGATAGTAGCCAGAGTGAAGATGGATATGAAGCTAGAGAGAGTGACTATATAGAAGAAGATAGAGACAGAGAAGATAATAGATATGAAGACCATGATGAGAGTAGTTATGAGCACTTTGAAAATGTTTACGAAAATGAGGTTAATGATGCTTTCTACGCGGCACAAGAGTATGAGCAGACAGATAGTGTTTCACTGAGTGAAATTAACAATGCCTTTGATGTCGCACAGGAGCAAGCAGAGAGCGTACAGCCTGTATGCGAAAAAGAAATAATGGCAAGAGAAAATGAAGAGCTGTTGAGGAAAATAAAGAGAGGAGAAGAGGAGAAGAGACTGCTAGCTGACAAGGCGACAAAGGATGAACTCACAAGAGCCTATAATAAGGGTTGTTTTATCGATGATATGAACAAGCACTGGGCAAGTGGAAGCTCGGATTCTCTCGTTCTTGCTTTCGTTGACGCTGACAAATTTAAAAATGTAAACGATACATATGGTCACAAGTGCGGAGATACGGTGCTGGTGGAACTCTCAAATTTGATGCACGATTCAATAAGAAGCTTAAATGCAAAACTCTATCGATATGGTGGGGAAGAGTTCTGCATAGTATCGCAAGAGAGCCAAGAGGAGAGCTTACAACTCTTTGCGGGAATTAGAAAAGCCATGGAAAGCAAAGTCATCCATTTTGAAGAGCATTCAATTACTGTCACGATTAGTATCGGGGTTGCTTTTGGAATCAACAAGAAACTTCCGTCAGACCTAATTAAGAAAGCCGACTCATTTGTTTATATGGCAAAAGAGCAGGGAAGAAACAGAATGCTAAGTGAGACTATGTTGGAGATAAAAAATCAAATCCTCAAAGAGAGAATTGAATCAATAGATAAGGAGAAAGCGGCACTCTACTCTAAGGCCACAATAGATGATATGACAAAGGCATACAATCGAGCACAATTTAATATTGATATGGAGGTAATAGAAGAGGAAGGTTTGCTGCCACGGGCGACATTGGCATTCATAGATGCTGATAAATTTAAAAATGTAAATGATACATATGGTCATGAGTGTGGGGATATGGTATTGATTACACTTGTCAGCACAATACATGGATGTATAGAAGGGTTAGAATTAAAACTCTATCGATACGGCGGGGAAGAGTTCTGCATTGTATCGCTTGAGAGCCAAGAGAAGAGCTTAAAAGTCTTTGAAGAGATTAGAAGAGCTATGGAGAGCAAAGTCATTCATTACGAAGAGCATTCAATTACTGTCACGATTAGTATCGGGGTTGCTTTTGGAGAAGATGAGGTAACAAGTAGTGGATTGACCGAGAAAGCAGATTTGATGGTCTTTGCAGCAAAAGACCAAGGAAGAAACAGAATTGTTACTACAAGGGTGGTAGAGATGACTTGTGATATTGAGGATAAACCTAAGCAGAATGATGAGTCGCTAGAATCATTTTGGAAAGAGCACTCAAATATAGGACGCACTTTTGCAATTCTTCCTTTAATTGAAGACTATGAGATAATTAAATTTATTGATGAGGCTGAGGTAAGCTATAGACACTATGCTGATTGTACATTTTTAGTGATGAAGATTGATATGAGGCAAGGCACAGCACTGATTGAAAATATCAATAATCTTTTCCCGCAAGCCCCATTAGCATTTGGTGTTGTAGTTTCGCTCGAAGTTTTTACCTATGATGAGCAAATTATTCAATACACCTTGAAGCTCTATGAAGATGCAAAAGAAAAAAACAAATTTATATATAAGAGGATGTAACAAATGCGAAACATAACAATATCACTAATCGACGATTCACCAAGACAACTAGAACAAATAAAGAGCTTCATAGAGATGGCAGCTATGGGAGTGTGTGAAATAAAAATAAATACCATAAGCGATATAGAAAATTTGCAAAATCATATGCCTTTGCTTCTGGAGAGCGACTATATTTTCTGTGACTTGCATTTTAAGGACACCGAGATGACAGGAGATCGTCTCCTGCATTTTATTAGCTTAGAAGGGTTTTCCGGTAAAGCTTATATTTTAAGCGGAGACCTCGTAGCAATAGATAGCAATATTGACATGTCGATGCGCTATGTGTCAAAGATGAATATCATGAAGCCCGCTTTTCTTCTTAAATTATTAGAGATAGAGTAAGAATGATAGAGATTCATAATCCTAACCTCGCAAGAACCATCCCAATAGAGGATATGTACAAAGGGAAGGCGTTTATTCTAGGAAAAGGCTTTACGAAGCCATCAATGGTTTTTGAGAGAGACTTTGACAAGATGCCTAACGCCCATGTGGCAATTACCGGAACAAGCGGGAGCGGAAAAACTACCCTTGTGCTTCCTTTGATAACCTACTATGCAAATCTCGGCAAAATTGTCCATGTAATTGACCCTAAAAAAGATGGGATGAGAACAGACGGAGAGAATCTGTTTTTATTCACCGGCAGAAACAGTCCGTACAGCGTACCAGTATTTGAGTTTGACCACCACAAGGAAAATGGTGGCATCCACTCTGAGGCGAAGGAGATAGTAAGACTTCTAAAAAAATATTATTTCCCCTCAGCGGGGGAGCACCAAACAGGAGTGCTTCTTCAGTTGATAATTGATACGTATCGAATGAAAGGATTCATGGAAGAAGACGATACCACTTGGGATAAAGGCTACGATTTAAACAACAGGGATGAGAAGAGAGAGTGGCTTTTAACTCTGCCGACCATGGAGGATTTGTTTGATAATCTGCTTGCCCTAATTGAGGTGTGTAAATTTAAAGAAGAAGATGATTTCGGGAAGTTTCATACAATCAATAAACAGAAGATTGAAAGACTCCAAGAGCAAGAGGAAAATGACGACAAAGATAACGAAAGCAAGATACTCGCTGTCCAGGAAACAATGATTGAGACATACAAGCAATATGTTAACGGTCTTGTGAGAAAAGGTGTTGAAAGAATAAAAATTGCCGAGGATATGTTTAAAGATGTCAGTATGGATTTTTATAATGACCCGAAAGTGCAAAGAGCACTTGATGGACTAAAGCTAAACCTAAAGCTTGTTGTTAATAGTGGAGTCTTTGGCTCAAAAATTCCACCCGTCACAAGAGGGGTTAATAGGTATGACATTTCCGGGCTGCCTCCTGAGACACAATGTTTTATAACTGAGATAATTGCAAACAAGCTTGATAGGTCATTACGCTTTAGGGGAGAGTATCTCGATTTGCCTAAAGCATACAGAGATATAAGAGGAGCAAAGTACGATAATGTTTTAGTGATAGATGAAGCCCAGCTGGTTTTGCCCACCGGCAGAGATGCAAAAGATTCAACAAAAGGTCTTATAAGAATTGCAGCAGAGGGAAGAGGGAGAGGCTTGGCGCTAGTTCTTCTTACTCAATCACCAAACAATATACCAGAAATTATGCTGAGAAATATAGGAACGAAAATAATACTCAAAACAGAGCCTGTAGATACTAAAAGTGTTTGTAGGTTGTTGGGGGTTAATAAAACTGAACTTGACAGAATATACGATACCTTTGGGACGTGTATGCTGAATGTTGATAAAGATTATGAAACAGTAGCATTGCCATGGGTGAAGATAAGAGCTTGAGATGCCGCCGAAAAAGGTGATGGCTTTTTAGCCAACAACCCCTAGGCGAGTAATATTTACAAAGAGTTTACATTTTTGGGATTTTTTGAATAAAATCCACACTGTTTTCTGCAGCTCTCTTTAGCGTCACATACGGATGTTTTTTAAATTCCGAGAACTCTTCTGAATTACTTCTTAGTGGATATGGATATCCTTTTTCAAGAAGTGTATTAAATGGTTGGTATCTATATTTAAGAAGTTTATCTTTCATAAAAAAGAAATCATCATCCGCTAGCGAATCCATATGTTTTGTTAATATCTCTTCATATAAATTCGCATATTTTTTGACAAGAACATGTATTATGTCAAACTCTGTCTCTATTCTAATAATTAGTTTTTTACCTCTCTTTTTAAAAAGAATATCTTTTTTCTTTAAGGCAACTGTTTCATTGGCTTTTCCTACTGGCAAAAAAGGAAAAACTAAAAAACATTCAATTAATTTTTTATCCTCTTTCCCTAGGTTGGCAAAATCCAAATTTTTAATTTCTGCAATTAGAGCTTTTATATTTATATAATCTTTTACAATTACTTCAAATTCTTTCATGATGAAAATCCTTTTTTTTATTAACTACCACTCAGTATGTTTATTAATGTAATAATCTTAAATTTTGAAATTATTATAACCTATTATTTGTAAAACTTCAAAGCAAATTATTATGCAATTCTCTTAATTATTTTAAGATTAAAATAAGAAATATTAACTGTTTATGCTTTTTTGACATTGAGAATATGAACAACTGAAAATCAATGTAATATGATTATAATAGCCTATTCTTAGGGATTTAGAATTGCTTATAGTGAATAGCTTTATATTGTTTTAAGTTTAAAATTTTAAGAAATTAAATTATATTTTATAATGGTTTAAGCTAATTTTTGTAAGAATTAACAACTTAATTTAATGGAGAAATCATTGAAACTTTTTCTACTTTTTTTATTCTTTACTGAATTGCTGTTTTCAAACAGTGTTTGTGTTGTCGAAAAAGATTTATTAGTAGCGTATGCCAAAAATGAAAGACACTCAAATAGGTATGTTGGCTATCCATATATGATAAGTTTTAATGAGCAAAAAGAATCAAAAATACTTCGAGAAGAAAAGATTCTTGACGGCTATGGAAAATGGTTAGACTCCAGAACGTTTGATTGCAAGAACGAAGCAACATGCAAAGCTATCACAACCGCCCTTGTTAAAAATGGAATCAAGAATATGGATTTAGGGCATATGCAGATTTGCTACAAGTGGCATCCTCTTGAGGTTTCGGAATATTTTGATATTCAGAAGAGTGAGCAACGAGCCTGTAGATACCTAGTGAGTCTAACCAAACAGTATGGGTGGTCTTGGGAAACTATCGGCAAGTATCATAGCTTCACCAAAGACAAAAATGAAGCATATTACAAAAAAATTCAAAAAAACTTATAACAGGAGAGAATATATGAGGTTTATGCAAAGCACAATTTTCTTTATGGTGCTATTTGGTGTTCTAAGTGCTAGTGCTGATGATGGGTATGTTCTAGTGAATAGCGAAAAACTACAAAAAGTATTGAGCAAGATGCAACAAAGAATAGTGCTCTTAGAGGAAGTAGTCTATAAAGACAATGCTTCATCTGTAAACAATAGTGGAGTAAATGCAATAGGCAAAAAAGATAACGCAATAAAGCTTGATGAAGACTATCAAAATCTTTTTCAAGGCATAGAAAAATAAAAAACATTAAATCTGGGGAGAAAAAAATGATCAGAATAGTATTGAGTATTGGACTATTAGTAATAGGGCTAGCTGCAGACGTTGGGTTTAAAGCACCTACGAGCGAATACAGTTTAAAAGATGCGGTTGTTTTGAATCTTAACAATTCTGTATATTTATATTCAGAGATTATAAAAGAAAAAAGAGAGATGGAAGAGCTAAAGGCAGAAATAACAAGGATGAATATAAGTAGTGGCGAGCTATTTCAAGAGCTTCAAGCAAATAGGAAAATGAACGAATCATTAAGTCAAACAATAGAGTCACTAAAAATAAGTGATTCTGCTCTCCTGCATCAACTTGAATTATCCAAAGCCAATAGTGTTGCTATTAAAAAACCAGAAAAACAACAAGAAGAACCAGATGATGTCATAAAAATAGATGCCTCCATGGCTGAAATGCTTAAAAATATGAGCAAATAAAAATGAAAAAAAAATTATTACTCACTCTGGTGTTATTATCACTGCCGCTCTCTATATTAAATGCATCGCCTTCTAAAAGCAAGAGTAACCCAACATTCGCAACAATTGGTGAGCAAAGCTATAAGGTCGCAAGCAAAATAGCCGTCTTGCGAACAACTCCTATGTCTAGCGCACCTAGAATTAGAACACTGGGTCGCAACGAAAGAGTTAGCATTATTGCTCATCTTGAAGGAGGCTGGAGCGAGACAAAAGAAGGGGGATATATTCCAACTTTTTTAATAATCCCAGTAGTAAGCAAAGAAACAGCAAAGCCTTTAGTTAATACAAGCGTTTCTGATATTCCAAATAAGAACCCAGAAAACAATTATTTTGTCAACAAAGCACTTGAAAAAAGAAATGAACCAAATCAAGAGCTTGAAAAAAAACAATCGGAAAAAATAGAAGAAATTTCACCCACGGCAGCAGCATCGCATGAGAAAATTATAATAAGCACAAAAGAGCTTGTGTTGTTAAACGCAAAAAGTACAATTCATTTACAAAAAGAAATTGACACTCTACTAAGAAACACTTCTGAGCTTCAAGCAGAGATACGAATTTTCAGAGAAGAATTACTTGAAAGAGAAAAAAAACAGGAAAGCGAGATTTTATTATTAAAAGAAAGAAGATAGTTCTTTATATCTCCACCAGCAGATTTGGGAGAGTGTGAATATTACAATCTATACCAACTGCGTCATTAGTTATGTGTGAAAATAAATAAAGTAAAAAAAAGGAAAAACAGATGAGAAGAGTTTTAATAGTAGATGATAACAAAGAAGTAGTAAGGGCACTAAGCGATATGCTAGAAATAAACGACATAATGTCTGACGCTATCCATAATTCCAATGATTTTGCAACACTGCTATCTACAACAAATTTTAAGGGCTTATCAGCAATAATTATGGACTACAACCTTGAAGATACACGAAACGGGGTAGCACTCCTAGTGGATGCTGATGCCAAAGGCGCTCTTTTTAAAAAAGAGGTTTTTTTTTACAGTGGAAATATTGACTACATAAAAAAAGAAGAAAGAGACTTTTTAATAAATAAAAAAATTAGAGTTTTTAGTAAAACGCAAATGTCCAGTATGGTTGATGATATAGTAATTAAAATATCTCAACAAAGAGCGTAGCAAAAGTGATTAATTTTGTAAAAATCACAAAAGCACTTCTTAAAATTGAAAATCTTCTCCAGAAGCTCCTGCCTATAGATGAATACGAGGAAACATTCAAACAAAGAGAGACTTATTATAATGATGTCTTTACCCCTAATTACTCTTTGGCGTATGGATATTTTAGTGTTATAGAAGATGAGCTTCTTTCCACTAGGACTCGCATCATGGAAGATTTAAACGATATTGCATTCTTAATTATTGAAAAACATTATTTTAACAAAGAGGAATTAATTGATATTCTAAAAAACACTACGACCGCAAAAGAAACATTGGGGCCACTACTTAAAGACAAAGTTTTTTTTAAAAATATAATTAAAGACATCCGACAAATTAATGAAACTAATATTTTCATACACCAAGCTACAGGAATATTAACTTCGGTTATTCCGACCATAGTGTCGATCCTCGCAGAAAAAGAAAGTGAGAGTTTCACTGTGATAAAAACAAATCAATTTATTATTGATAAAATATTAATATCTTCTTCAAATATAGAGAGGTTACAGAATGATTTAAAGCATCTCTCCAGTGCAAATGGAGATGAATACCAATATCAAATCGATAAGCATCCCCTTTCAGAGTTTTTTAATTTTTTTGAAAGCTACAAAGAAAAATTAATCGAATTTTATTATAACGGTAAAAAAAATAAAATCCCACTAGTAGTAACCAATAATGAAGAAATGAATGTATTAATAGACGTGGATTTTTATAAAACACTAGAGATAATAGAAGTGATTATTTTTAATGCCGCTGAAGAGCTTTGCAATGCAATCGAAGATGGAGCAATCGAGCAGGGCAGTGGAATGATTTCAATATCAACAAGCAAAGAGCTAGATAGGCTACTAAGCAAAGAAATTGTAATTATAAGTATCTCTGATAATGGCAGAGGAGTTAAAAATGTTGATAAGATTTTTGACTTAAATTATTCGACCAAGAAATCCAGAGGCGGGAGTGGTCTAGGGCTGGCTGCTGCCAAAAAGATAGCAGACGATGTGGGAATTATAATAAAAGTAGAGCAAGGGGAAGAGAGCGGAACTGTGTTCCATCTCAAGATACCATACAACTCTAGCGTATATAAGAAAAAGAAGCTATCTTCTCTGAATTTCAACAATAAAGAGCACTTAAAACTTGCTATCTATTCTGATTGTGAGAATGAAGAGCAGACAGCAATAAACAATCTTGCACGAGATGGTTTTACCCTAGAGAGGATTGAGTCAGCAAACCAGTTTCAGGCAGTCTTTGAGAAATGCTCCGTTTTGCTTGTGAGTATTAAAAATGAAGAGCGATTTCATGAGATGCTAGAAATCATTAGAACAAAGAAAACCGGACAAATGGTGCTGTTATGTATTGACAAAAATGAAGGTGAACTATTGGAGAAAGCGATAATCTCCAGAGTGGATGAAATTGTTTTCAAGCCTCATGATTTCTATACCATTTCCAAAAAAATAAGAAGATATTACAGAAGCTTCTATCTAAATAAGGAAATATATAAAATCAAGGGGCTTGAAAAAGAGGCGTTAAGTCTTGAATACAAGAGCTTCGTTAAAGATAAAGCTTCGGCTTTTGAAGAAATAGCCTTATTCTATAGAGAACTTATTGTCGGCAATAGTGATGAATTTTTACATTCGATAATTGCTTCTTTGAAAAGTTGTGAGATTATCTATGATGACGAAAAAATAATAGCACAAACCATAATGGGTTATATTACGGAAATATTCAAACAGTTTGATTTCAATAAGACACTAGCGGAAATAGAAAATCTAAGCCTCTATATCCTACACAGAGTAGTTAACTGTAGAGCGGAGGATGTGATTTATGAGCAAGTGTTTAATAAACTAATTCACCTTATGAAGCATGGCAATAATATAACACCCTTTAATGAAGGTCATGCAGACACTATAGCAATTGTTATGGAGTTTGAAAAGCGCTTGCTTGGAGTAAGTTTAAAATACTTGATACAAAACAGTCTTGCGCAAAAAGAGAAAGAATTAAATACAAACTCTTTGCACTTCTTAATGACCAGTATCTCTCATATACAAAATAATATGCTCTCTCTAGTGGAAGCAAAATGCTCAATGTTGGATCTCTTTATTAAGCTAGACTTGAATAGAGACGACGAAGAAGCAAACATTAAAAAAGAAAAGGTCATTGAAAAAATCAAAAGAAGACAGTTTCCGCTAAAAGAATATTTGTTATTTGTCAGACAAACATCGAATCTGTTCTGCTCCTTCAGTGTCACAAATGAGCACTGCAATATTCAAAATATTGACTTTTTAAAATTTCTATTAGAGCTTGTATTTATCAACGGAAATCATATAAAAAATCCCGGAATCACAATGAGGGTGAATTGTGAATTGTCAATAAATGAAACGAGCATAAAACGTATCCAACTACATGAAAATATTTTAATCGCGTCTATCTACGCAATTGTAGAAAATGCCATAGAAGCAGGTGCAAAAAATATTGAAATCAATATAGTTGATATAAGGAATCAATATATTGAAATCAATATTATTAACGACGGGAAGCGCATTGAAGAGGAGCTGGTTCCACATCTGTTCGCAGCCCATTTTACAACTAAGAAACAATTGGGTCTCGGACTGACAATTGCAAAAAAGTGGCTAAATGCAATCTATTACAATATCAATTACAAAAGAACTTATAGGGATGTTAGCTTTGCAATAAGTATCCCATTTGCCGAAGTAATTGAGTGCAAAAAATAAAACACCAAACAGGAGAAAAAAATATGCTAATGGTTTTAATTGTGGATGATAACAAAAATATGACAGCGGCGCTTGAGGATATTTTGGACTTAGAAGATATAAAAAGCAAAGCGGTTTATGACCCGGAAACCTTTTTAAGATTAATGGATGATAAGGATTTTTTCAACTTCTCTATCATTATTATGGATTACAATCTCGAAGCCCCTCTAAATGGAATAAATCTACTAATGAGGGCTGACGAAAGGAATCTATTACATGACAAAAAAGTCTATTTCTATAGTGGAAATGTTAATTACATAAATGGAGACGAAAGAGAATTTCTTGCGGATAGGAAAATAACTATTTTTGAAAAAACCCAAATGTCTGAGATGATAAGCTCAATCATAAAAGATGTCACAAAAGAATGAGAGTATTTTTTGGAAACAGGAAGATTTCAGAGGCTTTTAATCATTTAAAAATTTCCAATAAGATAAATTTTAGTCTATACAGCTCGTTTGTGATTCTATTGGTGCTGTTTTGGGGGATTCATGGGCAGTATAGTAAAATGGAGACAGAATATAAAGAGATACTAGATAATTCTAATGATTTTTTGCGCTGTAATCAAGAACTTGTTCGCAAGCTTAACATATTGTTTTCGGAAAATATTGCTTATAGCAGGCAGCACACAGGCAAAAAGCCAGTACTAAATAGCGATTGCGGTGCTTTATTATTTCATACACAAGAGGGCGACAACCTAAGCAAGCTGTTAAAAAACAACAATATCATGGAGCTTGAAAAAAAAGTAAAGCAGGGCGTGGAATCATTTTTAGAAACCTCTAAAAACATTCACGATAGCAGACCTTCAGACAGTATGAATGCAGAGGAGATAATCGCATTGCACTCTGCACTATCTACTATTTACGACAACATAGAAAGCATCGAAAAAGAGACAAAAAAAGTACACAGTGCCTATATGGATAAACACGAAGCAGGGGCTGAATCTTTTAAATATTCAGCACTGATTATTATCTTTTTGTCTTTTGGTGTTTTATTTTATATAAATAGAAAAATAGCAATTTCAATAGTTGAGAATCTAGAGTCTCTTAATGAAAGTGTAGAATCATTTTTTAATTTCATCAGAAAGAAAGAAAGAAACATAGAAACTATTCAATTGAATTCCAGTGATGAAATAGTGGCAATCACTGAAACAATCAATAAGAATATAGTAACAGTAAGAAAAATAATTGATGACGAGAGGGAGTCAAAAGAAAAGTTAGAATCCCTAACTAATTCACTTGTTGAAAGAGTTGCGTTAGCAACATTAGAAAATATGAAAGCGTATAAAGAAATGGAAAATACACAAAGAGAAATGGTCTTAATCCTTGGCGCCATAGTAGAGGAGCGCTCAGACGAGACATCTAAACATGTTGTAAGAGTAGCAGAATATTCAATGTTGCTAGGCAGGCTTTTGGGTTTATCCGAAAAGGATTGTTATGAAATAAAACATGCCTCTCCAATGCATGACGTCGGCAAAATTGGCATACCAGACAGTATCCTAAATAAAGAGGGTCTATTAACAGAGTGTGAATATGTAACGATGAAAACGCACAGCTGTATAGGCTATGAGATTTTAAGACATAGTGAAAAATCCATTTTAAAAGCTGCAGCAGTAATTGCGCATGAGCACCATGAGAAGTATGATGGAACCGGCTATCCTCGTGGTATAAAAGGGGAGGATATTCATATCTTTGCTAGAATTACGGCTGTCGCCGATGTTTTTGATGCTTTACTCTCTGAGCGAAGATATAAAAACGCATGGCTACTTGATGATGTGTTGGAATACCTTCAAGAACAAAAAAGCAAGCAGTTTGACCCAAAAATTGTTGATATTTTCTTAAGTAATCTCAACTTATTTTTAAATGCAAGAGAAAGCATTGATTCAAAGACAGCAGCGTGAACTACCAACCACCTAAAGAGGTGGTGGCTTCCTAACTAACAACTCCTTAGAGAGTTGAGCGAAAGGCTTTCGTTTTTAAGTCTGAAAGGCGATACCCGCCTCAAGCGACTTTTTCTAATCCTCTTTTTTTAATAGTACACGATGCCTGAAAATCTGGATTGGTTTGATGATGGCATTTAGTGCACTTAAATTTATCTTGCTGTGGACGATTAGCTTTATCTCTATTTCCGCACTCGCTACACTCTTGAGAGGTATAGGCGGGATTTACTTTAACAAATAGTTTGTCATTAAGCATGGTTTGTTTATATTGTATCATTGATACAAATTGATAGAATGAAGCCGAAAGCAGAGACCTGTTTAATCCTGACTTTTGTTTAACTTTTTTACCGTGAACAATCTCATTGCCTTTGGCTGATTTCGTCATTTGGTTTTTTAGTTTTAAATCTTCAACTGCTATCAACTCAAACTCTCTTGTTAAAGCTGTAGATATTTTATGATACAAATCTTGTTTTTGATTTGAGAGACTTTTATTTAACTTGTTTATTTTATTCTGAGTTTTCCTATGATTTTTCCCTAGTTTCGATTTAGATTTTATTATTTTCAACACTCTTCTTGATTGTTTACGTTCTAGCACTTTTACTGCTTTTGCGTATTTTAATCCTCTTCTGTTTCTTGAGCCATTTAAAATCAAATGGTCATCTTTAACTTCGGCAATATTTTTCATAAGAAGTGTTATTGGGTTGGATACTGCAAAGTTTTCTATATTTAAGTCTACACCGATAGACTTAGTAATATCAAGGTTTCCTTTTGATATTACTAAACCTATTTCTTTTTGAAATTCAATATTGAAACTCACATAATATTTATTTGAGTCTTTTGATATTACGATTGAACACATCTTATGGTTGCTCGGTAGTTCTCTGTGGCTTCTAAATCTAATCTTCTTTGACATTATTTGTAGTATTTTAAATTTGTCTGTACTGTCTAGAATAGAGTATCCTTGATTGTTCCAAGTAAATGATTGATGTGGTTCTTTTGAGCTCTGAAATTTTGGAAAGCCAAGCTTTAAAGCTTTGGCTATCTCTTTTGGTGTTTGTGCTTTATCTAGTGCTTTTTGTCGTTCTGCTACGACCTCTTTGCTAAAAGCTTTTTTAACAGCATTTAAAAAGTTAATTCTGGCTTGTTGCGTGACAACTGTTTTAAAGGAGATTTTTCTTAAACTTAATGCTCTTTTTACAACTGTATCATAGCTTGTTGCTTTTCGATATTTTTTCTCCTCTTTTTCAAGATTTCTATTTTTTTCACTCTCTTTTTTCCAAAGATTTAAACAGATGTTGTAAGATTGGTTGTAAACGAACATTTGATGGCTTAGGAGCTGTTTTTGATGGTCTGTCGGATATAATCTGTATTTGTATCCTAGATTGACAGTTTTAAGAGATATATCACTCTTTGACATCTGGTTCATTTGTTGTTCTTACCTTGATTTTCAACATACTGCATTAAAACTTCTAAAGTTACTCCACCAGTTGTTGCAAGAAAAAAGCTTCTACTCCAAAACGCCTCTTTCCAAAGTTTTTCTCTAACCTCTGGAAATTCATTTTTAATTAACCGACTACTTGCACTTTTATAGGCGTTTATAAATTTAGATATTTCACTCTTTGGTTGCGCCTTAAAAAGTATATGTATATGGTCTTCATCATGATTAAATTCAATCACTTCTAACTTATATTGCTCTTTGTCTCCGATATAACTAAAAATCTCTTTGAGGCGTTCACATATTGCATTATTAACTGCTTTTCTTCTGTATTTAATAACGAGAATTAAATGGTATTGTAACAGAAAGACCGAATGCTTGTTTGTGTCGTGAATTATGCTCATATTGCATTATAATGAATATATGACTGAAAAGCAAGAAAATCTAAAATCTTATGATTTTATTCAATTCGTCCCCGTCTTAGAGAACGGGGTTTTCTTGAATGTTTAGGGATAAAATTAGAAAAATATAAGATTAAAGTTTTACAATTATTTTATTAAAAATATATAAAAATTACTTTTTTATTTGTTAGAAATTCGATACAATACTTCCCGAACACAAACACGAAGGAATAAAATGATAAAAGCGACATTCTTATCAGCAGCAACATTAGGTCTGATATTAACAGCAGTAACGGCTTCGGCATCATCAGAGCTTTACATTGGGGGCGTTTCTGGAACGGTATTAAAAGAGCCGTCGGTAGGCGCAATTTTAGGATATGGATTTGAGTCACGCGGAAAAGACTTTATTCTTGGTTTAGAATTTGAGCTAGAGTATGATAGCGTGAAGTACCCAGCAACACCAAGCGCAACAGAAGACACTCATGCATATGGTGTAGGTATGCATGTGAAAGCTGGATATAATATATTTAGTAGCTTAAACGCTTACGCTCTCGGTGGACTCAAGACTCAAATGTTTGGAAATTCTTCAAGTTCAAACTCTGCAGAAAATTCAAATGCAGGTCATGGATTTGGATATGGTGCCGGACTAGAGTATAGTATGAGTAAAAGTTTTGCCGTTGCTGCTGAATATAGAACGTATTCGATGAGTGCACTTCATCTTGATTACGACGTCAATATGATGGATGTGCTGCTGAAATATAAATTCTAATAAGCCGCTCTCTTTCTGAGAGCGACAACCCTTCTATATTAACCCTTCTATCGCATCTTCTTTAGCCTTTTCTCCGACAGTTGAATATATCATTGTGGTGTTGATGCTATAATGCCCTAGAAGCTCTTGCAGCACTTTTATATTCCCATTCTTTGATGCAAAATTACTACCAAACTCATGACGAAATGCATGTAGCCCCTTACTCTTCTCATCAATCATTTCAAACATCCATTCAACATAAGAGTATAAGTTAATTCTATTGAGCTTTCTGTTGTTTATATTCTTGGAGATATAGGCGTTTGGGTCATTGGTATAGTTCAGCAAAAAATTAAAATGCTCACTAAATAGCTCCTTCCTTATGTATGTGCTTCTTTGCTTATTGCCTTTCCCGTTTCTGATGTTGATTTTATATACTTTTTTTCCTTCATCTACGATATCGCTAAACTTCAATGCCAGTGCTTCGCTTGCTCTACATCCAGAACCCATCATTAATAACACCATGGCAGTATTTCTGTATGCTACATACTGAGAGGTAGCTCTTACTCTTTTTAGAAACTTGCCGGGATTGGAGATATACTCTTCTATGAAAACCATAAGCTTTTTAATTATGGCCTCATCAAATGACTTAGATGAGTGTAAATAACCTTTTTGCTTCTTATATATCTTCATATTTTTGAGTACATTTTTAAATATGCCACTCTCTGTCTCTGCGGAGATAAACATAAAGAGCTTATGTAGTACAGCTCGCCTGTGCATCATTGTAGAAACTGCAGCTTTAGGTAAAGACGCTATATACCTCTTTACATACGCATTGTCAATACTGCCAATAGGAACCTCATCACAATAGTAGTATTCCTCAAAATTGCTGATGCTGTATTGCACGCTATCTCTTTCTAGTGTGTAGAGCGATAAGAAGTCTTCCCGTTCTTTAACTAGGTCTATTTTTCCTACCTTTTGCATATGTTGAATATAGGCCAACACATAGCCGATTCTTTTTTTGACATCTCCATGCTCTTTGTTGATCCGATAATCTTCCATCCAAAGAAGAAAATCATTAGCATCATGCTCCGAAAATTCTGCAATTGTTTTTTTATCTTTTAGTTTCAATTCACTATATTCAATTAAAGCTTTTAGTACATCATTGTATGAAGAGACAGTATTTATAGAACTCTCTTCTTTAAGCAGGTAATTATTGAATTTATCTACCCATTTCAGGAGGTCGTCAAGGTAGGAGACACCAAAAGATAAATTTATAGTTTCTTCTTGTATGTTGTCTTGAAAGATATCGTCTATACTTAACATATCACTCCTTTTTTAGAAAAGTATAACATAAATAAAATATTATTTGTATGCTTAGCGAGAATAAATAGCACTAAGATAGGCTAATACAGGCTTATACGAAAAAACTTTAGCGGGAATATAAATCACCAGCACCCACAATGAACATCGATTAATGAGATTGTTGGAGTAAAAATAAAAAACAATTTGGTGATGAAAAAAAGATATAATATTTGATAAATTATTATTAGGAATTATAGAATGAATTTTTCATATGACGAGATTTTACCTGATTATGGTGATTTAGATAATCAAACAGGAAGTTGCCCTGGACATAGAGTTGCAATATCTGAGAAAGATGGTGGCATAAATATTGAACTTGAACCTCTTGGACAAAAAACAAACACCATATATGGTGCATTTATGAATATTGAAGAAGCAAGAGAATTTTCAACGGCACTTCAAGAGTCAATAAAAAGAGCGGCATATAAAAACAAAGATAGAATAGTTCACCCTAGGCGGGCAAAGTGTTAGTTCTCAGGTTCTAATTAAATGCAAAATTACTTAATAAAAGTTTTTAATGAAAGATTTAACCAAGAATATTTAATACAAGATAAAATTTTGTCAATTGATTTTGAAGATATAGGATATCCACTTCTCAATTGTTTTAAAAGTAATGACATGGGTGTTTTTACTCATATTAGATCTTTTAATAGGGGAGAAGATTTTAAAAAGTTATTCAATGGCCTAACCAAAAAAAGCGAAGCAGTATGTTCAGAAATTGATATTAAAAAAGTTAGTTCCCTGCGTTCCTCTAAATCTAAGTCGTCTGGACGGGATTTTAAAACAATGTATCTGTTTGGTAAAGATGTTTATGTAGATAGAGATGATAAATGGGAGTTTGAAGATTGTATATCCCATGTGATGAACCACTTAGCGAGAGATGAGCCTAGACTTGAGTTATTTCTCTATCAGTGGAATGGTAAGTATCATTGGGATAATTCTGGCGGTTCCCACCATTTTGCAGTGGCTTCTTTTCATGCGCAAAACAATAAAATAGATTATTCTTTTCAAGCGAATATAATAGAAATATCTATTGATAGGGGTGTTGCAAATAATTTATTGGTGAATTATGAAATGTTTATTGTTTGCGAACGAAGCCAGCATGATTTAGAGGAGTGTTTTAATGAAAAAGATATATGCTTATTTGATGTGGGCTACCTCAATAATGTCTTAGTGGTATTTGATAAAAACAATAACTCCATTAAAAAACATATCAATCTTTTAAAAAATTTAGATTCTAAAAAAGTGTTGCATTTCAATCGATATTTAAAAGAAAGATTGGTCTAAAATCATTTCGTATTAATATAGCCTTGTGTAGAACCACCTCGTTCACTGATGCAGGCGCTATGAGCCACTCCTGTCAAAGACGATTAGTGGCTTAATTATAGTTATTATTTGTCATTTACAACAACAAATGATATTTTAAAAGGATGAGATCCCAATGAGTATAATTGAGTTTTGTATAATATTTTTGTCAATCTATTTTGTTAGTATTTTACTTCATGAAGTTGGTCATGTTATTGCCTATAGAGCACACGGGAAGAAAGTTGAGTTTTGTATTGTAGGTACGTCAAAAGAATTTAGATTAAGTTTTCTGAATCCCGAATACTCTTTCAAGTTTGCTGGAACCACTTTTATTTTAACCCCTTGGTTGTTTTCTGGCGTCACACTCAGTAGTGATTTTACAGGACTTGATAAAAAAGAGTTGTTCAAAATTGCAGCATCTGGTCCGGTAGTGAATATCTTTCTTTTTTTAAGTTCCGCATCTGTTTTGATTTATGGATATACATATTTAATATTTCATGAATCTATTTTCATAATATTAATAAGCGTAGCTGCTTTGAATTTTTCTCTCAGTGTTGTCAACTTATATCCAATCGTTAAAGACAACTTTTACAATGATGGTGCAATTATAAAAGCAGGCAAATTTCCATATGATACTGAGCAACTACAAGAGTTAGTATTACAATGTGCCGCTAGAGTAAATAATGAAAAACACAAAAACGACATATCATCTCTATACAAATAATTTACATCAACAAATAAAACGAACATACTAGTACGATATAATAACAATAAACATCACATAAGGATGCAAATAGTGTCACTCATTCCTTTTGCCTATTCTAATGCATCCAAAAAGCTTGTCGATGTAAATGAAGTGCCAAGAGGTCTCGCATGTGATTGTAAATGCCCTTCATGCAATATGAGACTGCAAGCGCGTCAAGGTGAAGTTAACGAGCACCATTTTAGCCATTATGATAAAGCTGAGAGTGAATGTATGTATTCTTACTGGGTGTCAGTGAGAGATATGACAAAACAGATTCTGCGTGAAGTAAAATATCTCAAAATCAAACAACACAATACTTCCAATCTGCAATCTATTCCATATAGGCTCGCTTCACTCGTTGTTGAAATATTTCATACATCTAAAAAAAATAATAATTTTGATCTTGTTTTACAGACCTCTATAGGAGAACTAAACATCTCTTTGCTAACACCGGAAATAAGTCGATTAGACTATGTACATCCAAAAGAAGGTTTTTTTGATAAATTGGTACTTCAAATCAATCTTGAAGGGATGATAACAGGCAGTGCGCTTTCCAAAAAAGAGCAGCTTAGAAAATTGATTATAGAAGATTTAAAATCAAAACGGTTTCTATGCTCCTTTTTTGAGTTTTTCGAAGAAGACGAGGAAGAAATCGAGGAAACAATAGAGACAAGAAGCAGCTACTCCACAATGAAGAATAAACCAGGACCGACTACTACTGAAGAGATAGCGAGATGTTTATACTTAGATGCCCGGAGCCTCAACTATAGACAAATAGATGCCATTGGAAGAATGGAAGAATTTTTTACTACATGCACAAAGAAACATTTTGAGGCTCTATTCCCCCAAGAATATACCGTTTGCTATACAGAACTCGGATTCGAATATATATCATACGAAAATGAGTTTTATGCATTGGCTAATATTGACGGAATATATGTAATGTATCGCTTTGAGAACTTCTTCGAGAAAGTGTTTAGCACAAGAGATTATAAAAATGTCTATCAGCTACTTAAAAGAGTACATAGTGACGCAGAAAACGCTTTTTAATATTATATTTAAGCGGACGTCTTTTGTCTACTAAATCCGAGATTTCTCTCATCTTCTAATAAGAACTCTCCATGTCTAATTGCTTTTGCGGCATCAACAGCTTTCTTGAGACAATTATTTTTGAGATTTACTTTATATGCCAAAAAAAGAATAAGCAAATAAATAATCAATATAATTGTTGATGAAAAATATAATACTCCGCCGTCTTGCTTGCCTGTTGTGTGCATAAACATTAAAGCAGGACCGATGCCAATCAGCACGACTATCCATGAAATAATTTTATGTGTTCGCACTTTTGTTGTATATATTTCTTGGTCTACTTTACTGAATTTGCCGATAATGTCATCCGGTGTAAGATTTGGCGCTATTTGAGCCAAACTGTTTCTAAGATTACTCAGTGCAATGTCGTCTGTCGTATTGGGGCGTTCCAAAATTTTATTCATTGTGGTGTTCAAACCATCCATCACATCTTTTAGGGAGTTGAAGATTAATAAAATTAACGGTGCTATTAAATACAGCGTTAAGAGTGTATTTCTGTGTTCAGGGTTAGTAAAAAATATATAGTAATCAATTGGTGGGAAATAATTAAAAATAGATATTAAGGTATCTACCCACTCGGCATTAATGAAGCGTATAATGAAGACAAAAGTAGTAAGTATTAAAAGAATTCCATATACAACTAATCTTGCAATATTTTTATTCATATTTTTAAGGCGGCTGTTGTTAATGTGGGAATTGAAATCGGTGAGAGATTTTAAATGTACGCGTTTTTTGTTCTCATTATATTCTTGGGAGTCAAAATCAATTTTTACTGACATTTTTTTATTGTTGCTTTTCAAAAAAACTTGAAAGAGCTCCTGCATTTTCTATATCGTTAAAACATGCAATTGCATTCATGTTTGGTCTTGGTTGATTGTGACATTCCTGCATATTTTCTAATGGATAAAGTTCTTGTTCGTAGCGTAAACCTGTTTTGTCAACAACCATAAAATTGTTTAACTGTTCGTTTTGTGCATCAAATATCTTAACATTTTCAGTAAGCTTAAAGTTATCCATGAATATATTGCTATACGTATTTATAGCAGCTCCTAACTTATCTTTTGTGGCAATAGTCTTAACTTCTAATCGCACACCTCTCGTTGAGGCATCTCTTAAAGCTTCTTTAACTTCTAGTGAATCAAAGATAGTATTACAAAACACTGTAGAGTGAATCTGGATAAGTCCATTATCTTTTGCTGATTTTGCTAATTCGGATATTAAGGCTTTGGCATGCTCATGTGTGTCGTTGTCAAACAGTACATTGGATTCTTCTAGGCGATATTTTTTTAGGATATCTTTATATATACTTATTGGTAATTTTGTTAAAATAGAATGTTGTACCATATAGTCTCCTTAGACATAATTCAAAATAAGAGCAAAGAAAGTTCCATAAACTATATTGGTTTTACTGTACCGCTACTCTTAAAGTCGCAGGATTATACTTAAATATATTTAAACCAATAATAAATGTTTATACAAAATGGCATTATTTGCATCTTTTTTAATTAATCATGTAAATAGGTAACTTAATAAGGTATGCATACAAAATATAGGAACACGGCCATTATATTTTTCATTATTTATTTCGTTTAAAAAGCCGTAATATTACACGATTATCATTTATTGATACTGGTCAGATAAACGATAGAGTTGCTTTTTAACATATTATCAATCTTTATTGTTGATTCTCAAACTTTATTGCTTTTGACACCAGCGGTGATTGCACCAGCTGATAGGAGCTTTTGCAAATTCGTCTAAAAAATTACAATTACGCACAGTAATTGCTTATTAATATAGGCCGCATAAACGACAGTTAATATTCAACCGGAGACAGAAAAATATACATACTCTCACTCATTTTCTAATTGATTATTGAGAAATTTTGCAATGAAACCCATAGCCATATTAAACACAAAAGCAAATGCTTCATTAAGGGGCATAGGAACTCTAGGTTGGTCCCATGATTGTTTTCCATGGCGTGCAAATATTCCTAGATAATCAAAATTGTTCGCCGTTTGCGTAAACCGCTTAAATTCCACTTTGTCTAAATCCAAAAATTTAATAATTTTATCTTCTGCATGTTTTTTGTTTTCTAAACATTCCGGGCAAAAAATTTCAGTGTAATAAAATACAGTGTCTTTTATTGCATAGAGAATAGTCCAAGTAGAGATATTTCTATGTAGATTTGGTTCATCTATAAAGCATCCGACTTGAAATAATATTTCTCGGATAGGCTGATACATGCTAGCTAAAGTAATTAGATGTGAACGATTAGAAATATTTAATTCGGAAAAATCAATATCAATTTTCTTCAGCCCTTCAAAAGGATTCATGGAAGGAACAAAATCATTTTTGTAAAAACTAGTTCGTCGACCATCATATAAAATTTGTGAGGTTTTTATATCAATATGTTTTTTCACATCTCTTGTCGCTAAAACATATGCTCCGTTTGCAATAGTTACTAATCCGTAAATAACTGACTGAGCTTCATTTTCATCGCTTGGGGTAATTTTTTCAAAACAATCCGAATCAATGCAGTAATATCTTTGTTCATGATAATCATACCCTTCTGATACACAAAAAGAATTTCCACCTATTTGCTGCGTATCGCCTTGAAAATAAATATCTATTTTCCATTTGCTCATTATTTCACATCCTGGTCGTAAAACATAATGATATCTTTTTAGTCGGTAGTTTTTAGTAAATGCCCTCGCAAAGTCTTTATTTAATTGTCTAATTTTAAATCAAATATTAAGTAAGTATTCGTAAAAATGTAAAACTTTATTTTGTGATTCTCTTTTCCTGTTAATATAAATTTTTTTACCCAGAAAGAGGTTTGTATAAAGCACTAGAATATATAAGGTTTAGGCAAGCAAAACTCAACTCAGAATTGGAAATTTAAAATGAATAATGAATTTATTGGCAAATTATTAGAGTATTACAAAAAGACATTAGAGACGCAAGAACAAATAAAACAAAAAATCAACAAAAGTAACTTTGTAACAGTAGAAAGTGATATGAATGAACATAAAAAATTTGTAGTATTTGGTATTAAAAACAAAGACTCATATAATCTCGTTTATAATTTTTGTGAGAGATTTTTGAATGATTATAATAGTAAAGAGAAGTATGATTTCAATAAAAAAACATTTGGTGAACTTTTTGAAATCACATTTTCTCCATTGATGATTAATGTCGATGACCTATTTATAAATCCTTTTTATTTGAAAGTTGCAAATTTTGAAAATTTACAAGAAATACTTATAGCTCTTGAAGAAAATGACCTTGAAAAGAATGTTTTTAAAGGTGAGGAAGTTCTCTTAAATCCCCTTATGCTAATTGAACCGTTCGAGCTTCTTGATTTGGATTTATCAGATCGTTTGTTTAAAACGCTTGATAAAAGAAATAGCAACAATAGAATTGATAATGTGAGGCAATTCTTTGAGTTAATTATGGATTCTGTTAACTCATGGCTTGATAAAGAATATAAAATTGAACAGATTGATTTTAAAAGAGCTATCGAAGGACTTTTCTACTCTTTGATGCAACTTCAAAATGCACACACAAAAAACAAAGACAAAAATATTAAGAAAATGGAAAACCCTCATGTTGTAATAAAGCTTTTAACCAACAATGATGATATTAATATAAATGGATTATTGAATGTCTATAAGTCTGTCGAGCAAGCCACCGAGAATGGCAGCTTCAACGAAGACAACCTGCTATATTACTACCTTGCGGGCTCCAAACATAAACACTCCCCTGTACCTTTTGAAGAAATAAAAGACGACGAGCACTCAGTGGTATTAGACTACAAAAAAATTAAGAGCTACACAAGGGAACATCTGGGCGCATTGACGAGCGATTATGATTTAACTGATTCACAAAAATATAGTCTTCTTGCCTGTAAGTCACACTTAAAAGTAATTCCGATAAATGGACCTCCTGGCACAGGGAAAACATCTCTCTTGAGAGCTGTTATTGGAGATATTATTGTTCACAACGCAATAGAGTCATATAATCATTTTCTTAAAACGAAAGAGATAAACTTCAATACGCCCATTATCTCATTTTCTTCAATCAACAAAGCATTGTCAAATGTTGCGAAAGGCATTATAGAAGTTTTTGACAGCCTTGAAAAAGAAAAAGAACTGTTATCGAACGATGCAGATTTCATTCTTCATCAACGATGGATTAACCCAGAAATAAGCTATTTTGAAAAGATAGAAGGCAAGAACGAGAAGAAAACCATAGATATAAATAAAGGCAGACTTTTTGCTCCGCTTTTTAAATCATCATCAAAAATTGACATCAATATGCCGTATGAAAGCGAAATAAACTGGAAGTCATTAGAGTATCTCAACAGCTACCTTATAGGTAATTACAATGAACAAATTGCTCAATATCTAAATAACTTTAATAGGCTTGAGTTAGGCTTCCGCATGCCCCTTGAAAATTTACTTGAATTCAAAGAGCAATCACTGGAGATGGCTTTAGAGTATATGTACATTAAACTTAACGAGTACAAGTTCGCGATAGAAACAAAAGCAGATAAGATTAAAGTCAATAGTGACTATAAAAGGTTTAACAAGCTTCTTGAAGAAATTATTTTATTTCAAAATGCTTCTCCTCTTGTGATACAAACGAGAACCCAGTTTGAATCATATTGCAAACATCTTGATTTAAAGTTAAAACTTTTTTATGATAAATACTCCACAGTAACTAAAAATATTAAATTGATAGAAGAAGAGCTGATCAGGAAGATAAGAGCTCTTGAGCGAGAGAGAGAAGCGGAACGAGAGAATGAAGAAAAGCTTCTGCTTGAAGAGATGAATGGAATTATATGTACGATTGATAAAGTGGTTGAGTCACTTGAAGAGAGATTAAACAACGACAAACAAGAAGTATTTTTAAACAAAGAGGATAGGGTTAAAGAGATAGATAAGAATTTTTCCGGAATTATCAATAAGGTAAAAGAGTTTTTTACTCATGAAAGGTCTGCTCTTATTGCTTCTGTCGAATCTGACTATCAGGGCAGCATAGAAGATATGGAAAAAACATTTAAAAAGCAAAAAAATGAATTTATCGAAAAAAGCAACTCTCATTTATCAATATTAAGAGGTAAATTTGATGAAGTAAAAAAACTTACGGAATCAAAATATAAAGATATCATCAATGAAGTCCATAGGGATTTCTCGGTTTTAATTAAAGAAGAAAAAGAAAAATATAGTGAAGCTACGGTTTTATTCCAGCTACATGAACTAGAGCACAATAAAGCCTTCTCGCAAGTAGAAAAGTTCAGTAAGACAATTGCTGAGTTTAGAAATATAGATATTGAATTTTTTAATGAATTCACGAAAAGACTTAATGGTGATTTTATAGGAGATGACTTAAAAATCAGAACAAAGGCTATGTTTCTGTCGTTACACATTCTTGAAGGTCTTCTATTGCTTGAAATCACAAGGGAGTCTGACATCACAAGAAAACAGCAAATCCAGAGATGTTTTTCATGCAGCAAGCAAACTCTTACAAATATTTCAACCAAAGACACAGACAAATATAAATGTGGCAGTTGTGGAGCAATCTTTGTTAATCATAATCTTCAGAAACTCGGAAGACCTTTATCGAAACAAGAAGTGGTGCAGGTTCTTACATTTAAAAAAGTGATTGTCAACGGGGAGATGTATTCGTTGCGAAGAAATACATCCGAGGGTAAAGAACAATTCTGGAATGTTGTTCAATCTGATTATATGACAAACGATACAAAATTACATATATTAAAAAAAGCAAGCGTACTATTTCCTGTTTTAAACACAACTTGCCATTCTTTTGGAACAATGTTTAGCATCTCTAGTGATAAGACAATACCTAGCAGCTTTATTGAACATCTTTTTGTTGATGAAGCAGGAATGATGCTGGCTCCTTATTTGGTAAACCTATTTGCCGGAAAAAAAGTTTTTCTTTTTGGAGATGAACTACAGATAGAACCTATTTATCCATTCTCGGAGAATCCAATAATTTATCAGTATCTTTTAAATAGATATTTTCGCAAAGATGAAGATAGAAAAAAAGTACAAGACCTTTATTCAATTGAAAGCTCTAATGCAATGAAAATTGCCAACAGTGCAGTAACTATCCATAATCCTATGTATAAAATTGATTTGCCTGGAGATGTATGGCTGCTGGATCACTTTAGATGCAGAAGAAGTATTATTGAATACAGCAATAAAGAATTTTATAATAATTATATGATTCCAATGGTGGACGATAAACAAGGTGCTCATCATCTTCGTTTGCTAAATCATGACTTTAATTCCGAAAAAGACGGCACGAGCAGAATCAATAAGGATGAGGCCAGCTTGATTGTAAGTGAAATTTTAAAAGACATAAAAGATATAAAACGCCCAACGGAAGATGAGATTAAGTATCTGAGAAGTATTGGAATAATCACGCCATATAAGGCGCAATCAGCCATACTGAAACAAAAGTTGGTGGAACACAAACTTGTAGAATATATACGGACAGGCACGGTTCACACCTTTCAAGGTTCAGAACAAGATATTATCTATTTCTCAACAACCGTTGGTATAAACAATAGGTCGTCTAATGATACATATATGATAAATGTGAGCCAGCCGAATGTTATTAATGTTGCTATCACTAGAGCAAAGGAGAAATTTATTTTAGTTGGAAATACATTGAATTTACAGCTCACTAATGGGAGTTATACGAGTAAGCTTGTGGAGCATATTGAAAGCGTACATAGCAATAAAATGTTATAATACGAGATAGTTAAAAACTAGACAAACGGAGAAATCAATGAAGAAAATATTTTGCAGCATCCTGCTCATAGCAGGAATGATTACATTAACAGGTTGTGGCTCAAAACAAGTAGAGCCGGCACAGGAGATACCATATTTGAGTTTTGACAAAGGCACGGTAGTTAATTCGCAAAAAGTTTTAATAGACGGCTCTCATCAAACTCTATTAGCAGGTGAGACAACAGCAGAAAAAGGTCAAACTTCTCTATATAAAACAACAATCTTTTTCAAAGATAAAAGTTATGTTATCTTCATAAGTAAAGAAGCAAAAACCGGAAGCATTATTGAATTCGTTTTAAAAGATGATAAGTTGACGAATATTCAATACTGATGATGCATTCGTTTTAATCACCTTTTACCCTATAAGCAAATTTAAACCCTGTGTAGTTTTTTTACACAGGGTTCTGTCAACTAAAGCTCCCACAAGAAAAACTTAATTAGATTGTGTCAATTAAGCACCTCAACAATAGCCCTTGTTCTATTGTAATTATTAACCATAACATAATACTATATTATGTTATGGTTACTAAAATGCTTTTTATGAATCAATCAGCCATTTGCACCAATACGATGCAATTCTAAATTATTGCTAGACAACTAATATTTTCAAGCTCAGTAACAAATAGTGAAACTCTCTTGATAACGAACTATGACCTTCCCCTCACAAATTAAAGAGCATACAATAAGCAATGAAACCATTATGTTTTTAGTATTATGTTCAAAACATAATTTTCCATTGTAGTAATTAATAGATTTAAAGTTTCATTATTTGTTTATAGGGTTTAGAATCATCGAAGCGTGCCGCTTGAATTATGCCGAAGTTTTTATATAACTATAGACTCTAGTTCTCTATCAATTAGAATGGTTAGTCTTTCTGATAATGCTCTCATGGTAATCTTCTTGTATTGGAGGTTAAAATACAACAAAGCTATAGAAGAACTAAAAAAAATAAACGCAGACAGAATAACCAAAAGAGGGTTGTCGTGCCATATCAGAATATATAGAAAGTTGGACACAGCATAGAGACCAAGAAAACCAACAAATATGGAAGCACCAGTAGGTCTTCCGTAATACGCCCTCCTAGAGGATGCTTATATGTAAACATCACAAGATGATAAAGCCTTTCTATACTATCTATTTTCTCTACTTCATCTCTAATTTTCTTTGCAAAAAATAACTCCACTTCTTTCCCTTTACTTCAATATTAAATCATCCCTCTAGCCCTACTCTATTTATTGTGGAATTCCTCATTCCTTTACATTGTAAATACAGTATTGTAAATACAGTTTCGATACAACTAATTATACAAAAATTATTCGCAATATTCATACTTTTTATACTCAATTTAATATTATTGTAAGTAAATAGTTGTAAAAATAAGCATACTATATTCCAACTACTGACGTGGCAGTTCAAACTGCTGTTTGGTTCCCTTTATCAGGGGATGCAACACATATACAGTATATATATGTCGATAAGGAATTTTGTAGAATTGTCCAATAAGGAGAGAAGACAAAACTAATGATTGTTACTTCTAATGATATAGCTAACATATTCGGCAAAGAGTATAAGCTAAGAGCGTTGAATCACGGCAGAGTAGTAGGATTGAATATCGTAGGCGGAATGTCACATATAAGCGCAGAACGCTATCCAAATGGAATATTAGCATCTGTTAATATTTTTAACATCGATGAGTTCATAGAGTTACTTGAAAAAAGAAAGAATGATTTAGAAAGCAAAAAGGATGGCGGAGTAAGAACAGCAAAATGGCTCTCTTGTACACAAGAACATTTAAGTAAAATGCAAATGATGAGAGAAATAGCAAGACTTAAAGCAATTGCCTACTACTTTAGGAAGCTGGAAAAAGGACTTCAGGCTAACGACAATAACGGTGAGATTGTACGTCTTAGCGATAAGTTTAGAAATAATCTCTCTTTGTATTACAAGGGTTCCGACAAAGAAACCCTAATAAAATTACTAGATAGCTATATTAATATTTTAAACAACGACAAAGAGAAGAGTTTGGAATATTTTAACGCGTTTAAAAAAGAATATCGAGCATGAGTAACAACAGGTCTATTTGAAAAATATTCACTATAGGCTTGATAATTTCGCTTTTTTTTGTTAAATTACATAGATATATTTAAAGGGTAAGAAAAATGGCAAAATATAATAAGAAGCAAAAAGATAAGAATAGAATCGTCTATGAACTCACTATCCTCTTACCTGCGTTTAGTTATATGTTTTCTCAATATCAGGCCACAATAGAAGAGAGAAGAGAGCTTATGAATAAAGAGGAAATAAAAGAGCTTATACCAAAAGAGCTGGAAGAAGAAGTTGCTCTTGCTGGAAAAATAACAAAAGAGATAGCTCAGGTCTTAAAGATGTTTCGCTCACTTCACCTTGAAGCAATCAAGATTAACAATCTCATAATTGACGAGATTGATACCACGAAAACTAATGCGTTTCACTTAGGATTAGCATTATTTCAGCTACATAGTGAGCAAAGGGGCAATCGGCTTATATTTAAACTAAAGAGTGAAATCACTGATCTAGAATCTCTGATTTGCAACGAACTAGATAGCAAAACAATAAACAGAACCTTTGATGTTGCACAGGAAATTGTTAAGAAAATCCAACAGCGTTTTGGTTACGAGAACGAAGTAGAGAATGAAAACATCGTCAGTTTATCCACACTCTTTGAGTCAAGAAGTCTAAAAACAGCTTAATTACACTCCTTATGGGGTGCAGTAAACATACCCTCTTCCCTTATTATTTAAGATGATTCATTATAAATAAATTACAAGTTAATATAAAATATAAATGCCGAATTATCGAAATAAACTACACTTATATTAAATAATTTAATTATACTTTAAGTTAATAGTTGTAAAAATATAGATTATATTTAATGCTTATAATTATGTTGTAGCAAATATACAATCTGCACGGCTTGGAGAGGTTATAAATGAAAGAGGTTTTCTTTGAGAAAGAAGAGCATATAGTATCAAAAACGGATACGAGAGGGATGATAACCTACTGTAATCCTTTGTTTATCAAAATGAGTGGTTACACAAAAAAGGAGCTTGTCGGCAAGCCGCACAACATAATTAGGCATCAAGATATGCCCAAGACCGTTTTTAAGATACTATGGGATACTTTAGCTCAAGGCAAAGAGGTGTTTGCCTACGTGAAGAACAAAACAAAATGCGGAAACTACTACTGGGTATATGCTAACGTAACCCCATCCTTTGATTCATCCAATAGAGTCATAGGATACTTCTCTGTCAGACGCTCTCCGGATAAAAACAAAGTTAAAACGATAGAACAAGTCTATTCAAAACTCTCAAGAATTGAAAAGATGCAGGGAGTGGATGCTGCACTTAAAGAGCTAGCAGTTATGACAGGAGGAGTGCCGTATGAAAACTTTATCCAACAGATATAACATACCATATCTTACTAGAGCGAGATATATCGGTTTTACCTTGATGTTTCTTTTCCTTTTTGACTTTAGTGAATCGGTTGCTAATGGTGGGTTCCAACTAGGAGGCGCAATTAGATTTGCTGTATTTATAGTGTCTGGGATTTTTCTAAATATACGATATTATGTAGCAACCGCACAAAACTAATCCCGCAATTTTAGCTAAAATTTTCTCTATAAATTATCATTTTATGGAGTTTTACTATGGCAGAATCACATGTTATTTCAGCACTTGTATCAAAGAGAAGTGAAATTTTAGGTGAGGTAGAGTATCACGAAGCACTCCTCAGAGAGTATAAAGAGAATCTTGCGAGTATAGATAGAACAATCCATATCTTTGACACTTCCTACGACCTCAGAACTATAAAATCTAAAAGAGTTTCAAGAGATAGATATTTTAAAAATGGTGAAACGGTTGTTTTGATTTTAGATGCACTAAGAAAAAGCAATAAGCCGATGAAAACCGATGAAATATGCAGTACTATCGCTTCAAGAAAAGCTTTAGTTTTAGGAAGTGAGCAAGAAAAAGCAACTTTTCAAAAAGCTATAGTTGCCTCTTTAAGTAGAACAGTAGATAATAATCTAGTTGAGAGAGTTGGTCGTGACGGCTTAACTATGATTTGGCAGATAAAAGCTGTGGTTTAATTGTTTTACAGTGCTATAATGTAATTAAATTTAAACTAAAGGAAGTGTTAAATGTCACAAGAAACATGTAAACCAAAATGCGAAAAAGATGATGGTGGTCAAGACCATAGATGTAATTCTGGAAAAGATAGAACTCCTGCACAAAAAGAAGGTGATAAAAAAAAGAGTAAATAAGAGAACCGAACACTAAGTCTCTTGATTATTCTCTTTTAGTCCTCGTCAGTATTTCAGCCAATAAAAGAGTTATGCGCCGAGTCTCTCGGCAGCTCTCTTATTCCCCTGCCAGTAACCGCAAAACTCATTACTTACAGGCGTTGATAAACATTTTGAAAATATGTCATTAAAAATTGCACCGTTGCTCATTCTTCTTGTATCTTCACGGTAAGCGATTTCATTTGCATAGTTTGAAAGATATAAGTTAGAGATTTTATGGCATTGTCCGTACTGCATTCTTCTAAATCTTGAATTATAGCTCTCAGATTGATTATTACATGCACCCTCTTTGCTTTTATACTCTACACCGTGATTTACTCTTTTCATATCGTAGTGAGCGTGAAAGTGGTCATAACCAACATGCTCGTCTGCATGGATAGTTGAACCTAGCTCTACGCTGTTATAAATAACCTCTTTGATGTCAGAAGTGTTCTCACCTTTTGTGATAAAAGTTTTTGTTCTTACAGAGCCTACATTCTCAGAACCCTCTTCAGCTCTTTGTCTGATTGAGATTACAGTTCTTTTATTTGGTTTATAAGCCGTTCTTCTATCAATTCTATCTTCAATTTTATTCGCTGGTTTGATATAGTTTCCAACATAAACACCGTCCACTTCACATATTCCGCTAAGTTTTGAATCGTCTTGATTTAAAAAGAGTGATTCTCTGATTTTATGAGATAAAACCCACGCAGTTTTATATTGAACATCAAGGTCACGACTGAATTGTAAAGCACTTATTGATTTTACAGCGTTTGTGAATATTGCGATTGCAATCAAGTAAACTTTTAGGGGTTTTTTGTGACTTGCGAAGATTGTTCCGCTTGTGACTGAAAAAGTATGATTACATGCCTTACATCTGAATTGCTTTCTAGCACTGATAAAGTAAGGGGTATGACAACTTCCGCATGAAGGGCAAACAGGTTCACCGTCTGTATCACTCCATCTTACAGCTTTAAAAGTCTCAAAGGCTTCATTCTCACTCATATTAAAGAGCTTCATAAGTGATAAATCTCTCGCTGATGCTGAGAGTAAGAAGTGTTGTGCCATTTTGAAATCCTTTGTATGTTTTCTTACCTATATTATACTCATTTATGAGTAGTTTGTCAAGATTATTACTACTCTTTTGAGAGTAGTAATATATTTATTTAAGAGTATTTTTATACTATATAAGATATAATGATTAAAATATATGGTGAGGGTAGGTATTTTGATGAAAATGGAAAAATATGCGAGTTCTAAGCTCAGAGGTGAAATGAAAGAAAAAAAAGTCACCACGAAAGAGATGTGTGAGCTTCTGAAAGAAAAACTCGATATTTCATTAAATATACAATCCTTTAACAATAAGATTGGCAGAGCTAATTTTAGTGCTACTTTCTTTTTTCAATGTATGTATGTGTTGAATGTTAGACTTATCAATTTTGATATTGATAATATAGAGATAAAGAGTAAAAAAGCTTAGAGTTGGAGTGGCTTTTGCTTATGTATCAAAAAGTTACTTAGATTAAATACTGTATGACAAATTGTCATATAAATCTCAAAAGCTGTAATTTTATTTTACAGTTTGACATAAAAAGGATTAAAGATGAATGCACCAATAAATTTTATAGACATTGAAAAATATGGATTAAAAACTAATAGAGTCTATAACGAAGATTGTCTTGAGGGAATGAAAAAAATAAATGACAAGTCTATTGATATGATACTTTGTGATTTACCTTATGGGACTACTGAATGTAAGTGGGATTCTATTATTCCTCTTGATAAACTATGGGAACAGTATGAGAGAATTATAAAAGATGACGGTGCAATCGTTTTAACTGCTACACAACCTTTCGCCAGCTTATTAATATCTAGTAATCTAAAAATGTTTAAATACGATTGGATATGGGAAAAAGACCAAGGTGCCAATTTTGTTAATGTTAACAATGAACCTCTAAAGAAGCATGAGAGTATATTAGTATTTAGTAAAGGTACGATAGCAAATAGAAGTCCTAGACGAATGGTTTATAATCCACAAGGCTTGATTTCTTGTGAAATTGATAAGACTAATGCCAATAAAAGAAAGAAAGATGGTTTTATTGGGGAAAGAAAAAGTTTTCAAGGTGAATATAAACAAAAGTTTAAAAACTATCCAACATCAATATTAAATTATTCAAGAGATAGAGGTCTTCACCCAACGCAAAAGCCAGTTGAATTGTTTAAATATCTTATAGAGACCTATACAGACGAAGGGGATATAGTTTTGGATAATTGTATGGGAAGTGGAACTACGGCAATTGCTTGTATAAAATCTGAAAGAAATTATATTGGTTTTGAGAATGACAAAACACACGGATACTACAATATTATATTGGAAAGAATTATGGAGTGCGAAGATGTCAAAATTGCAGTATGAGTTAATAAATTGTAAAATTCAAACTAATCCAAAAGAAAATATTGACTACAATATTAATAGAACATACACGGTTGTTAAATGTACCTTTGATAATACCAATGAAAATGATAGAAAATATTTTCATGAAAAAGCATTTGAACTTGCAAAAAATGTCAATCCCGCTCAAGCAAATGATTCCATTAATGATAGAGATAAAACAAGATTGATAAATGATGCACTAGGTGGAGTTTTAGCAGAGCAAGGTTGGTTATGGTTTATTAATAGCGAATATGGAGACAATACTGCTTCTTTTACGGATTTTAAAGGTGCTGTAGGACAAATTGATATTCTTCTGAGTAATAATAAAACAATAGAAGTAAGGTCGTCTTTTCCTAGAAATGGTACAAAATTTGCAATTTGCAATAATAAAAATAATTTTAGAAATATCTGTAAGTACAATAATTTTTACAAGCCAGAAGAAGCTAATAAAGACTTTTTTGCTTCCGTATTGTTTGAAACATCAAAAGTTCAATTAATGACTAATAGAGAGATTATTTTCTATCTAATAGGCGGTTCAACTAGACAGATGATGGGAAGTTCAATTTGTTATGATGCAGACTTAACAGCAGAAGATGATTTAACGCAAGTAAGAACTAAATATAAAGTTATTGATTTAAAAAATGCTTTAGATATAAATGGTTTTATGGGCTATATGAGCGCTTTGGGTTATAAAAGAAAGAATGCCTAAAACATCTCAAACCTTAGAATACAACAAAGAAACAGGTCAAATCACTAGCTGTGAATATGATGAGGGCTTCCTAGTAAGTTCAAACGATATTACTACCGCTGTAATGACTTTAGCTCTTGAAAAGCTCTATGATGATTATGGCTTAGATATTGGGGATGAAGTTGTAATTACAAAGAAAAAGAGTTTAGACAAAGTTACTAAATTTCAAGTGAAAAAGTAGCTTTTTTTATTTTTCAAGCTTTTGTGCGGTTGCTACATAATATCGTAAATATAGTGCTAATGAAGATTTACACAACACTGGAAGATTATGATAAAAAACTTAAAAATATAAAAAATGGCATTCTAGAAGAAAGAATAGGTGAAATTATTGATGATGGCACTGTGGGACATATAGGCGAAAGCATTAATGCCCTTACTGATCAGATAGAAGCATTTATGAGAGAGACCGGCACAGTCATTAATAACGCATCGCAAGATAAGTATGATAGAAAATTTCATACTGATGGGTTTAATGATGCTTTTACGACTGTTGGAAAAAGAATCAATGATGCTATTGAGACAATGAGACAGGGACATAAGTTGAAAGAAAAAAACAACTTAAACATTGAAATACATGCAGAAAATAAAAACAATGAACAGCTAAAAGTGATACAGCAAAGCTTTGCGGAAGATAGCGAGCGATTAAACCATATTATTGTTGAGGTTGGAAAAATTAGAGAGGGACAGATGAAAACGGCGCATGAGGCAAAAGACCTATTGCACATACAAATCCCGCAACTTAACCAATCAACGGTCAGAAGCGTTGAATCTGCAGATAATCTCAATATACGTCTTACTGATATCAAACATGTAGTGCAACTAATTGATGATATCGCAGACCAGACAAATCTGCTCGCTTTGAATGCGGCAATTGAAGCGGCAAGAGCGGGCGAGTATGGCAGAGGCTTTGCAGTTGTTGCGGATGAAGTCCGTAAGCTTGCAGAGAGAACGCAAAAAGCAACAGGCGAAATCTCTATCGTTGTCCAATCTCTTCAGCAAGATGGAACCGGAATATATGAGTCGTCAAGAGATATAGAAAGGGAAGTTGCGCTTTTAAATAAGTTTCTTGAAGGTTCTGCAAACACCACGGATGAGCTTGTCGCAAGTACAGAGGTAATTGATGAAGAGCTTCACAATATTCAAAATCGTATCTTTATAGGATTAGTAAAGATTGACCATGTTCTTTTTAAGGCGGGTGCATACTCTGCAATAAGCACTGGGCACTTAGCGGCTCCTTTTTCAAATCACCACAATTGCAGATTAGGTAAGTGGTACTCAGGCGAAGGTAAAAGAATATTTGGTGACACAAAAAGCTATAAACTGCTCGACTCTCCGCATAGTGTTGTTCATGACATGGCAATTGAGAACGCTAAGTGCCTTGAGGGCGGTGATTTTTGTGTGGTTAATATAAAAAATATTGTTCAGAATTTCAAAAATATGGAAATCGCGAGTGCTCAATTATTCGATATCGCCGATGGAATGCTTAAAGAAAAAAGCTCAAGAGCTTAGCATGAAGCAGATAGATAATGCTTCTTTCTCTCATGCGTGTTGTAATGGACTCAAAGAAAAAGCAATTAAGCTTATCAAAGAAGGAGTAGATACCTCGTTTCATCAGCACCACGCCTTTCGTTGCGCTTGCGCCAATGGGCACAAAGAGATTGTAGAAATACTTTACCCACATGTAACATGTGGAGATGCGCTAGGGAGTGGACTGATAATGGCGTCCGATAAAGGACACATAGAGACAGTAAGATTCTTACTTTCTGAAAAAGTAAATGTAGAAGCAAAGAATGGAGCACCGCTACTCAAAGCCTGTGCGAGTAAACAATACGCTGTTGTAGAGTTTCTTGTCAAGCAAGGAGCAAACATAGAGGCGAGGAATGGGCATGCGTTTTTACACTCTGTTAAAACCGGGAACTTTAAGATGATGCAACTGCTTATTGATAATGGAGCAGATTTCTACACAAGAGACGGCCTTGCAATAGAGCTAGCAAGAAAATTAGACAATAGTGCGATTCATAATGCATGTCTTGAATATTTAAGGCTCTCAAAGCTTCTCATGGAGAGCTGCACTCTGGGAAACATCCATCTTCTGCAAGAATTGATTGATAAAAAAACGAATGTAAACTCAATGAATGGCAGAGCCGCAATGCTTGCCGCCAGACGTTCCAGCAGCGATATACTAGAAATACTAATCAACAATGGACTATCTGAAGCAAATAAGAACAGGGCGATGGAGTTCCATCTTTCATGGAAAGATGAATTAGCAAAAATAGGATATGTGAATAATAAAGACAGAGTTAGTGTAGATGAACTTATATCTATATGGCAACAAACGACAACAAAAGAGACACAGGAAACGATAGAATGCAAAAAGAATTAGTAAAAGAAGTCGCATCTATTTTTGAATGTAACAAGGAAGTTGTAGAACAGGCAATCCAAGAGGTGCAGATTAAAAAAACAAAGATTACAGCACTGGAGCCACTGGAAATTAATAAACTTTGCTCAAAGATAGTCAACATATTAAAGTGCAGAGATATAAAAGAAAAGTATAAAGATGTTAGCAAATATCTTATTTCACAATTAGCTGACAACCCTAGTGAAAACCAGCTGGAAGAAGCCGTGCATAAACTAAAGAGTCATCGCATTATTTCAACGCCACATGAGTTACGATTTTGGCTAGATAATGTTGCAGCACAAGCTTCACAAAACACATAAGTTGTAAAAAAACCTACTTAAATAAATACAATGTGAAATAAAGAAAAAAACACCAACTTGGCTATTTGCGACTAATTTTATAATAATTCTTAGATTATTTCTAAAATATAGTTGTAAAACACTTGCATTATTAGTTTTATACAATCATTTTACCCAGAAGGAGTTTGGCTCTACTGGTCTTCTAATCTTGACTCAAAGCAATTATTCCCTCTGACCCACATCATCTGCATAGCTTTCAGCCCAACTGCTAAAGACGATTGGGATTTCAGCTATTTAGTTATTAAACGGATTAGCAACCGTCTCAGCCTCAACTATCTTGATATGTTCAGGTAGATTTTCATTTTTCAACACTTCAATTGCGGCATCTACAACACGCTTAAGTTCATAAGCGTATTTCAATCCCTCTTTATCTTTTGTGATATCAACTGAACCGTAAATGGAGATTCTATCGAGTCTGTTTTCAACAGTAAGGTCGCTTCCTATTGTTAAAGAATCACTTTCATTTGCGTATGCTAAGAATCCTTTTTTCATCAATGTCCTTTATAATAATTGTTTACTTTTTTGTTAATTTTATCGATAAAACTATCGCCACCACTATCACTTTGACTGTTGCTGCCTTGGGATTTTTTATCGTTATATGGCTTGGGTACTGGCAAGTCCATAGGAGTTTCTTTTGCTGATTTACTCATCTTTGGAAACATATCTATTCCAGACATCTTTTCAATTTCAGCTATGCTTATTACTTTGTAATCAGTCCCCGGTGCGTTATCGGTAATATAAGCGGCTCCCTTTCCTGTAGAAGGAACATAGATTACTTTAAATATCTGGGTAGGCACTAAGACTTTACCTATACGTTTAAGGTCATTTCCTACAAACAGGGGACCAGTAATTACATATACCTCTCCATCTTTTTTAGCTAAGTAGCGTGCTGCTCCCTCTATGCTTGCCCAGATTCCTGCATTATTGTTGTGGTTTTGAGGAACCATGTTGGCTAGAGAAAAGCACTCCTCATTGCTTTGCGTATCAGAAAAATCAGCGGATGGACTCATATGCCCTCTATCATAGCCTGAGCGTGCATAATCTTTTAGTTCAGCTCTTTCGTCAGGATTAAGACGCTCTTCCGCATGAAAGCTGTCTGTTCTCTCAGCTTTTTTTGCAAGCATCTCTTTTGTGAGATGTTCAGCACTCCATAGAGGTGTGCGTGATACTCCTGAGTGCATAACTGCAAAGTCTTTGTAGCAGAGTTCTTTCGTTTTAGAAGTGAGCTTGGAATTCGTGATATCAGGAGCTTCATTATTATAATAGATATTGCTACATGATGTTGAAGCAGCTGAAAGAGACAATGCCACTGCGAATGAAAGCAAGAGTAGTTTAAATGGTTTCAAGTAGATTCCTTTTATTAATTGAGATTGACATTATACTTTATTTCGAATCGCTACTGAAAAACCGAAAAGGATTTCTAATCTCTATTGCCCGATAGGGCACTAGAGTAAACCACCCTATTTCCGCACCTCTCTCCTATTAATATACAAATACTGTCATAAGTAATATAACATCAAACTAACGCCCTCTTTACCAGCCTCCCACCTTTCTCGCCAAAAAGAATACACAAGCACCCCATATAAACTCCTCATTGCCCCCTCTCCCCCCTCTCTCCTCTCTTGCCCCAAAAGGAGGGGGGGGATTAGTGAGTATTGCGAAATCTGGCGATTGTCGTGTGCGAGATGTCTGATGAATGGATGGATAGGATAAGTGGATAGGTTCTTTTGATTTGCAGAGGACAAAGAGGGTTCTTTTTTGTTTTTGAAACAAGAGCGATGTTGGGGTTTGACTCTGAAATGCCCTGCTCTTTTTTTTGCACATCTGGTTTTGTTGAACAATTGGGAGCGTTTGGCGGAAGATAAGAAGGAGCATTTGCGCCCTGCTTTTTGGTCAAAAAAATCGGCATGCAAGAGGGAGAAACGAGGCGAAAGCGGGCAAAGGGGCTGGCAGAAATCTTTTGTGGGGTTTTGAGTGGATGGTTCAGGAGTGTCGGTGGGCGTGGGGTTTGTATTTGTTGGGTGTCATATTACTTAAAACAGTAATCACGGCTGTTTCATACTAAAATATTACATAACTTCTGAATATTTCCGCCAATCATACGAATAGCTTGAGGAAAATTAATAAAGTTTTCTCTTCTAAGCACATTCATTGCAATATTTCTAACAATCGAAAAATTAGTCGGGGCATTGC
>CANMJR010000022.1 GCA_947498025.1 Helicobacteraceae bacterium
ATCTTTATGAATATTTATGCCTACATTCTGAGCGTTAAAAAGAATGGAATCAATATTATGCAAGCTCTCCTAGATGCTATGAATGGAAAACCTTTTATGCCTCTTGTTTGTAAAAGTCCTACTTTTTAGTGGGTAGGTGAGTGGTTACGTTTATTTAGCAATTGCCGGTGGAAGCTGGATATATGGTACAAAAGAAGTGGTTATATAGGACTTTTTGCTTTCGTTCTTTTTATGATTGTTTCAGTTGGTGTTTTTGTTAATTTATTGAAACTAAGTAAAATAGAAAAAGAAATAGAGGAACTTAAAAAAGATGAATGATATTATTTCAATCTTATTTCCAATAGGTGCAATCGTAGCTGCGGTTTTCGCTTTTATAGCGTACAAAAATCATTGGAAAATAGCGGATATATTTTAAAAGGGAAAGGGAAAGAGGAGTGTCAGAAAAAGGGTTTCAGGCACCCATTTCAGGCACCCATTTTTGGAAAATGGGTGTCAGGCACTCTTTTACTCTTTTATGTGTTTTCTTACTTTTTTCTTAAACTCATCTCACTTTCTTCCGGTTAACCTAATATGCATTTTCTCAAATAACTTCTCCTTTTCTCTCTATTCTTTTTTATATTTTGGTATAATTTCCTTATGAGTAAAAAAGATAAACTTATTAAAGAAATTGATATATTAAGGGAGAAGCGTAAAGATTGGTTCAATGTCCTCTTTGCACTTTCGTCTGCCGTTATAGTTTTAGTGTATGCAGTTTTATCTGGTGAGAAGCCGATTTTTATTTTAATATTAGGGTTAATAGGGTTTTTTGGGGTAGCGGCTCTCGGTATTTATTATAAGAAAATAGAAACAGATATAGAAGAAAAACTTGATGAACTTGGAAAGGAAAATTAAATGATAGAACTATTTGCTTTAATACTGGCAGCATTAACCGTTGCTATTCTTGTGTATATTTCAAAACATGATGCTACGACTTGGAGAACTGAAAAGTAAAGAAAGTATGGCACTCTTTTGAAACTTTTCTTACTTTCCACTTAATCAGTTAACATTATGCTACTTCTCATTAGAAAAGTCATCATTAAAAAAAATAGATATAAAAAAAGGGTGTCAGGCACTCTTTTACATTTTCTTATTTGCCGCTTAATTAGTTAACATAACGCTACTTCTCATTAAAAAAATCATACTTTAAAAAAATAAATATTATTAGCTATAATTACAGTTCTAGTTGGCGGTTATGATTGGTTTGATTGTATTGTGAGGTGTAAGGTGGGACAGGGTCAGCCTTTAACAAGGAGTAACAATGCGATTAGCCCTCATAATTGTTATAATCTTGATGCTATTAGCAACAAGATTGTATTAAAAGCTTATAGAGAGTTGACGCTCTCTATCTGTCCCAACTAGCAAAATTATATCGCATTATTATAAATAAAAACTAAAACTTATTTAGCTTTTTACTTTTTTAGAAATCAGTCTTTATCTTTCCCACATGCCAATCCTACAACTTCCCATTTTACACCACATGCTACAAATCTACCCAAACATCCAATTTCTTTTAAACTAAAATATATCTTAAATCACTACAAAAAATGGTGCAAAAAATGGTGTCAGGCACTCTTTTATGTTATTTTCCGCTTAATCAGTTAATATAACGCTACTTCTCATTAGAAAAATCATACTTTAAAAAAATAAATATTATTAGCTATAATTACAGTTCTAGTTGGCGGTTATGATTGGTTTGATTGTATTGTGAAGGAGAAGGTGGGACAGGGTCAGCCTTTAACAAGGATATAACAATGCAATTACTGGTAATAATTGTAATCATCTTGATGCTATTAGCAACAAGATTGTATTAAAAGCTTATAGAGAGTTTCCGCTCTCTATCTGTCCCAACTAGCAAAATTATATCGCATTATTATAAATAAAAACTAAAACTTATCTAAAAAGTAAAAAGGGTGTTAAAAGGGTGTTAAAAAGGGTGTCATTAAAAAGGGTGTCAGGCACTCTTTTATGCAAAAACTTAATTTAAGTTAAAATTATATACAATATTTAATGGCAAGAAAAGAGCGATTAACCGAACCGGGACTTTATCATATTATAAACCGTGGAGTAGAGAGGAGAGCTATCTATCTTGAACCTGAGGATTATGAGTTTTTTTTAGATCTTTTACTGAAACTCACAAAACAGTCTGATATTATTCTTCATTCATTTTGTCTTATGACAAATCACTATCATCTGCTACTAGAAACCAAACAGAACAATTTATCAAAATCAATTCAATTTTTAAATGACAAGTATGCAAAATATTTCAATAAAAAATACACAAGAAGCGGTCACCTCTGGCAGGGCAGATACAAATCTTACCCTCTCTTTGACGATGCTCACTTTTGGATAGTAGCCAAATATATAGAGAGAAATCCCATCAAAGCAGGTATGGTTAACCAAGTAGATTTATACAAATACCAGTCTTTTTTTCAATTGAAATACAAGCACAACTACTTTGAACTTTTAAACAACTCTATGATTTTTAATATGACTTACGATGAGTATGCAGACTATGTCAGTAGTGAGATGGATATTGACGCAATAGACATTGTCTATAAATCTCCAAAATTGATAATCAAAGAAGATGGTAAATTGAAAGTGCTTAGTAAAAGATTAGAGACTTTTTTTGAACTTGACCGTGATATAAATAGAGATGAAAATATAAAAAAAGCATATGAATATGGCTACACAAAAAGTGAAATAGCAGATTTTTTAGAGTTGAATCCATCTACAGTATCAAGAATTGTTTAAAACAATAAATATTATTAGCTATAATTACAGTTCTAGTTGGCGGTTATGATTGGTTTGATTGTATTGTGAAGGAGAAGGTGGGACAGGGTCAGCCTTTAACAAGGATATAACAATGCTTCGACTCATTGTAATTGTTATAATCTTGATGCTATTAGCAACAAGATTGTATTAAAAGCCTTATAGAAGAAGTTGGTAGCTTCTTCTATATTGTCCCAACTAGCAAAATTATATCGCATTATTATAAATAAAAACTAAAAAAGGGTGTCAGGCACTCTTTTCTAGGCACTCTTTTCTGCTTTTTCTTATTTTTTTCTTAAACTACTTCCACTTTCTTCCGGTTAACTTAATACACATTCTATTGAAATAAATATCTATTATATACATTTGGCTATAATAATATCAATGTAACTATTGAGGTTTTTTGATGCCAACTATCAGCATGTTTTATGGGATAATCATTAGAATGTATTGCTCTCCAAATGAACATAATCCCCCTCATATTCATGTTTACTATAATGAATATACTGCTATCTTAGACTTAAATAGTTGTGAATTAAGCGATGGCAAATTACCAAACAAACAAAAAAAGCTAGTTGAGGCTTGGGCAGAATTGCATAAAGATGAGTTGATGGCAGATTGGAATTTAGCTCAAAACGGTGAATTGCCATTTTCCATAGAGCCATTAAAATAAGGAAAAACCATGTATTTAGCAATTAAATCAGTTGAACCACAAAATGATTATAAACTTCTTTTGACTTTTGAAAATAGTGAAAAAAGAGTTTTTGATGTATCTGAGTATCTACATATCGGTAAATTTACAGAATTAAAAGATAAGTCTATTTTCAACAGTGTAAGGGTAAGTTTTGATTCTATAGAATGGTCAAATCATTTGGATTTAGACCCTGAAATACTTTATGAAAAATCAATAAGAGTTTAACAAACCCCTGTAAAAGAAAAAAGGTGTAAGGCACCATTACAGGCAAAAAAAGCGATATTATTATAAAAAAGGTGTCAGGCACTCTTTTATGGAAAAGCATATTAAAGAATTAGGAGATTTATAAAATGGAGCAGTTCCTTATAATAATTGCGTTAATTGCTGTTATTTCTACATTTTCATATACTGTTTTAATAGCGAAGTAGTTTTTCTTAAAGAAAAAAGGGTGTCATGCGCTTTCTCGCTCCATCTCTCCCGAGGCACTGCCATTAAGTTAAGGAGAAATCATAAAATAAAGAAGCATATCTTTAAGTATGTAGGTTTATTCTTGATAAAATAAGGTTCATTTTTTGCTCATACGCAGAATGAAATCAAAAAAGATATTAAGTATAAACACGACTAAGGAGTTAATTCACAGTGATGAATTTAAAAAAAGATATAAAAGTACTCCAACAGCATTTACCAGAAACAGAAAACTTTACTTTCCTATATTCATGATTTTACTATTGCAAAAGAGCTTGAAATCACTGCAACTAAAATTAAATGAATTTTACTTGTGTTTGTGTATAATTCCTGCGTATAAAATAAGTGAAATTAAAGAGATTTTAAATACATTGAGAATTGTGTTATGCCTCTTGGTTGGAGCGACTGTTTTGTTGCTTGGCTCTACGGCTATAGGTACTAAAAAAGTGCCACACACTGTTTAATAATTATACTAAAATAAAGAAACTAACCCCATGGTGACAACTCTCAATTCATATAATAATTCTATCTATTCTGTTAGCAATAGCAGTACCTTAAACGGAGTGGTTAGAATATCCTCTAACGGCTACTATGGCAGTGGAACACTGCTCTATGGTGGCATGGCGGTATTGACTGCTGCACATCTTTTTTCCAGTATCAACGCATCGGCAAATATAGTTTTTGAAACATCTCAGGGGAGAAAAACAGTTGCATCTGATGCCATAGAATTGATGCCTCAGTATGATACTCTCAATGATAATAATGATTTGGCTCTAGTGTGGCTTGCAGATGCCGCACCGACTGATGCGCATAGATATGAACTCTTTAGAAGCAGCGATGAGATTGGGAGACTATTTACCGCGGTTGGCTATGGCAATACCGGAAGCGGCTCTGAGGGAATGAGCAGCACTCTTCCTACAGATATTTTACGCCAGCAAGCCATGAATAAGTTTGAAACTGATGCAGCCGCTATGAAAAATATACTTGGCAGTAACATGGCTTGGACGCCACAGAACAACGCTATTTTGGTAGCAGATTTTGATGATGGAACAAGTGAGCACGACGCACTTGGGATGCTGATGAACGATAATAACCTTGGATATGGGCACTATGAGGGCATGATTGCACCGGGGGACAGCGGAGGTCCGGCATTTATTGACGGTAAAGTTGCAGGTGTCGCCAGTTATGTTGCGAGTCTGCATACTTATGATGCTAATCCGGATATTAACACAACAACAGATAGCAGTTTTGGCGAAGTTGGTTTTTGGCATAGGGTAAGTTACTATCAGCAGTGGATAGACCAAACCCTGCGTGAACACTACGCAAACGCCCCAAAAACAGCATCAGAAGTACAAAAAGAAGTAGTTGAAGGTGCAAGCGGTACGACGACCGTTAACTACTTTTTAGTAGAAGTGAGCGGCATACGTAGCGACTCAAATGGATGGCTAAGTGTCAAATACACAACAAGAGACGGCACTGCTCTCTCAAATCAGGATTATATCCCTGCAAGCGGCACTCTTGTGCTATATCCTGATGAAAATTACGCAGTTATTCCTGTTGAAATTATAGGAGACAACACGCCAGAAGCAAATGAACTCTTTTATCTCGATATTTTTGATCCCGTTGGAGCCAGCTTTGGCGACAATCAAATAATGCTTACCGCACAGAGAACTATACTAAATGATGATGGATATTTTTTCGTATAGTTATAAATCTGCTATTAAGTCAAAATTATTTGTACCTCTGATACAATCATAAAAAATTACAAGGAGATAAAATGCAAAAGAGAGCAAAAGCTTTTTTATTAAGCCTATTTTTACTGTCCGGCTTTATATTTATAGGTTGCGGCAGCGGCGGTTCTGCTACACCGGACGCAAACAGTACTGTAGATGTCAATACGACGGTTGATTTGAGAAGCGAACTGAGCCAAAATACCTTTTATGCAGTAAAAGATGATATACAAAGCAAGAGTTTATACAAAGTGTCATTTGATACGAATTTAAGCTCATGGGATATTCAAGCGTATGATAATAACTACTCTACGGCGATACCAGGGGGAGTTACTGCTGATATCAATGTAACGGCAGATACTTTAAGTGATGCAAGCGGTTCTCTACAGTTGGTTAGCAAAGAGATGAACTATTTAAGTTTAGTATCTACTGCAAACCCTCTTGTGAAATTAAAGTTTTTTGCAACATCAGCATTGGCTGAAGCGTACTATAACCTCTCTTTAAGAGATGAGTTGAAAGCAAAGGAGTTCTTTGTAGTTCAAAATAATGCAACCAGCAGATCGCTCTATAAAATTGATTTTACAGATGTGCTGACTCAATGGGATGTAACAACTTATAGCACTTCCTACGCAGACACAGCCAGACTCAGTTCAAATTATGGAACGTCCATAGCTGTTACAGATTCAAACCTGACTGATAGCGGAGGGAACATATTTAGATTTCAAAGTAGAGAGGTCGATTATTTAACGCTTGTTGATGTAAACAGTTCGACATTGACTCTGAAATTTTACTCTTCAGAATCATTGGCTCTTGAGTACTTTAACTCATTTGATTTAAGAAAAGAGTTACGCTCTAAAACATTCTATGCAGTAAGCAATAACGGGGTAAACAAGACACTTTTCAAGTTTGTTTTTACCGAAGACCTTTCATCTTGGAATATCGGTATCTATGCGGGAGATTATCTCTCAGAGCCGACTCAGAGTGCTGATGCACAACAAATAGCAGTTACAGAAAATATATTGACAGACAGCAGCAGTTCGCTAAAAGTGGTCTCAAAAGAGAGCGACTATATAAACTTGGTTTCAATTAAAGACAGCTCTCTGACATTTAGATTCTATACATCTTCAGAATTGGCGCAAACTTATTTTAAAGAATAACATTTAAGATAGGTGAAGGGGATTGGATTGTTTCGCTAGGGTGGTGCCGACACGAGGATTCGAACCCCGGGCCTGCTGATTACAAATCAGCTGCTCTAGCCAACTGAGCTATGTCGGCAAATAGTGGAGCAGAATTTTATCTTGTTAAACTTCAAATAAACTTATTTATGTACAATTGCGGTCATGAAAAAAAACATTATTGCAAATACATTTACCCCCTCCTACGATGAACTAGAAGACAGACTACGGCTAGTCATTAACTATCAAGACATGCAAAACAGAGTTGATTTTATGATAACAAGAAGTTTTGTACTCAATTTAATTCCTACGGCAGAAGAGTTTATAGAGAGATATTACACTCATCTTGAACCTCATATAATCCAACAAACACAAAACAAAAATGAAGCAATCTCAAAAACAGATAATGTAAATTTGGAACTGCTGCGAACAAGTGAAGAGCTTTTGACAGAGGTTACCTTCTCTTTTGATATAAATACAAAGTTAACTATAGTAACCTTTAACTCCAAAAACAGTGTGGCACAGGCTACTTTAGATGCTGTTTTGTTGTCGCAAATATTTCAAGTAATAAAATCTGCTATCCCATATATTAAGTGGGGAATTTCAAGCCATTTTTAATTTATGACTATGGCACTAATTAAAAATATATAAATTGGTGTCGTAGTGATTTAATCTTCTTTAAAGCTAAAAAAATATATAGTACGACTTGAATCTAAAAAAGGAAATATATTTGGCACGAAAGCTGAGAATTTTTGTTGAAAATACGCCACAACATGTTATGCTCAAAAGCATAAATGAGATGGATGTTTTCATAGATAGCAGTGACTATGAAGAGTTTTTAAATATTGTTGATGAAGCGAGTCAAAGACATGGTTTAAAAATACACTCTTATATAGTCACGAAAAACTATTTTGAATTCTTGGCTACTCCCTCAGATGTTGAGTCGCTGCCTAAATTGATGCAAAGTTTAGGCAGGAGATATGTAGGTTATTTTAATAAGAAATATAATCGTACAGGGACGATATGGGAAGGCAGATATAAAACATCTATAGTAGAGTCGGAACTTTATCTTTTTGATGTAATGGCTTACATCGAAAAAAAATCAAACGATTTGAACTACAGATACAGCAGCCTCTCTAAAAATTTGTATGATAACTCTGATAAATTAGTTACCTATCATGAGTTGTATAAAAAATTGGGATTTACTCAAGAAGATAGAATGAGTTTCTACTCTAAAATCTTTTTTGCAAAAATAGAGGAAGAGAAAAACCGTTTTATACAAAGTTGTCTTGAAAAACAGACCATAACAAGCAGTGATAAATTTATTCGAAATTTAGAGCTCTTAATCGGAATGACCCTTGGTTCAAAAAAGATAGGTCGTCCGAAAAATGAAAACACACAACAAAGGAAAAAAATGTACACAAATTTACAAGTATTAGACAAAATGAAACACAAAGAGTTTAAGATTAATCCGCTTGAAAACCTCAATTTTGCAAAGCAGTCGGCATTTTTACCGGTCGTAGCTAATGAGGCGGCACTTATCGGTGCGACATTCCCGGTAGTTTTTACATCGGAAGAAAATGCATCACTCGTTGCATTAGTCTCTCTCGGCGGTGATAGTTTAGCAATAAACAGTGAGGGCAAATGGATAACAAGCTATGTGCCTAGTGTTTTAAGAAAATACCCTTTTTCAATGGCGAGCACAAAAGAGAATGCAGATCAAAAAGTTATTCTTATAGATGAAGATTCACACCTTTTCTCAAAGTCAAAAGGGAAACAGCTCTTTAAAAAAGATGGAGAAAAATCGGAGACTTTAGAACATGCAATTAATTTTTTAACATCTCATGAGCAGCAAAGTATAGTTACTAAAAACATAGTAAGCGAAATTGTTAAGAGCGGTATTTTAGAAGAGAGAGAGATTAGCGTTGGCGAAGGTGATGAAAAAAAGGTTCTAGTGAACGGATTTAGAGTTGTTGACAGAGAAAAACTAAACAACCTCAGCGATGACATTTTGGCTTCTTGGGTGAGAAGAGGGATTATCACTTTTATAGATGCACATTTAAAATCGCTTGAAAATATACAGACACTCTTTAATTTGGCAAACCAAAGACAAAATTAAGGCAAAATAAAACACCTTGTAATTCTCGAAAAACAGAGTTTTTTCGTAGCTTTATGGGGTTGTAACATAAAAATAATATCTAAGGATTTCCATGGCACAAGTACAAAAAAATCAAAAGAGTAAAGTTAGCGAACTCAAAAGTGCGATAATGCAATCTAAGAAATCATTTTTAGTCGTTGGTTTCTTCAGTCTATTTATCAATCTGCTTATGCTCGTTCCATCTTTATACATGTTACAGTTATATGACAGGGTTTTGACGAGCAGAAGTATGGAGACGCTTATAATGCTTACTCTGATTGTTCTTGTTCTTTTCATCACCATGGCTACTTTAGAGATTGTAAGATCTAAAATATTGGTATTGGTAGGAAATAAGCTAGACAATCTTTTAAGCAAAAGAGTCTTCGATTCGCTCTTTGACTTGGCAAATAAACAGCCGGGGAAAGCATCCTCTATGCCTCTCAATGATTTGACACAAATTAGACAATTTATGACCGGTAACGGACTCTTTGCTTTTTTTGATGCTCCATGGATGCCTATATATATTGCAGTTCTTTTTATGTTTCACCCAATGTTCGGTTATTTCGCAATTTTTGCCGGAATAGTTTTACTTATTCTTACTATTTTGAATGAGTACGACACAAAAGAGAAGCTGCTCGAAGCAAATGTAATGAGCAGAGCTTCTACGATGTATGTTGATTCAAACCTAAGAAATGCAGAAGTTGTAAATGCAATGGGCATGAAAGGAAGAATCCAACATATCTGGAGAGATAAATATTACGCTTTTTTGAATGCACAAACAGAGGCGAGTAACAAAGCCGGTATCTGGTCCAATATTTCAAAAAGCTTAAGAATGCTTTTTCAGTCACTCATGTTAGGTCTTGGCGGCTATCTTGCAATAAAATCGGAAGTAAGCCCAGGAATGATGATTGCAGGTTCTATCATCATGGGTAGAGCTTTGGCTCCTCTTGATTTGATGATTAGTAGCTGGAAAGGTTTTAGCAGTGCTAGAACATCGTATGAAAGATTAGAGGGACTGCTCGAGAATTTTCCGAAAGATAAAGAGCACATGAAACTCCCCGCTCCACATGGAGAAATACTCCTTGAGGGCGTAGTGGTAATTCCGCCAAACGCACAGCAGCCATCCATTCGAGGTATCTCAATGCAGATAAACAAGGGCGATGTTGTTGGAATAGTCGGACCGAGCGCTGCCGGAAAATCCTCTTTAGCCAGAATTATTTTAGGATTATGGCCACTAGCCGCCGGTAAAGCAAGACTTGATAAGGCAGATATTTATCAGTGGGATAAAGTTGACCTTGGAAAATATATAGGCTACTTGCCTCAGGATATAGAGCTCTTTGAAGGAACTATCAGTCAAAATATCTCAAGATTTGAAGAAGTAGATTCAGCAAAAGTTGTTGAAGCTGCAACAAAAGCCGGTGTGCATGAGATGATTTTGAGATTGCCTAACGGGTATGACACAAAAATAGGAGCAGGCGGAGAATCGCTCTCCGGCGGACAGAGACAGCGAGTAGGTTTTGCCCGTGCTATCTATAACAATCCTGTTTTAGTTGTTCTTGATGAACCAAACTCAAATCTTGATGACCAAGGCGAAGCAGCTCTTGTTGAAGCTATAAAAACACTCAAAGAGAGTAAAACAACAGTTATAATAATTACACATCGACCGAATATATTGCAGGTTACAAACAAGTTAGCCGTAATTAAACAGGGATTGTTAGAACTCTACGGTGATACAAATGAAGTTTTATCAAGACTTTCAGCAGCAGCGCAAGGTGCGGCTCCTCAGCCTCAAAAGCCTGCCGCCAGCCCACAGCCGATGCAAACAATATCGCTTAGTAAACCAAGTAGTTAGGAAAGATTATGGATAATAAACAGATAAAAGTGCCATTAAGTGATGACACTTCAGTAATTAGATTTGGATTAGCAGTTGTATTTGTAGTATTTGTATTGATGGGCGGTTGGATGACTTTTGCTCCGCTTGCAACCTCTTCTGTTGCTACCGGAAAGGTATCGGCAGATTTAGGTAAAAAAACCATTCAACATTTAGAGGGTGGAGTTATAGAAGCTATCTATGTAAAAGATGGCGATAAGGTAAAAAAAGATCAAATATTAATGAAGCTAAGTGATGTGCAGGTGAAAGCACAGCTTGATATTTTAAACGCGCAATATCAAGATAGCATAGCTCTTTTAGCAAGACTCAAAGCGCAAAGAGATAACTTTAAGAAGATAGAATTTCCTAGTGAGTCGCATGACGCAGATGCGATTAAAAATCAGACGAATATTTTTATTTCATCCAATAAATCTATTGAAGACGAAACTGCAATTACAAATAACAGAATTGTGCAGCTTCAAAGCCAAATTGACGGAACTACTTCATTAATCGCCAGTAAGCAAAATAGACTTGAATCTATTAAAGAGGAGATTTTAGAGTGGGAAGATTTATTTAAACAGAGACTTATTGATAAACAAAAAATCAGAGACCTGCAACGAGAAAGTAATATGATAGATGGCGATTTGGCAAATGCAAAATCTGAAATAGCGAAGTTAAAAGAGCAGATAAGTGAAGTAGGCACGCAAAAGCTACTAAGAGAAAAAGAGTTTAAAAATGATATTCTGCAAAAATATGTAGAAGCAGAGACTCGCATTTCAGACCTGAAATCAAAAATAGTTGCAAATGAAGATATTATTAAAAGAACAACTATAACTTCACCGATTGACGGCACGGTTGTTGGACTCAGTCTGCATACTGTCGGCGGTGTCGTAAGCCCAAGTAAACCAATCCTTGAGATTATTCCCGAAGATGCAAAGCTTTTAGTGATAGCGCAAGTAAAAACAACAGATGTTGACAAGGTGAGAATCGGATTGCTAGCAGAGATTAAATTCTCGGCTTTTAATCTAAAGCATGTCCTTGCCATTGAAGGTAAAGTCGTGCATGTCTCAGCAGATATTTTTATGGATGAGGCAACGCACACTCCCTATTATGAAGCGAAGATAGAAGTGACTCAAGAGGGCAAAAAACTACTCGAAGAGAATAAATTCGTACTGGTTTCAGGCATGCCTGCAGAGGTTATGATTAATATAGGAGATAGAACGGCACTTAACTACCTTGTTAAACCTTTTGAAGAGATGTTAGGCAGGAGCTTAAATGAAGAGTAGCAGCATCTCAAAACTGATACTTTTATTAGCTTTTTCTATAAGTTATGTGAATGCAGCAGAGGTTCTACTCTTTTCAAAAGCGTATGAGCTTGCTCTTGCAAACACAAATGCAATCAAATCTTCAGCCTATAGAGCTGAAGCCGAGAAAGAAAAGGTGAATCAGGAGTACTCTAAACTCTACCCGCAAATAAATTTTTCGGCTAATTATGGAAAGTCAGATTATACATACAATCCTAATTATAATAAAATAGATCATGTGAGACAGGGCATGATTAGTAATACGCTCTCACTCAGACAGTCGGTATATAATGCAGATACCTTCTCAAGAATAGCCATGGAGACATCCAGAGGTAAACTCTACGAAATTGATTCTGACTTAAAAAAAGAGGAGTTGGCTCAGAGTGTATTTAAGGTCTATTTAGAGTTGTTAAAGTCTCATAATAAAATAAAACTCTATGAGTCAAATCTTCAATTTACAAAGTCAAAACTAGATACATTAACGCAACGCTACGATATGAATTTGGCAAACAAAATGGATTTGCTTCAGATGCAGGTGGAGTACAGCTCTGCTTTGATTAGTTTAGATAAAGAGAAAAAACAACTCAAAGTGAATGAGTTGAAGCTGACTCAATTTATCGGTGATGCAGAGTATAAATTGCCGACATTAGAGATAAATAATCAAACGCTAGAGAGTATTAAAGCCATGCAGGCGTCTATAGTGAGCGGTGATACCTTTGAAAAAAACCTCAAAGTACTTCAGGCAGAAGTGGCATTAAAACTCTCAAAAGAACAAAAAGGGAACGCATGGGATGCGCATCTCCCTCGTTTAGATTTGCAGGCATCTGCTTCTAAATACAATACGGATGATCCGACAAGTGACGCACCCTACAATAATGTACAGCAAGTGGCACTCGTTTTGAATATTCCAATTTATAGCGGTGGAATGGTTTCATCTATGGTCGCCTCATCCGAACTGATGAGCAAAGCCGCCAATGAAGATTTGCTAGAGACTAAAAAAGAGGTCAAAGTGCAGTATGATGAGTACTTGGCATCTTTTAACACCTCAGTAGATTCGGTGACAATGTACAAAAATGCACTAGCATCCGCTGAACTTTATGTTAAAGCCGTAGAACAGGGTTATGAGCATGGTCTAAAAAGTATTATTGATTTAAACGAAGCAAACACTAAGTTCTATGATGTAAAATACAAATATCTTGACAATATACATGGAATGGTTGACTCCTATGTGGGACTGCTTATCGTGAGCAACAACTTTGAGAATATAGGTTTGTTAGATAAAATAGTAGAATAATAAAGAATAGTTTCAAGGATACATGTGAGAAGAATTAAAATTCAGTACAGTGAGGGATTCAATGTCAAATCGTAAAAAAGCAATAATTACAGGTATAACCGGGCAAGACGGAGCCTATCTTGCGGAGTTACTTTTAGAAAAAGGGTATGAGGTTTACGGAACCTACAGAAGAACATCCTCGGTAAACTTCTGGAGAATAGAAGAGTTGGGCATACAAAATCACGAAAACCTTCATTTGGTAGAGTATGATTTAACAGATCAGGCCAACAGTGTTCACATGGTTAAAAATATAGAGCCGGATGAGATTTATAACCTTGCAGCTCAGAGTTTTGTGGGCGTCTCCTTTGATCAACCGCTCGCTACCGCTCATATTACAGGGCTTGGATGTGTGCATCTGCTTGAAGCGATTCGAATCGTAAATCCGAAGATAAAATTTTATCAGGCAAGCACCTCAGAGATGTTCGGCGAGGTTCAGGAGATTCCGCAAAAAGAGAGTACCCCTTTTTATCCGCGAAGTCCTTACGGTGTGGCAAAGCTCTACGCACACTGGATGGTAATTAACTACAGAGAGTCTTACAATATTTTTGGATGTAGCGGCATACTATTTAACCATGAATCGCCTTTGAGAGGAAGAGAGTTTGTAACAAGAAAAATTACAGACAGCGTAGCAAAAATCAAGCTTGGCAAATTAGAGTGTTTAGAGCTTGGAAACATGGACGCAAAAAGAGATTGGGGATTTGCAAAAGATTATGTGGAAGGCATGTACTTGATGCTTCAAGCGCCTAAACCGGACACTTATGTACTGGCTACAAACAGAACCGAAACCGTAAGAGATTTTGTGACTATGGCATTTAAAGCAGCTGGTGTAGAGTTGGAATTTAGCGGCAGTGATGAAAATGAGATAGCAAAAGATAAAGCAACAGGCAAAACGGTTGTGAAGGTAAACCCAAAATTTTATAGACCATGTGAAGTGGAACTGCTCATAGGCAACCCGCAAAAAGCAAAAGATATTTTAGGCTGGGAACCAAAATGTACGCTTGAAGAGCTGTGTGCCATGATGGTAAAAGCAGACCTCAAAAGAAATGAGATAGGGTTTAGTTTTTAAGGGATGAAAAAAGTTCTGATAACCGGCATTGACAGCTTTACGGGAATACATCTCTCCTCTTATCTTGACGAGTGCGGTTATGAGGTGTTTGGAACCTCTTTTTTTGAGGGAACAGAGAAAAGATATAAGTGCGACATAACAGAAAAATCCGACATTGCAAATGTTCTAAAAAAAGTGCAACCCGATTTTCTGATACACCTCTCAGGCATCTCTTTTGCGGCGTATGGAGACCATGAAGCATTCTATAAAGTAAATACAATCGGCACTACAAATATCTTAGAAACGCTTGTAGAACTCGGGCTAAATCCATCCAAAATTATTTTAGCAAGCAGTGCTACCATTTATGGAAATCAGGGTTTGGAAGTGCTGGATGAATCACTCTGCCCAAAACCTGCAAACCACTACGGTGCCAGTAAATATGCCATGGAGTGTTTGGCGCAGGGCTACTTTGATAAACTCAATATTCTAATCACCAGACCCTTTAACTATACGGGAAGCGGTCAGGCTGAACACTTTTTGATACCAAAGATAGTCAAACATTTTAAAGAAAAAAGCCAAATCATAGAGCTTGGCAACCTTGATGTTGAGAGAGAGTTTAATGACATAAGTTTTGTGTGTGAAGTGTATAAAAGACTCTTAGAGTGCGATAAAAAGAGTGAACTCTTCAATATAGCAACAAATAGAGGAATAAAACTCCTTGATGTCATAGAGAACATGAATGAGATTGCAGGGTACAAAATAAAAGTAGCCGTAAATCCTAACTTTGTGAGAAAAGATGAGATTAAAAGTTTGACAGGCTCGAGGGAGAAGCTTTTTGATGCCATAGGTACACTAGAGTTAAAAGATTTTAAAGACACACTCAGAGAGATGTTTGAAGCCTAAAATTGCACTTGTGCATGACTGGCTGGTCACAGATGCCGGCGCAGAAAAAGTACTCAGAGCAATTATAGATATCTATCCGGATGCCGATGTTTTTTCACTTGTTGACTTTTTGAGCGACGAAGAGAGGAAGAGTGTTTTAAACGGCAAACATGCCAAAACCTCCTTTATTCAAAACCTCCCCTTTGCCAAAAAACATTTCAGAAACTACCTTCCCCTTTTTCCGCTTGCCATAGAGAGTTTGGATCTAAGCGCGTACGATTTGGTTATAAGCTCTTCATGGGCGGTTGCAAAGGGCGTAAAAACAACTAAAAAGCAACTCCATATCTCTTACTGCCACACACCGATACGCTATGCATGGGATCTGTATGATGAATATACTGCAAATCTTAAACAACCAAAAAAGTTCTTGGTAGAGCAGACGCTCAAATATATCAGAAAGTGGGACATGCGGAGTTTGGAGCGAGTGGACTATTTTATAGCAAATTCTAAATTTGTGCAAAATAGAATAAATAGCACCTATAATAGGGAAAGCGAGGTAATCTATCCTCCTGTTGATACTCAAAATTTTACTCTATGCGAAGAAAAAGAGAGTTTTTATCTCACCGCCTCAAGACTTGTCCCCTATAAAAAAACAAAACTGATAGTAGAGGCTTTTAATGAGATGCCGACAAAAAAACTCTTTGTAATCGGGGACGGGGAGGAGTATGAGGCAATAAAAAGTATTGCAAAAGAGAATGTTCACCTTCTTGGCTATCAGGACAAAAAAACAATGATAGAAACCATGCAAAAAGCAAAAGCTTTTGTTTACGCTGCTGTTGAAGATTTTGGAATTGTTCCCATAGAAGCCTTGGCATGTGGAACTCCTGTTATTGCACTGAATGATGGCGGAACGCATGAAACTATACAAGATGGCATCAACGGTGTTCATTTTGAGCATCAGACAAAAGAGAGCATAATGGATGCAGTAGAGAGATTTGAGAGTGTGAAATTTAACTATAAAGAAATTTCAGACTCCGCAAACTCTTACAACTGTGAGAGATTTAAAGATGAAATGAGAAGATTTATAGGTGAAAAATTAATAACAAATCTTCATAGATTTTAGTACAATAACTTTATGAAAAAAAACAGCTTCAATATTGCAACATACCTTTTGGCACTGATTCTAATAACTGTGGATTATTTTGTACTTCTGCTTGCAATAAATATTACAATCTATTTAAGAACTGATTTTTTTACAGTGCTCCCAAAATTTAATTCTACGAGCCATGATTACAGCTGGATGATATTAATTATCCTTTTTTTATTTATTTATGAAAAAATATATACTAAGCGATATGACTATTGGAATGACACAAACAAGATTTTAAAGGCCTTGTTGTATTCTTTTCTTACCATTTTTAGTTTTATAACCCTCTCAAAAGCGTCAGACGACTACTCAAGACTTTTTATAGTACTCTTTTTTGCTTTAGCCCTCATATTAGTTCCTTTTGCTAAAAGAATTACAAAAAATTTGCTTTTTAGAGTTGATTATTTTAAGCTCAAAGTAAAAGTTCTCGCAGAAGATGAAAAGTATGAGATTCTAAAAAAAGAGATAGAGAAGAACTGGTATCTCGGATATAAAATGGGTGACGCAAATTTTGACATGGTTCTGATTTCATCAAAAAAATATGATGCGACAGAGCTGCAAATAATTATAAATAAATATATCAATATAACAAAAGATATATATATCATTCCCTACCTAGAAAATATAGACTTCTCGCATGCCGAGATGATTAGCTACTCAAATATCAGGCTCTCCTCCTTTCATATAGAAAACAGGCTTTTAAACTATAAAAACATTGTTTTAAAATATCTCTTTGAAAGGTTTTTGAGTCTGCTCATTTTGCCTTTTGTGCTGGTGGTGCATCTTATAATTTCTATTCTAGTAAAGCTCGATTCCCATGGCAATATACTTTTTAAACAAAAAAGACTCGGCAAAAATTCAAAACTCTTTGAGTGTTATAAATACAGAAGCATGTATGAAAATGCTGATACCATGTTGCAAGAGTATTTGCAAAAAAATCCGCAAGAGATTGAAAATTATAAAATTTTTCATAAGTATGAAAGTGACCCGCGAATAACAAAAATAGGAAAGTTTTTAAGAGCTACTTCGCTAGATGAATTGCCGCAGTTTTACAATATCTTTAAAGGCGAAATGAACTTGATTGGTCCACGACCCTACATGAATGAAGAGAGCCAAAAAATAGGCGTGTTAAATCAAGAGCTTATCCTTAAAGTCGCTCCCGGAATAACAGGACTCTGGCAGGTAAGCGGAAGAAACGAACTGACATTTGAGCAAAGAGTGGATTTGGATGTCTGGTATATACGCAACTGGTCGCTCTGGATGGATTTTGTAATATTTTTGAAAACAATCAAAGTGGTTTTATCTAAAGTCGGGGCTAGGTAAGTGAGAGAACGACGAAGTAACCTTGTTAAATAATGGATGATGATGCACAATAAAAATTTAAATATATTTATATTAGCAGGTGGACTCGGTACGAGACTTAAAAGTGTTGTCTCTGACGTTCCAAAACCTATGGCTCCGATTTGTGATAAACCTTTTTTAGCATATCAAATAAATGAGATTAAAAAATATTTTCCAAGCAGTAAAATATATCTGCTTACTTATTATTTATCAGAAATAATAGAGAACTATTTTAAAAAAGATGCATCTATAATTATTCTTAAAGAGCAAAAATTACTAGGCACAGGCGGCAGTATCAAAAATGCAATAAATTTTTTAAATTTAGATGTGAATGATTCGCTTTTGATACTCAATGGAGACACCTATATAAAACCGGATTTCAATAATCTTGTAAGTAACTTTAACGAAATAGTTATATTGGCTTCATTTCAAGAAGATTGTCAGCGATATGGAACACTGCTAATTAATAACGGTAAGATTGTCCGTTTTGTAGAAAAAGAAGCCGGATTGAAAAATTCCTACATTAATGCAGGTTGTTACTATTTTAATAATTTGATTTTTTTTCATAATATTCAAGAAGAAATTTTTGCAATAGAGGATAAGTTTAAAGAATATCTTTTAAATGATACAATAGAGATACTTAGATACAATGACATTTTTATTGATATTGGAATACCGGAAGATTATAAAAAAATGATAGATTATGTGGAAAGCCATGAAAATTGACAAGTTTATAATAAGTAAAAATGACAGTATAGAACATGCCTTGCAAAAAATAGATGATAATAGTCTTGGCATTATATTCATAGAAGATAATGGAAAAATCATAGGTTGTTCTACCGATGGTGATATCAGGCGAGTATTGTTAATCGAAAAAGATTTGAATGTAAAGATTAGTAGGTGTGTAAATAAGGATTTTATATTTTTATTTGAAACAAAAGTAACAAAAGAGAATATTTTAAAGTTGCTCGATTCAAGAATCAGAGCAATACCGATTTTAGATCAAAATTATAAGATGATATCTGTGGTATCTCAAAAAAATATTGATTGGAATGAAAAAGAAAAAATTATATCAAAAGCTAAATCACCTGTTAGAGTCAGTTTTGCCGGTGGAGGAACTGATTTGACGGAATACTTTTATAAACAAGACGGCGTTGTTTTAAATACTACCATCAACAAATTTGCGCATGCTGTTTTAGAAAAAAGAGGTGACGAAAAGATTAAGATTTTTTCTAATGATTTAAATCAAGAGGTCGTATATAATGATTTGTCGGAGTTAAAGTTTGACGGAAAACTGGATTTAATTAAGTCTGTCATTAAGCTTTTAAATCCTGATTATGGATTTGAACTTTATACATACAGTGACGTGCCGCCCGGTTCCGGATTGGGAGGTTCTGCCGTATTGCTCTCAGCTATTATCGGAACATTTAATAATTTCAGAGAAAATAAGTTTAATGATTATGAGATAGCAGAACTTGCATTTCATGCTGAGAGAGTTGAACTAGGGCTAGCAGGCGGTTGGCAGGATCAGTATGCTACAGTTTTTGGCGGTTTTAATTTTATGGAATTCAAGAATCATGAAAATATTGTGAATCCACTGAGAATACCGGAAAATATTATAAATGAGCTAGAGGATTCTTTAATCCTTTGTTACTCCGGATTAAACCATAATTCGGGTGATATCCATGAGGATCAGAAAGAAAATATGAATCAGGAAGAGCAGCAGGAATATGCAAAAATATCAAAAGATATTGCATATGAAATGAAATCAAGACTTTTAAAAGGCAGGCTTGACGATTTTGGAGAGCTTCTACATAAAGCTTGGAGTGTGAAAAAGAACTTTTCTTCTAAAATCACAACACCATTTTTAAATGATATTTATGAATATGCACTGCAAAACGGTGCCTTAGGCGGAAAACTTCTCGGTGCAGGCGGTGGGGGTTACTTTTTATTTTATGTACAAACATATAAAAAAATACACTTAATGAACTCTCTCAAAGAGAGAGGGTTGAAAATAGAAACTTTTACCTTTGACAATATTGGATTAAGAAGCTGGATAACTAAGGAAAAATATGAGAATTGAAAGTTTTGAAATAGGCAAAAATGATAGAGTTTTCATAATTGCTGAAATTGGCATGAATCATAACGGTGTTTATGAAAATGCCGTAAAAATGATAGATCAGGCGCAGGAGATTGGTGTTGATTGTGTTAAGTTTCAAATGAGAAATTTAAAAGAGTTATACTCCGAAGATGCTCTTGACATGACAAGCAGCGATTTGTCCACGCAATATACTATGGGGCTTTTAGAAAAGTTTGAGCTCACTTACGAGCAGTATAAATCTTTGGCTGATTATGCAAAGAGTAAAAACCTCATATTTATGTGTACCCCTTGGGACAAATCAAGTGCGGACGCAATTGAGACCATAGGCGTTTCCGCATTTAAAACGGCATCTGCAGATATGACCAACTTTGATTTGTTGGAGTATTTAGTTAAAAAGAATAAACCGCTTATATTATCAACCGGAATGAGCACAAAAGAGGAGATAGATGAAACTGTAGAGTTTTTGACAAGATTAAAAGCAGATTTTGCACTTCTTCACTGTAACTCTACCTATCCCGCCCCATTTAAAGATATCAATCTGAGATATCTAGATAAACTCAGAAAATATAATGTTCCGGTAGGATACTCAGGACATGAGAGAGGAATCGCTGTCTCTATTGCAGCGGTTGCCATGGGTGCTAAAATTATTGAACGGCATGTTACCCTCGATAGAGGAATGGAAGGACCGGATCACAGTGCTTCTTTAGAATATGATGATTTTAAAAGGCTTGTGGATGGGATTCGCGAAGTTGAACTTTCTCTTGGACATGACAATGACAGGGTTGTGACTCAGGGTGAATTAATCAACAGAGAAAACCTTTCTAAAAGTATATTTGCCAAAAAAGATATAAAAGAGGGTGAAACTTTTTCTAAAGATATGTTTGAGATTAAAAGTCCGGGGCAGGGGCTTAATCCTCAGTATTTGCATAAAATCATTGGATATAAAGCAATTAGAGATATAAAAAAAGGAAAAGCTCTGTTTAAATCTGATTTGGGCGGGCTGATACGAGCTAAAAAGCACTATAACTTCGGTAGAACATGGGCGCTTCCTGTAAGATTTCATGATATCAACTCTCTGATGGAGAACACCAAGCCCGATTCTGTTGAGTTTCATATGAGTTTCAAAGATATTACGGAAGATTTGTCCAGATTTTTAACAAAAGAGTATGGTTGTGAATATATAGTGCATGCTCCAGAGCTGTTTGAGGATGATCACCTATTAGATCTTTGTTCTCCCGATGAAGAGTATAGAAAAAAATCAATTGCTCACCTGCAAAGAGTGATAGATAAGACTCTGGGGATGAAAAAATACTTTCCTAAAACAGCTGTTCCGCAGATTATAGTTCATTGCGGCGGGTTTACAAAAGATGAAACTCTGCCGATAGAGCAGAGACCGCTTTATTATAAAAATCTTGTTGATTCAATTAGCAAATTAAACCTAGACGGAGTAGAGCTGCTACCTGAGAATATGGCACCGTTCCCTTGGCTTTTTGGGGGACAAAGATATCAGAATATTTTTATCGATGCAGATGAGATAATTGATTTTTGTAACAAAACAAATCTCAAAATCTGTCAAGATATTTCGCATTCACATTTAGCATGTAATAAATTTGGCTGGAATCACATTGAATACACAAGAAAATTAGCTCCTTATACGGCTCACTACCATATTTCAGACGGTACCGGAGTTGACGGAGAAGGTATTCAGATAGGCGAGGGCAATGTAGATTTTGACAATATCTATCCTGTCATAAATGAATTATCTCCACATGCCTCATTTATTCCGGAAGTTTGGCAGGGTCACAAAAATAATGGTGAAGGTTTTTGGGTCAGCCTAGAGAGAATGGAGGGCAAAATATAGTGACATGTTACTTGTGCGGCTCTTCTGATTATAAAGTGAGAGATGGAAAAGTCAGAGATAACGATACGCTAGATGTGCTCGAGTGTAACAATTGCGGTTTGGTATTTTTATCGAACTTAGGGCATATTGACGAGAGCTATTATGAAGATTCTAGCATGTCCGAAGGGCTTGATGTAAAAGAGTGGCTGAATGAAACATGCGTTGATGATGAGAGAAGATTTGAATTTGTCAAAGAGATGATAATCAACAAAGATATTATTGATTTTGGAAGCGGTGCAGGAGGTTTTTTATTAAAAGCCAAAGAAGTAGCAAAATCAGTTACGGCAATCGAGCTTGACAATAAAATAGCAGAACATTACAAACAAAATAATATTCTCCGTGTTACAGAGATAAACAGTTTAGAAAATGAGAGATATGATGTAATTACCGCATTTCATGTGCTGGAACATTTGAGTGAACCGATAGAGATTTTAAAACTCTTGGTTTTCAAACTGAAAAAAGGCGGAAAGTTGATAGTTGAAGTGCCAAATTCAGAGGATGCTTTACTCACAATTTATAAAAATGAAGCATTTTCAAATTTTACATATTGGAGCCCTCATCTCTTTTTTTACAACTCTAAAACTTTGCAACTTCTCTTTAAAAAAGTGGATGGAGTTGAGATGGAATTTGTAAAGCACATTCAGAGATATCCTCTTTCTAATCATCTCCATTGGCTCTCAAACAACAAGCCGGGCGGACATCAGAAGTGGGGCAGTTTTATAGACTCTCCTGAGCTTAAAAAAGCTTATGAGGCACAACTCTCAAGCATCGGTGCGACTGATACTGTTGTAGCACAGTTAATAAAGAGATAATTATGAAAAAAAGAAATTTAAAATCATCTGTAATAAGCATAATAAAAAAGGAGTTCTTTAAATGAAAAAAGATTTAAATATCGTTTGTATCATCCCTGCAAGAGGTGGTAGCAAAGGGATACCAAAAAAAAATATTATTGATGTATGTGGAAAACCACTTGTTGCTTGGAGCATAGAACAAGCGCAAAATAGTAAATATTTAAAAGGGCATGTCTATGTATCTTCTGATTGTGATGAAATTTTAGATGTTGCAAAAGCCTATGGAGCAAAAACAATCAAAAGACCGGATGATATTTCCGGCGACAAAGCGAGCAGTGAATCCGCCTTATTTCATGCAATCCTTGAGATTGAAAAAAATAGTAGCAAAATCGATTTAATTGTTTTTTTACAAGCCACTTCACCATTGCGTGAAAGTAAAGATATAGATAATGCTATCGAAGAGTTGATAAGTAAAGATTTCGATTCTTTGTTTTCAGCCTCAGAGTTAGAAGATTTCTTCATTTGGACTTATGACGAGAACAAAAATTTGACGAGCCTTAATTACGATTTTCTCAATAGAAAGCGCAGACAAGATGTATCTGCTCAGTTTGTAGAGAATGGTTCTATTTATGTTTTTAAACCACAAGTTCTCTTTGACCATAACAATAGATTGGGAGGAAAGATAGGCATGTCTTTAATGGAAAATTGGAAAATGTATGAAATAGATTCATTGGAAGATAAAGCATTGTGTGAGTATTATATAAAAAGTAAAAAGCTAGGAGATTATAAATGAAGATGAATCTGGGTGCAAGTAGAAATTGGGTATCTAAAGGATGGGCTGTTTTAGATCATAAAATTGAAAAAACGGAAGAGTTACGAATTAGTGGTGATATCGCGGCAATGGATCTTCCGGATAAATCTTGTGATATAGTTTTTTTAAGTCATGTTTTGGAACATATACCGCATATTAAAATGCAAAATGTTATGGCAGAAATCAATAGAGTTATAAAAATAGGTGGAAGTATTAGATTATTAGTTCCTGACTTAAAAAAAGTTGCAGAGGCATATGTTAATAAAGATGAAGATTTTTTTAAGCAAGCAAAACTGGAAGATGAAAGTCAAAGAACTGATTTGGGCTATGGTGGAATGTTTATGAATTTTATAGTTAGCCCAGGACAGGACACAGTATTATTTAACAGAAATGTTGATGAATTTATAGCAGGTTATGCACATTTATACTCATATGATTTTGAAATGATGAAAAAGATACTAGAAAATTTTGGTTTTGGAAATATAAAACAAGTTGGTTTTTGTGAAAGCAAACATGATGATTTTAAAACTCCCTTACATGTATCTCACTTATCTAGTAAATGGCAAAATTTAAATAAGGACTTTTATATAAAAAATAATCTTATACATAAGTATTCAAATGGATCGTATGATATCAATTTTACAGTTGAAGGTTTTGATAGAGATCCATTAACTTCATTAATAATAGAAGCAGAGAAGATAAGTGATTTTGAGTTAAGGGAGGACAATAATTATAATCATAAAAATGCAAAAAATTATAATAACTATGCTTTTTCTTTACTTGAAGATAAAATAGTAGGCGAAAAAATTGATTATTTAACAAGAGTTTCAAAAAAGTTAAATAACTTAGATTTTAAATTAAAATTAGATGAACTTCTAAAAAATAACTTATAAAAAAGGTGGTTAATAATATGGAAAGTGGAAGATTAGTATATTTAAATGGAACATTTGTTCCAGAAAAAGATGCGAAAATATCAATTTTTGATTCAGCGTTAATGTTTGGTGATATGGTTTTTGAGATGACAAGATCATTTAATAAAAAACAGTTTAAATTAAGAGAGCATCTGGAAAGGTTATATGCAGGTCTTCATATATTGAGAATACCGATAAATTTAACCATTGAAGAGATGGAAGAAGCATGTTATAAAACTATAGAAGTGAATGAACCGTTCTTTAATGAGAATGATGAACATAGACTTATGATTAATGTCAGTCGTGGTCCCCTTGGGATTTATGCACCAATATTTGATAATAAAATGGAACCGACAGTTGTAATTGCAGATTTTCCATTAAAGTGGACAGTTGCCAGTATGGGTGTTCTATTTGAAAAAGGAATCAATGCAGTTATCCCATCACAAAGAGCAATTCCCGGTACTTTACTAGATCCGAAAATAAAAAATAGAAGCAGAGTGCACTATCAAATGGCGAATATTGAAGTTTCAAATTATAAAGGTGAAAATAATTGGGCTTTATTACTTGACCCCGATGGATATGTTGCAGAAGGTACAGGAGATAATTTTTTTATAGTGAAAAATGGAACTATTATAACTCCTGAAGGAAGAAATATTTTAAGAGGAATCAGCAGAGCCTATATTTTTGAAATCGCAAAAGAGCTCAACATTCCCTGTGTAGAAAAAAATATTGAGCCATATGATGTATATACCGCAGATGAAGCATTTATGACGGGGACACCTTTTAGTTTATTGCCGGTAGTTTCATTAAATAGTGAATTGATTCGTGATGGTAAAAGAGGTAAAGTAACAGATATGCTGATTAAAAAGTGGAGTGATAATGTTGGATTAGATATTGAAAAGCAGATTATTGATTATTCAAAAGAGGTGTCTGATTATAAAAGTAATGCACCGACACCCTATCAATTTAAAAAATAACTTATGAAAAATATAGGAATCATGCAGGGAAGGTTGCTTCCGAGATATAAAAACAGGTATCAGGCGCATCCGGTCGTGTATTGGCAGGCGGAGTTTAACATCGCTAAAGAGTTGGGTTTTAATCAAATAGAATTTATTTTGGACTACAATGAACATGAACAGAATCCTTTGATGTCAAAAAAAGGGATAAAAGAGATAAAAAAAATGATGGAGCAGACGGGTGTGTTTGTAAAGTCTGTTTGTGCCGATTATTTTATGGAAGCACCGCTGCACTCTGTGCATCAAAAAGAGAGCGAAGATGTACTGATAAAACTGGTGAAGAGTGCCGGAAAATTAAATATTGTTGATATAGTTATCCCCTGCGTTGACCACTCTACACTCAAAAGTAAAAAAGATGTGGACATGTTTGTCGAGTCGATAAACAAAGCAGTGCCTCTGGCGGAGAAATCTGGAATAAACATCAATTTTGAAACAGACTTAAATCCTAAAGCTTTTAAAAAACTGCTAAACAGATTTGATTCTAAAAATATTAAAGTGAATTATGACATCGGCAACTCCGCATCCTTAGGTTACTCTCCTAAAGAGGAGTTCAAAGCATACGGTGCGTATATATCAGATTTACATGTCAAAGACAGAGTCCTGGGCGGCGGTTCCGTAAAATTAGGAACCGGTAATGCTGATTTCAAAACAGTATTTGAGCAGTTAAAGAAGTACAAATTCAATGGAAGTATTATAATGCAAGCAGCAAAAGCGGATGATTATATTGATGATTTGAGTATGGTGAAAGAGCAGAAAGAGTTTATTAGTAAATATATTAAGAAGTATTTATAAGAGCATGAAAAAAAAAGTAGCATTGGTAACCGGTTCTAGTCGAGGCATCGGAAAAGGCATAGCCAAAAAGCTGGTTGAGCATAATTACTTGGTCTATATAAACGGCAGAAATCTGGAGAGTTTAGAAAAAACAGCCAAAGAGTTCAACGATGAGGTTAAACTTGTTGTCAGTGACTTGTCAGATGATTTGAATAATAAACAAGCAATAGAAAAAATATTTAAAGATGAAGGCAGGCTGGATTTAGTTGTTGCAAATATAGGAAGCGGCAAATCAATAGCGGGTTGGAATGTTGACATGTCGGAGTATAAAAGAGTATTTGAGATTAACTTTTTCAGCGCAGTCTCTTTAGCTACGCATGCAGCCGAGGTTATGAAAGAGAGCGGTGGACACATACTATTTATATCATCCATCGCCGGATGCGAATCTTTAGGTGCTCCTATGGCATACAGCAGTGCTAAAACAGCTCTGCTTAGTTATGCCAAGAGTTTATCAAAGGCAACTGCAAGCTTAAATATAAGAGTCAACTCCATATCTCCCGGAAATGTGATGTTTGATGGAAGCACTTGGGATGAAAAAAGCAAACATGATAGAGAGGCAGTGAAAACATATATTGAAAAGAATGTTCCTCTCAACGGTTTTGCAACACCGGAAGATATTGCAAAAGCAGTACTCTATTTAGAAGAGAGTAGTTTTACAACAGGTACAAATCTTGTTGTAGATGGCGGACAATTAAATAAAATAATTTAGGACAATTTATGAGCGTAATGGAAAAATTTAATTTAAAAGACAATCTTGCAATTGTGACCGGCGGAGCAGGATTGCTTGGAAAACAGCATATAGAAGCACTGCTTGAAGCGAATGCAGATGTAGTTTTATTTGATATTAACGAAAAAGCTTTGGAAGAAGTCAAAATTTTTTTTATGCAAAAATATGATAAAGATGTAATGGCTTTAAAAGTAGATATAACAAAAGAGGACGAGATACTTGAGGCAAAAGAGAAGATATTTAAAAAATTTAATAAATATGCGAATATTTTAATAAATAATGCAGCCATAGACCCTAAATTTGAGAAAGAGAGTAAAGTTAATAAATCAAGACTTGAAAATTTTGAATTAAATCAATGGAATTTAGAAATATCTGTCGGGCTTTCAGGAGCCATGCTGTGTAGTAAGATATTTGGAGTAGAGATGGCAAAAAATGGAAAAGGCGTTATTCTCAATATTGCATCCGATTTAGGAGTTATTGCTCCTGATCAAAGATTATACAAAAAAGAGGGTTTAATCGACAGCGAGCAAAATGTAAAACCTGTTACATACTCTGTTATCAAACATGGGTTGATAGGACTTACTAAATATATAGCGACTTATTGGGCAGATAGAGGGGTAAGATGTAATGCCTTCGCCCCAGGTGGTGTTTTCAATAACCACTCCGATGAATTCTTGGAGAAGATTACCAATTTGATTCCTATGAAAAGAATGGCAAACATTGACGAATACAAGGCTTCAATACTCTTTTTATGCAGCGATGCCAGTAGTTATATGAACGGAGCCACTTTAAATATGGACGGTGGCAGAAGTGTCTGGTAAAAAATCGTGGTTTTAGTTACTACGGCATTCGAAGAAACATTTCCTAAGGACAGAAATGAAGAGATTCTATTTTTAGGAGAGTGGTGTAAGATTTATTCAAGAAAAAATATTTACGAACAGTACAGCTCTACAACTTTGCCTTACCACTGGGATGATAGAAAAAAACTTTACGAAGAGACAAAATATATCGATACTATTTACGAACAATATTTAGAGGCATTAAAAGAGAGTCTGAATAAAATACATGGCGTTGATTTTTCAATTTCATATTGGAGAATTATAGTAGGACCATGGCTTAGATATTTTATTGAAATGGTGTATGACAGGTACCTCTCAATTGAGGAAGCTTCTCAAAAAAATATTAAATATACAAATACCGTAAAGATAAAAGATGAAGAGATTGCATCAAATAATATGACGGATTTTATAAAATTATATCCAAGTGATTTATGGAATCAGTTTATTTATCAGAACATACTCGCCTATTTTCCTATAAAAACGAAACAAATAGAGATTGATTTAAGTAGTTTAGTGCTCAAAAAATTCATGATTTCTTTTAAAGATAAAATCAAAAACATCTTTTTTTACTTCAATAAGTTTAATACAATTCACTTTTTTGCATCCTATATTCATAGTAAGAATCGGTTGCCTTTGCAATTGTCTTTGTGGCAAATGCCTACATTAGACACCGGAGTATATATTGACTTTAATTGTACATACTCCACTTTAGTTAGAGATTCACTCTTAGTACCAAAAAATGAATCTAAATTTGACACTATTTTAACTTCTCTTATAAAAAAGCAAATGCCGAAGTACTATTTAGAGGGGTACAAGCAATTCAGAGATGAAGTTCTAAGAAAATATCCCAAGAAAGCAAAACTCATTTTTACTGCAAATGCATACTCGGCAGATGATGCTTTTAAGTTTTGGACTGCTGAAAAAAAAGAAAAAGGAGCAAAATATATCATAGGTCAGCATGGCGGTAATTATGGAATGAACTTATTTGCCTCACATGAAATACATCAGATTAAATCTTCTGACAAATTTTTTTCTTGGGGATGGAATATTAAAAACAATAATCAAGTATTACCTGTAGCTGCAATGAAGTTAGAGAGACAGATAAGTAACAATCCTAACGGAGATATTTTAATCCCCTTAATGTGCATGCCAAGGTATAGCTGTCATATAATGGCAATGCCGATTGCCGGGCAAGTTTTAAATTATTTTGATGACCAAGCATCTTACCTAGAACTATCTTCTGAAAATGTCAAGGATATATTAAAGTTAAGAGTGTATCAGCAAGATTATGGATGGAGTTTTAAAGAAAGATTTATGGAGAAGGGATTTGGAAATTTGATAGACAGCGATACAAATCTCAAAAAATCCTTTTATAGCAGGTTGACTGAATGCAGACTTTGCATAGCAACATATAATGCCACAACCTATCTGGAAACATTCAGTGCAAATTATCCAACACTGCTTTATTGGAACCCTTTGCATTGGGAGTTAAGAGAGGAAGCAAAGCCATATTTTGATTTACTTGAAAGGGCCGAAATATTACACTATACTGCTGAGTCGCTAGTAAAAAAACTAGAAGAAATTTATGAACATCCATTCTTTTGGTGGAGTCAAAAAAATGTACAAGCAGCAAAGGATGAGTTTTGCTCCCGGTACGCTAGAACATCTGAAAATTGGGCAGATGAATGGGTAAAAGAATTTAATAGAACTTTGGAAAAAGATGCAAGAAGATAGCCTCAAAAAACGCTATGCTATAAAACTCTTCGCAAATATAATAACTGCTCTGTTTGGTGCCGTGCTTGTTGCCATTGTCCCCAAAGCTCTTGGACCTTTGGCGTATGGGCAGTTTGTGTATTTGCAAGATTTTTTTATGAAATTTATCGGCTTTTTAGACATGGGAAGTTCTATTGCTTTTTTTACTAAGCTGAGTGCTCGACATGACAGGAGAGAGTTAATCTCTTTTTACTTTATCTACTCTTTTGCGGTGTTGCTATTTGTTTTTGGGTTTATATTTGCTCTTGTATATTTTGAAGTTGTTTCGCATGTGATTCCGAATATTCCAAGCGAGTTTATCTACATGGGTCTATTTTTAGGGTTTTTTACTTGGTTTACGCAGATTTTTATAAAAATTTTCGATGCGTATGCCTTGACTGTTTCTGTGGAACTTTTAAAAATAGCGCATAGAGCTGTTTCGCTTCTGCTGCTTCTTTTCTTTGTCTATCAGTTAGCATTTGATTTAAAAATTTACTTTTATTTCAACTACATTGCACTGCTCTCATTTTTGTTCATAGCCTCTTGGCTTTTTTTCAAAAAAGGTATATTTACCTCTGCACTTTTTAAAGTGCAACATTTGCAGTTTAAAGTTTTAACAAAAGAGTTCATAGAGTATTGCCACCCTTTGGTTATTTCCGGCGTGATTGGCATTGTTGCGGGTATCTTCGATATTTGGCTTTTACAGACCATGGCGGGGAATGAGCAGACAGGTTTTTATGGCTTGGCTTACAGTCTAGCTGCTATGTGTTTTTTGTTTACAAGTGCTATGACTCCCATCATTACGAGAGAGTTTGCAAAGTCTTATGAACAAAAAGATTTAGAGCAGATGCGGAGACTCTTTTACAGATACATCCCCATGCTTTACGGTATAGCTGCTTTTTTTGCCGTATTTATCTCCATGCAGAGTGAAAATGTGTTGAGTATTTTTACAGACGAAAAGTTTAAAGATGCGTTTTTGGTTCTCGTTGTTATGGCACTTTACCCCATGCACCAAACTTACGGGCAGTTAAGCGGCAGTATATTTTATGCCACAGGACAAACGAGGCTTCTGAGAAACATGGCTTTGTTTACTATGCCTCTTGGCATGGCAATCTCTTTTGGAGCCATATATATTTTGGATTTGGGTGCTGTTGGATTAGCCTATAAAATGATAGTTGGGCAATTTATCGGTGTAAATATTCAACTCTATTTCAACTCAAAGTTTTTAAATCTTGAGATGAAATATTTTGTAGGGCATCAACTCTATGCAGTTCTATTTTTTGCAATGTTAGCTTTCATAGCTTCAAATCTTCTCTCTTTCGAGTCAGCACTCTTGGAATTACTTATCTCAGGTTTTATATATACCGTTTTAGTTACAATCTTTGTCTATATTTTTCCACAGATATTTGCTACAACTAGAGAAGAGATTAAGACAAATTTACGAAGGGTAGTATTATAAAATGCGATTGACAAGTCATGAGATAAATGATAAATAAAAAAAGAGGGTTGATGATAAATTATAAAAGAATTCAAAAAGATTGTTTTTGGGATGCATCTATTACTGACTCTGAAATTGATGCCATCCTTGGTGGTAATGATTTTAGAAAAAAAGCCTTTTTATTTGAAAAAATATTGCTCAATAGCACAAAACTATTCTCCGACTTAAATATATTTAAAAAAGATGAATTAGTCATGCTGATTCAAAATTTCAAAGTTCCTAGTTTTAATAGTAACTATGTCTTTAGAAGAAAAAATATTGCAGAAGTTTATTTTTTGAATAAGCCATTATTAATAGATGAGTTAACATGGATAGCATAGATTATAAAAAACTTTATGAAATTCAAGATAAAGTTTTGGCTGTTGTCTTTAAGGTTGAGAATGAGTTTTATCTTACGGGCGGCACTTGCTTAAGTAGATTTTATGAAGAAAAAAGATATTCGGATGATTTAGATTTTTTTACAAATACTTCATCAAGATATAGCTTCGCAGTAAAAAACATAAAACTGGCACTTCAAAAAAAGTTTAAACTTACTGTTGAGGTAGAATCAAAAGATTTTATCAGGTTTAAAATAGACGATTTGTTGCAAATTGATTTTGTAAATGATATATCTTCAAGATATAAAGATGTGATTGTTCTAGAAAATGGTTTTGTAATAGATAATATTGAAAATATATTAAGCAACAAACTAACAGCCGTAATAGGTAGAGACAATGCAAAAGATATTTTTGATATATATCTGATATGTAAGTTTTATTCATTTTCATGGAAAAACATACTAAAATCAGCGCATAAAAAATCTGAATTTAGCGATAATGATTTAATAATAAGACTTAAAAGTTTTCCAAACGAGTTGTTGTTTAGCATAAATATAATAGATAAAATGTTTTTAGATAATTTTGAGAAAGATTTTTTAGACATAATTGAAGAGATAAATAATGATTCAGTTCACAATAGGATAGAAAAGGAAATTTAGCTGATGAAAATAAGCAATTTTGATTTGAAAAGGGTTTTCAAATGTCATTAAAAAATAAACTAAAAAACAATCAACTCACAATTGGTTCATGGGTGACTATCGGGCATCCGTCTGTTGTAGATATCATGGCGAGTGCCGACTTTGAGTGGTTGGTTGTAGATATGGAACATACCTCAATAGATTTAACAATGGCGCATAACCTCATTGCGACTATTCAGGCAAACGGCATGAAAGCATTGGTCAGAGTGAGCAAAAATGAAGAGGTAATTATAAAACGTATTTTGGACATGGGCGCTGACGGCATAGTCGTACCCATGATTAAGTCAAAGGCGGATGCACTTGAAGCTATAGATTATGCAAAATATCCTCCTCTGGGAAAAAGAGGGGTTGGACTCTTCCGTGCTCAAAAATATGGTTTAGGATTTGATGGATATAAAAAATGGGTTAATGAAGAACTTGTAATTATCGCCCAAATAGAGCACATAGAAGCCGTTGAAAATATAGAAGAGATTATCACTACGGACGGGATAGACGGGGTAATCATAGGACCATATGATTTGTCCGGAAGTATGGGTTTTCCCGGCGAGTACAATAGAGACGATGTTAAAGAAGCGATTGCAAAAGTACTGAAAATTTGCAAAGAAAATAATGTACCTTCGGGTTTTCATGTCATAGAATCAGACCCGTCAAAACTTCAACAAAGAATAGATGAAGGGTGTACATTTTTAGCCTATAGTCTGGATTTCTTCTTTTTGGGAGACTGTGCAAGAGAAGGTATGAAAACTATAAGAGAGGGACTTAACTAATGAATATAATATCGATAATTCCGGCAAGAATGGGTTCAAGTAGATTTCCGGGTAAGCCTATGGCTGATATACTGGGAATGCCTATGATAGGGCATGTGTATAAAAGAGTGAAGATGAGTACAACTCTGAGCGAGGTGTATGTTGCTACATGTGATAAAGAGATTTATGCCTACATAGAATCTATCGGCGGTAAAGCTGTTATGACGAGTGATTGTCATGAGAGATGCAGTGACAGATGCGCGGAAGCGATGCTTAAAATAGAAAAAGAAAGCGGAGAAAAATGCGACATTATGGTGATGGTTCAAGGGGATGAACCGCTTACATTTCCTCAGATGATAGACGAAGCTGTGCAGCCGATGCTAGGTGATAAAACGATTAGAATCACAAATCTTGTAGCAGATTTAGGCACGCTAAAAGAGTTTGAAAACCCAAATGAAGTTAAAGTTGTCATGGATAAATTTTCTAACGCCATCTACTTCAGTCGAGAGCCAATCCCAAGCAGAAAAAAAGGTGTTCTTGATGTTCCCATGAAAAAACAGGTCTGCGTGATACCTTTCACAAGAGACTTTTTGTTAGAGTACAACGAAATGGAACCGACTCCTTTGGAAATAATAGAATCCGTTGACATGATGCGCATCATAGAAAACGGAATGAAAGTAAAAATGGTTCCGACGGTTTATATAACAAAAGCAGTGGACACAAAAGAGGATTTGGATAGGGTTTGTGAGATGATGAGAGAGGATAAATTGTATAAGGATTATAACAATGTTTAAAAAAAATATTCGAAAAGCTTTTTTACTATTAGGCTTAGAAATTTATAGAAAGCCTAAAATTCCTATAAAATTTTTTGAAATTGAAGATGATTTTAATAGTTTATATATGAGAGCTCAAGAAAAAACTCAGATGGTCGCAACTGACAACTTATCTAGGAGAGAAAGACATTACACACTAAATCAATTAGTTAAAAGGGTTAATTCTTTTAGTGGTGATGTTGTGGAGTGTGGATGTTGGAGAGGATTATCATCGTATCAAATTGCAACTAGATTGAAAAATAGTGAATTTAACGGGAAATTTTATATTTTTGATTCATTCGAGGGCTTATCAAAGTTTGATGAAGTGGATATCCCTCTCGGCGGACTAAAAGATGAAGAGTCTCGTAAAAAAGAGTTTGCTTGTGGAGAAGATATTGTAAAAGATAATTTAAAAGAGTTTGATTTTATAGAGTATAAAAAGGGTTGGATTCCAACTAGATTTCATGAAGTAAATAGTAATAAATTTTCATTTGTTCATATTGATGTGGATATGTATCAACCCATATTTGATGCTTTTAAATTTTTCTATGAAAGAATGTTACCTGGAGGAATTATTGTGTTCGATGATTATGGCTTTACTTTTTTTCCCGGTGCTAAAAAAGCTGTTGATGAATTTATGAGCGATAAGGATGACTTTTTTATTGCATTATCATCTGGACAAGCATTTATGATTAAGAAAGAATGAAAATGTAGAAACTGTTTATAATACCAAAGTTATTGCTACACAAGAACATTTAGATAAGGTGTGAGAGATAAAAAAAAGATAATTTAATGAAGGACTAAAATTGATTGGCATATTAAAAAAAATCTTATTTGCAATATACCGTGAAATATTTGGAGTGATAGAATTTATAGCTATATATTCTCCTAGAACAAAAATAGGAGGTTTATTGCGTAAAGTATATTGGAAATCTAGATTAAATATTGGAAAAAATTTTCAAATTGATAGAGGGTCAATGGTCGAAAATGTAAAATTAGTTCAAATTGGAAATAATTTTTTAGTTGGCATGAATGTTTGGATTAGCGCAGGAGAATGCAAAGGAATATTTATTGGTAATGATGTTTGGATATCAAAAGATTCTTACATTAGAAGCGCGAATCATTCCTTCGATAGAACGGACATACCAATGAGAGAACAGGGACATACATGTGGCTCTGTAGAATTCAATAATAGAGAATATTCAATTGTAATTGAAGATGGCTGCTGGATTGCTTCAAATTGTACAATATTGAGTGGCTCACATATTGGGGAGGGTGCTATAATATCTACTGGATCTGTGGTTTCAGGTAAGATACCTCCGTACTCCATCGTCATTGGAAATCCTGCAAGAGTAATTAGTAATAGAAAAAAAATTAAAGTTTAAAATCAATAATAGAGGAAATATGAATAATAAAAATATAGATTATGTATTAAATTATCTTTATAATAGGGCACCTTTGCAAAGAAAAAAAATTGAAATGTTTTTTACAAATCAAGATAATATGTTTTTTCATGAATTTGAAGATTTTTTAATTCAATATACTAATTATTTAAATAAAAATGATATGACTATAGAATATGGGATAGATGCATATTTAAAAATGGTGAATGATATGTTCAAATCTCAGATTAAATTTATGAGGTCAGGTTGCTACCCTGTTTTAAAGACATCTGATGCAGTTAAAAATGTTTATAATGATAAACCGGAAATGCTTTCATATATGATAGGGTTGGCTCTATCTCAATATTTGTGGAGTACACATTACGAAATGTTTAATCATTTGAAATCTGAACTTATTAAAAATAAAGAAAATATAAAAACATATATAGAGATTGGACCTGGGCATGGGCTTTTTTTAAAAAATGCTATTGATATATTGGATGATGATGTTGATATGCTGGCAATAGATATATCACATGTTTCTTTGGAAGTTTCGGAATCAATCATAAAATATTTTTACCCAACAAAAAAGGTGAAATTTATAAATGAAGATATATTAAATTTAGACTTAAATTCAGAATGTGATTTTATTGTAATGGGTGAAGTAATTGAACATGTAGAAAACCCAAAATTATTATTGAATAAAATTGCCAATTTATTAAGTAGTAATGGTAAAGCTTTTTTATCTACTTGTGTTAATTGCCCTGCAATAGACCATGTCTATCATTTTAGAACTGTTGATGAGATTAGAAATTTGTTTGCCGAATGTGGGTTGAAAATTGAATCAGAGAAAATTCTTCCTGTCGAGAACTTACCAATGAGTGATATAATTGAACAAAATATTACTATTAATTATTCAGCGATTGTGACAAAGGCTTAAGATGGGTAGGTACTCAAAAATAAATGTTGGTGATAGCGCAAAGATAAAACATATTATAACCAGTAAAGATATTGAAAAATTCGTTGAGCTGAGTGGAGATGACAATAGGTTACATGTAGATAAAGAATTTGCTAGCAAAACATCTTTTAAAAAGCCAGTTGCTCATGGAATGATTGGAGCTTCTTTTATATCTACCATAATAGGTACAAAAATTCCTGGAGATGGAGCGCTATGGTATGCTCAAAGTCTTGAGTTTCTACTTCCTGTAAGAATAGGTGATGAATTAACCATTACCGCTACGGTTTTAAAAAAAATAGATAGACAAAATAGCATAGAACTTCAAACGGATATTTACAATCAACATAAACAAAAAGTCACAACAGGAATAGCTAAAGTTAAAATAATAGAAGATGAAATTATTGAAGAAGATATTAGCTTACTTAGTGAAAAAATTGTTTTAGTAATTGGTGCAACGGGAGGAATAGGTTCTGAAACTGCAAAAATTTTAGCAAAAGAAAATTACAACATGATACTTCACTATAACTCTAACAAATCTAAAGCAGAGCAGCTTAAAACAGAATTACAAAACTTAACAGATAAAAAAATCATTTTAGTTCAAGCAAATCTTTTAAATGAACAAGAAATATCTGAAATGTTTTTTGAAATTAACCGATATTTTATTTCAATATCTGCTTTTGTCAATGCTTCTACTCTACATTTTGGAAATATTAAAATTAGTAATTTGGAATGGAGTGATATATCCTCTCAACTTGACATTAATATTAAAGTAAACTTTAATTTAGTAAAAAAGATTATTCCCCTTATGGAGATAAATCATTATGGAAAGATTGTTTTTATTACAACGCAAGCAACGGAACAATTTAATAGTGAATGGTTACATTACATTACTGGAAAATCGGCTTTAAATGGTTTTGCCAAAGCTTTGGCGGTTGAACTTGCATCTAAAGGTATAAGAGTTAATTTAGTGTCGCCTGGAATGACAGATACAGAGCTTATTTCAGATATACCAGAGAAGGTTAAACTTTTAACTTCTGCTAAAACCCCTTTGAAAAGATTGGCAAAGCCACAAGATATAGCGAATGCAATAAGTTATTTAATATCAAAAAAATCTGACTTTTTAACAGGTGAAACTATCAGAGTGAATGGTGGACAGGTGATGATATGATAAATATGAAATTTTCTGAAATAATAAAGGCAAATCATGAACTTGTCAATCGTATAAAAGGTACTGAATATAAGATTGGGATATTGTCCAATATTATGGTTCATCAATCTAAAGATATTTGTGAATATTCATTAAGACAAAAATCAATAAACGCAAATGTTGAGCTAGGTGATTATGATAATATCGTTCAAGACAGTATGAAATTTCAAGATGTAAATGCTATCTTAGTATTTTGGGAAATTTATAATTTCATTGATGGATTACAATATAAAATTGAAATTTTAAGTGATGAAGAGTTTGAAGACATTATAGAAAAGATTAAAATCGAAATAAACATAGTATTCACAAATTTAGAACAAACCTCATTACTTTTGATTAATAAATTTTCATCTTTAATTTTTAATCAATATAATTTAGTTGAAAATAGAATGGATAGGTTGGTAAAAATATTAAATGAATATTTAGAAAGTAAAATGAAAACAAATATGAAATTGATTGATATAGATAAAGTAATATCTAAAATTTCTATTAAAAATTCTATTGATTTAAGGTACTACTATTCATCTAAGACTCTTTATAGTATAGATTTTTATAAAGAGTATTTTGAATATATTAAGCCAATATTTTTATCTGTAAATGGCAAAACTAAGAAAGCTTTGATTTTTGATTGTGACAATACTTTGTGGAAAGGTATTCTGGGTGAAGATGGATTTGACAATATACGAATGTTTAAAGAAGTTCAATATTTGGCTTTAGAATTAAGTAAGGGAGGAGTTGTAATAGGGCTTTGCAGTAAAAACAATCCTGAAGATGTAGATGCTGTTTTGGAAAAACATCAAGATATGATACTTAGAGATAAAGATATTGTTATCAAAAAAGTAAACTGGAATGATAAGGTTTCAAACCTTAAGGCAATTGCTAAAGAATTAAATATTGGGCTTGACAGTTTAGTATTTGTAGATGATTCAAATTTTGAAGTAAATCTTATTAATGTAGAACTACCCATGGTGAAGGTTCTGCAAGTACCTGCAAAAGAGTATGAATATAACCTTATGATACGAAATGCTATGAACTACTTTTATAATCCGACTCAAACCGCAGAAGATCTAGAAAAAGTTAAGATGTATAAAGAACAAGTTCAAAGAGTTAGTGCTGAGCAACAAATAGGCAATATAGAAGATTATTTAAAGTCTTTAGATTTAGTTATCACTACATATATTGATGATATAGAACAGATTGGTAGGATTTCGCAAATGACACAAAAAACTAATCAGTTTAATCTCACCACTAAAAGATATACGGAAAAAGATATAGAATGTTTTATACATGATAAGAATAAAACAGTTATAGCTATCGGTGTAAATGATAAATATGGGGATAATGGAATTGTTGGATTAGCTATAATAAACTATAATGAAAATATGGCTACACTCGATACCTTACTTATGAGTTGCAGAGTTCTGGGCAGGAATATTGAGTATAAGTTTATGGATATTATTGTTGATTTTGTTAAAAATATGACAATAATAAATTCGGAATATGTTTTAACTTATAAAAATAAACAAGTTGAAAATTTATATGATAGATATGGATTTGACATACTGCAAAAAGATGAAAGTTGTACAAAATATCAGTTAGATATTTTAAAGTATAGGTCTACAAATATTAATTATATAAAGGTTGAAAATGCAAAATAGAATAAAAAAAGTCATAGCAGATGTGCTCATGATTGATGTTGAACTGCTTAATGATGAATCGTCACCTGAGACAATAGAAGATTGGGACTCGTTAAAACAAATGAATATAATAATTGCACTGGAAGAAGAATTTGATATATTACTTTCTGATGATGAAGTTATAGAGATGCTAAATATGGAATTAATATATACTATTTTGAAAGATAAAATATCTTAAATGATATATTTAGTAACCGGTGGAGCGGGTTTTATTGGAAGTGCAATAGCTAAAAAACTGATAAATCAAGGTAACGAAGTTTATATTATTGATAACTTGCAAACTGGATATTCAGCTAATATACCTAAAAATGCAACATTTATTGAAGGTGATTTTAGCAAAGATGAAACTATTTCAAAATTAAACAATACAAAATTTGATGCTATTTTTCACATTGGAGGACAATCGTCCGGTGAGATAAGCTATGATGACCCTGAATATGATTTAAATACAAACACTTTATCCACTCTCAAACTACTTCAATACTGTGTAAAAACAGGATGCAAAAAATTTATCTATGCCAGTACTATGTCTGTATATGGAGAAAAAGAAAATCAAGAGCAGTTTTCAGAACTTGATGAAACAAATCCAAAATCTTTTTATGCAGTAGGAAAGCTCGCTAGTGAAAAATACATGGATATATTTTCCAAACAGTTCGGTATTGATTGTATTGCATTAAGATATTTTAATGTTTACGGTCCCGGACAAAATCTTGAAAATTTAAAGCAAGGTATGGTTAGTATTTATTTAAAGCAATTTTTAGATGATACTTTTGAAAAAGTAATCGTTAAAGGTGACTTGAATAGGTTTCGTGATTTGGTCTATATAGATGATGTAGTAGATATAACAATAGCATCTTCAAATAATAGTAAGTTTAACAACGAAATCATAAATATTGGAACAGCCAAAAAAACAACCGTGGGTGAAATACTTACTCTAATTAGAAAATATACAAATATTAACAAAGAGATAGAGATAATTCAAGGCACGCCAGGTGATCAATTTGGAATATATGCGAATCATGAAAAACTATTGTCTTTTTATAATAAAGAATTGACAAGTTTTAATGATGGGTTGAAAAAGATGATTACATGGATAAAGGAAAACAAGAATGCCTGAATGTAGGATTTGTCATGTTAGTGATAAGCAAAAATTAAGAGCTGATTATGTTTTTGGCGGTAGGGAAGAACATAACTTTTGGGAATGTGATAATTGTGGTGTAATTTATCTGTTTCCTTATTTGTCGGTTGAAGAAGAAAGACATTTTTATAAAAAAGAATTTGAAAAATTTATGTCCAGTAGAGTTGGCGACCATCGGGATTGGAGTAATGCTCAAAAACATGTAATGTCTAATCAAGACCAAGTAACAAGAAGATGGAAGTTTCTGGATGAACATATCACAAAAGATAAAAAATTATTGGAGATAGGATGCTCTTCCGGCTTTATGATGGATGCTTTTAAAGATGCTGGATTGAAATGTATTGGAGTTGAACCATCTGGAGAGTTTTTAGAATTTTTGCAAAAAAATGGGCATATTGCCTATGAAAGTTTAGATGATTTGAAAAAGAATGAGGATATGAAATTTGACATTATTGCTCACTTTTTTGTTTTTGAGCATATTTCTAATCCTTTCGAATTTCTTAAAGAAACATATAGCATGTTAAATAAAAATGGAGTGATAATTGCAGAAATACCGTCTTCTACGGATGTATTAACATCTGTTTATAATATACCTGCATTTGAAAAATTTTATTGGTCTATAGCTCATCATTATTATTACAATCCTAAGTCTTTAGAATTTATATTAAGCAAATTAGGGTACAGATATGAACTGCTTCCTGAGCAAAGATATGATTTGTCAAATCATATGACATGGATGATGGACGGCAAGCCTGGTGGGCAAAATAGATTTGATATATTTTCAAGCGAAACTTTAGAATCATACAAAAATGATTTAATCAATCATTGGAAATGTGATACAGTTATATTGAAAATATATAAGGATTAATTGAATGAACATAGCCGTAACCTCCCCATCTTTTTCAAGCAATAAAGTATTGCAAGATGAGATGTATAAATATTTTCCACATGCCAAGTTAAATTTAGAGGGAAAAAGATTTAATCACAATGAATTGATTGAGTATATTAAAGATGCAGATGCGGTTATTGTAGGATTAGAACCTATAAATGTAGAGGTGCTGAATCAATGCAAAAACCTTAAAATGGTTTCAAAGTATGGGGTCGGTTTAAACAATATTGATTTAGATGCATGTGAAAAAAGAGATATTGCCATAGGCTGGAGCGGCGGAGTAAATAAACTTTCAGTTGCAGAGATGACTTTGGGATACATGCTTATGCTTTGCAGAAATTTGTTTGTAACAACAAATGAGCTTAAAAATGGCATTTGGAACAAGTCGGGCGGATTTCAACTGAGCGGCAAAACAGTCGGAGTTATAGGAGTTGGATATATAGGCAAGGAACTCATAAGAATTCTTGAACCTTTTGGCTGTAAGATTTTGGTCAATGATATAGTGAATCAAGATGATTATTATGCAAAAAACAACTTAACAGAGGTTTCAAAAGAAGAGATTTTTAAGAGTGCAGATATAGTAACAATACACACACCTTATGACGATACAACTCATAATTTAGTAAATAAAGAGATATTTGAGATGATGAAAAAAAGTGCATTTGTTATCAATAGTGCCAGAGGCGGCATCATCAATGAATATGATTTAAAAATAGCACTGCAAGAGAATAAAATAGCCGGTGCGGCAATAGATGCATATATAGAAGAACCGCCGACAGATGTAGAGTTGCTAAGCTTGCCAAATCTTATCTGCACTCCGCATATCGGTGGAAATTCAAAAGAGGCTGTTGAAGCTATGGGTATGAGTGCCATAAAACATTTGCGGGAGTTTTTTAAAGTATGAAAAAAGTAATTATTTTTGGTGGCAGTGGATTTTTAGGCTCTTATGTGGCGGATGAACTCACCAGACGCGACTATCATGTAACTATTGCGGATATAAATCAATCAAAGTATATTCAAAAGAATCAAAACTTTATAAAAGTAGATATTTTGGATATAAAAAATATTCAATCAATCATAAAAGATGCAGATATTGTCTATAACTTTGTAGCAATCGCAAACTTAGATGAAGCCATTCATGACCCTATAAATGCTATGAACATTAATGTAATGGGTAACCTAAATATACTAGAAGCCTGCAGAAAAAATGGAAATATAAAAAGATTTGTGTATGCAAGCAGCGCTTATGCTTTGAGCAATCAAGGCTCGTTTTACGGTATTAGCAAACAGAGTTCGGAAAAATTAACCGAGGAATATTATAAAAGATATGGACTTAAATATACCGTTATAAGATATGGCTCCTTGTACGGTGAGCGGGCAAGTCATAATAATTATATCTATAATTTATTGAGCGAAGCTATAGAAATTGGTGAGCTGAACTATAAAGGCGATGGAGAGGATTTAAGAGAGTATATTCATGCTGCAGATGCAGCGAAACTTTCTGTAGATATTTTAGAAGATACGCAGTATGAAAATGAGCATATTATTTTAACCGGTATAGAAAAACTTAAAAGAATCGAACTCCTTACTATGATAAATGAGATAATGCAAAATAAGTTAAGCGTAAATCAGATATCAGATGACAACATGGGACACTATAAAATAACTCCCTATACCTTTCACCCTACGACGGCAAAGAAACTTGTAGCCAATCCCTACATTGACCTAGGGCAAGGACTGTTGGAGTGTATTCAAGCAATATTCAAAGAAAAAGAGTGAAAGTGCTTTTCTTGTCCTATATTGTTGACACCGATACCCCTACTTATGGCAATAGAAATAAGTTTGAACAAGTTAAAAAAAGCAATATTTCAGAGGGTGATGTTGCCAACGATACTTCTATTGCAACGACTCTGCATGTAGGCACACATATAGATATGCCGTATCACTTTTACGAGCATGGACAAACTATTGAAGATTATAGTGCCGATTATTGGGTGTTTGAGAGCGTACTCTTTGTTACAATTCAACCTGAGAGTTTAGTTATAAAAGATGAATTAATCTCTAAACTTGAGAGTATAAAAGAGAACAGCTGTGAAATATTGATTGTTAAAACAGGAATTTGTACCATGCGAGGGAGTGACAAATTTTGGCAAGAGAATTACGGTTTTCATCCTGACATATATGACATGTTAATTAAAAAGTTTCCAAATATAAGAGTATTCGGGTTTGATTCTATCTCTGTGTCGAGTTTTACCGAGAGAATGATAGGAAGAGAAGCACATAAAAGATTTTTAAATCCGGACAGACCGATACTGCTTTTGGAAGATATGGATTTAACAAGTGTTGATGAGCAGACAAATTTTAGCAAAATAATTATCGCACCGCTGAGAATATCCAAGAGCGATGGTCTGCCATGTACGGTTTTTGGATTTTTAAATGATTAAAACTATTTTATGGGATTTTGACGGTGTCATCTTAGACAGCATGAAAATAAAAGGGGATGGATTTAAAGAGCTTTTTAAAGAGTATGATGAAAAGCATGTTCAATTAATAGAAAAATATCACTATGAAAACGGCGGTGTTTCGAGGTTTGAGAAGATAAAATATTTTTTTAATTCTGTTTTAGGGCAGGAGATTTCTAAAAAAATAATTGAGGAACTTGCATTTAAATTCGCGACTATTATCGAACAAAAGCTTTACGATAAAAGCAATCTCATCGAGGAAACAGTAAACTTTATAAAAAAGAACTATAAAAAGTATAATTTTCACATAGTTTCAGGTGCAGAACATAATGAGCTCAATGAATTATGTAAATATTTTGAGTTGAGTAAATATTTTAAGTCTATTGATGGAAGCCCGACAAAAAAAGATATTTTAGTGAAAAATGTTTTAAAAAAATATGAGTATAAAAAAGAAGAAACTGCCCTGATAGGGGACGCAATGACTGACTATAATGCCTCTGCAGCAAATGAAATAAAGTTTTATGGATTTAACAATAGTGACTTAAAAAAGTTTGGAAACTACATAGATAGATTCGAGGATTTGAAATTATGAATCCGAGAGAGCTGCAGAACTCATATCAAAAAAACAGACAAAAATTTCATGACTATATAGATACTATCAAGAAAAATACCCCTTGGGATATCTACACCATAATCAATCCGACTTTGATAAAAAACCCCTATGCAAGTGACTTTCCAAAAAATTATTTTATCAACAGTTCTGAGTTTTCAAATAGAATAATAAATTTCACAAAAAACAGTTTTAAGTTTTACATCAAAAATTTGTATCTACTCTTTTCTTATTTTATTGCTTTTGTTTTATACAAGATATATTTCAAAAAACAGAGAAAAAATGAGACTAAAATTATTATAGATACTTTTGGACTTGTAGATAAAATAAACGAAAGTGGCGAGTTTAGTGAAAATTATTTGAGTGGAATATATGAAATATTTGAACGCTTTAACACCCAATATTCGATACTCTTAAGACCTTATAGAGTGAGTAAAAATCCTTTTAAAATGGTGAAGTTTTTTCGTATCATCAATCAAGATAAAAGAGATTTTATGTTTGAGTATGAGTTTTTAAAATGGAATGATTTTGCTTTGTTGTTCCTTCTTATAGCACTTTATCCCTTTAAAACTTTGAGACTTTTACAAGATGAAAAAACTTTAGAAGATAAAATCTTCAATAGCTCGCTTTTTGAAGATATAAAACATTTTAGTTTCGACAGTTTGACGCGGTATATTCTGGGTAAAAATTTAGCAAAGATTCAGTCAATAGAAAAAATTTACTCATGGAGCGAATTTCAAGTTATTGAGAGGAGCTTTAATTTTGCAGTAAGAAAAAACAGGAGTGCTATTAAGCTCATAGCCTGCCAATTTTATTTAAACTACGAAACATATTTTAATACTTATGTGGATGACTTAGATTATGAGATGCTCAGCGCTCCTCATGAAGTTTTGGTAAATGGAAAGCGCTATCTTCTTGATAGAGAAAAAGTTGAATATAATACCGGAGTGTCTCTCAGATATAAAAGCATTTTTGACTTTAAAGGTATAAAAGAGGAAAGAAATATTTTACTTCTAGGCTCCTATATAGAAAAAGATACGCAACACATGTTAGAAAGCGTAAAAGAGTTTGACAATGTGATATTTAAGAATCATCCGGCAGTAGATATAAAAAAGTTCGGAGTTTTACCAAAAAATGTTACAGTCTCAAATGAAAATATTTACAAGCTTTTTGAACATGCAAAGCTTGTTATAGGAACGGCATCCGGCACATCTGTAGAAGCGGTAGCATGTGGAGTTTCCGTAATAATAATTGCTAGCCGTAATAATCTAACAGCAAACCCTTTGGTGGCGCATGGGCAAGGTAAAATTTGGGATATTACTTTTGAAATAGGTAATATTGCAGAGATTTATAAAAAACTCATGAAATATAGAGAAGAAAATATTGATGAAATAATAGAAATATCCTCTTGGTATAAGGATAATTTTTTTGTTTCTTTAAGTGATGAAAATATAGTAAAAACTTTTGGATTTAAAAAATGAATATAAAAAAAATATTGAGCAATTTACCCTCATATCCACATTATAAAATGAATGTTTTTAGTGGCACTAATAGTTTTGCAGAAGTGAAAAATATATATAGTCAATTGAATTCTAAAGATATTGTCGAGGGTGAACATGTATCAAAGTATCAAGACATATTAAAGTCAAAATTGAATTCAAAACATATATACACATTCGCAAGCGGCAGGATGGGATTTTACAGTATTCTTAAGTCTATAGGTATCACAAGTGGCGATGAGGTAATTATTCCCTCTTTTACATGCATCGTCGTGCCAAATGCTATTTTATACAGTGGGGCTAAGCCTATCTACTGCGATATAAAAGAGGATGACTATAATATCGATGTATCCAAAATTGAAAAATTAATAACCAATCAAACTAAAGTTTTGTACGCACAACACACTTTTGGACAGATGTGTGCTATTGAAGCTATTATGGAAATAGCAAAAAAATATAATTTGCTTGTTATAGAAGATACGGCATTAGCTCTTGGAGCAAAGAAAAATGGAAAATATGCGGGGACTATTGGCGATTTTGGCTACTACTCCACAGATAGAAGCAAGGTCATCAACACAGGGTTAGGAGGATTTGTAAGTGTCAATAACGCGCAATACTTAGAGCCATTCAACAAATTTTACGAACAGGTACCTTATTTAGATGAAGCCATTACAAAAAAAATTGTAAAAACTTTTATTTTAAATATCCTAACACTCCATCCAAAAATCTATTGGCTAGGCAAATTTGTAAATGCAGTACTGACAAAATTGAAAATATTAACTTATTTTTTAGATGAACCTTTTACAAAAAAGGAGCATATAGTAAAATATCCCTATCCTGCAAGATTATCAAATATAG